>RECV01000205.1 GCA_007693845.1 Phycisphaerales bacterium
CCTAGCATGATGGTGATGCACACCGAAACAACGGCAAACCCAGCCGCATCCTCGGATGCTTCCAAAACCGCACCGAAGTCGATTGATCGGCCGGTCGTGGTTTTCGATGGCACGTGCGGATTCTGTCAAAATCAGGTCGCGCGCATTCAGCGGTGGGATCGCGCCGATCAGTTCGCCTACGTCTCCAGCCATGAGCCGAATCTTCTGGAACACTACCCGCAACTGGCAGGTGAGGATCTTGAAGCGGGCATGCGCCTGATCGAACCGAGCGGTGCGCTGTCTGCCGGGGCGGATGCGGTCCATGCGATCGCGCGGCGTCTGCCCCGCTTCAAATGGATCGCCTGGCTGTACCGCGTTCCGGGGGTGAAGCAGATCGCGCGGCTGATCTACGGCTGGATCGCCCGGCGACGGCACAAACTGGGGCAGACGTGCTCGCCCGACGGCGCGTGCCGAATTGATCGCTGATCGCTTTGCCGCAACCCCAGCAACATCCGTCAACTTGATCGGGTGTTCGCCCCATACCAACGCTACAATACTGTCTGTGCCCGTTGTTCGCCGCGCTGACGATTGCCGGACGAGCACGGTTTGAGTTTCTTCTCTTCCAGCAGAGCCGCCCCGCGACTGAACCAGACCGCGGTGGTCGGGAAGACCATTGGAGCATGAGCGCGTGATGACCAGCGTTTCGGTTCAACACGGCCGGTCGGGATCGGATCCGCAGTGCACCGAAGTGATCTCGGTCCACGCGGAGATCGATCAGCAGACCGAGGCGTTTCAACGGACGACGGGCATTCGCTGTCCCGACGGCTGCGGCGCTTGCTGCCACTCGCCGCATGTCGAGGCGAGCGTGATCGACGTGCTGCCTCTGGCCGTGGAACTGGTTGAACGAGAGTTGACCGAGTCCGTGATCGATCGGATTCACGAGCGTGAACGCAGCGGTGACACACGTTGCGTGCTATTCGATGTAGACCCGGCCGATCCGCAACGTGGGCGATGTTCCATGTACGCATGGCGGCCCGCGGTCTGCCGACTGTTCGGCTTTGCCGGCCGTCGTGATGCGGACGGTCAGGCACAATATTCCGGCTGCAAGATTCATCGCGAAGTCATGCCCGCGACCGTTGCCGCCGCCCAGCAGGCGGTTCGGGAAGGTCGCATTCCGTTACCGCTGTTCAGTGACCTGGCGGGAAAGGTGAACGCGATCGCTTCAGATTCGCGCGGTCGTACCCAGCCGATCAACCAGTCACTTCGTGAGGCCATGCAGCGGGTGGCCCTCCGCCGGCGATACCTCACGGATGTTGCTCTTGAAATCTCTGCTTCGGACGATCATGACGACAACAATGATCGTCAGCCGCCGTCACCGCACATGCCACCCGAAGTCGCGGCATAGCTGAAGCCGTCAACGGCTTTCGAGCAGCCAGCGCGCGTAGAGACGATCGAGGTGAAGTTCGATGCCCCGGTGATCGCCCCCGATGGGGCGTCCGATCGACTCGTGCCACTCGGGCTGAAAACGTTCGATCAGGATTGCGCGGCGTTCCACGGCCGTGCGCCAGTTGCCCCGCGGCCGAGTGGTCAAGACGCGCAACGTTTGGGCGTGGTCGTGACGCAACAGCATGGCGGCGATATGCGGATCAAAGTCCTCATGATTCTGGCGCAGAAGTTGTGCCCCGAGTTCGAACGCCGCATCGCGTTGTGTGTCGTCGATGAGCATGTTCGCAAACGACGCCAGCCGTCGAACTTCCGGATCCTGACTGGCATCACTGACCCGTTGAATGAGATCAGCGTGCGCATCGATGAGAACCGCCAGGACCAGGCCCGCGATCTGATCGGCGGGGTCCAGTGAGCGCAGCCATGATTCAGCGCGGGCGCGGGCTTCGGTCGGATCGAGTTCGCGTTCCGCAAGGAGCGCGGCCAGATACATCCCGCCGTCCATCTCGTGAAAGGGCAGGTCGAGCACATTGTGAATCTGTTCGTGATCAAGCGGGGTGACACGCCACGCAGCCAGTCTTTGCCGCCAGGGCGGTTCACGCGGATCTTCGAGAATGGTGATCGTACGATCCCTTTCGTGTTCCGGATGTCGGGCATCCAGTGCGTACCGCGCGCTGGGATCTCCACGCTCCGCCAACTGGATCAGTGCGCGCTCTGCATCGGTGCCGTCAATCTCGCGGTAGAGATGCGCGAACGGCGGGGTCGGGGCTCCTTCCCAGTCCTGCTGAATCCTGCGAATCGATTCGTACGGATCATCCTCGCTACGCAACAGTTGCACGAGAAGTCCCTCGACTTCGTCCAGAGGCAGTTCGTGTATCGATTCCTTTGGGGGAATGTCCGGCGGGATCGGCGGATTGGCCCAACTCAAGACCAGCCGGTGAAGTCGCCGAAGGTGGGCCGCGTCATCGGGAATGGAGATGTCGTCCAGCAGGTTGACGCGGGAGCGTCCGACCCAGGCCACGGCGGCTTCGTAGCCCTGCCGTTGCACTTCGGAATCACCCGTTTCCAACAGACGATCGGTGACGCGCAAAACGAAGTCGCCGCTGATGTCGTGCGGGGCGGAACGGAGCAGCCGAACGGCGAGGCGACGGTCTTCGGCATCGCCGTCACTGCGAAGAAGCATCTCTCGTTTCATCAGCGTATAGGGCGTCTGGTCCCAACTCCACAATTCGCTGATCCGGAGCGAATCGGCGGCATCGAGCAGCGATTCATCTGAACCGGTCGACAGGCGGCGATGAATCGCGCTGAGGTGCCGGGCTGCCCTGGGGGGATCCTGCTGAGATCGACGGGAGAGAAGGTGACTCCATCCCTGCGCCCGAACTTCGGCTGAGTCATCCACGATCGCATTGAGCGCGCGCCGACCCTGTTCGAGGGGCCAAAGCGCCCATGCGAAAACGGCGCCAAGCAGCAGCGCTGCGAGCAGGGAGAGGACGAAACGAAAACGGAGGGAAGGGCGTGCCATGGGTCGTTCGGGGGAATCCGCAATCGGCTGCGGGTTCTCCGTGCTCAGTCGTTGAGCTCGCCGGCATACAGTGCAATGGACCGCAACAGGCGTCGGGCGCTCGTGGGAGAGTAGCCGTTGATGCCCCAACTGGTTCGGTTCAGCAGCGCGTGGGAAAGATCCTCACGACTGAAGATGACGCGTGGGTGGTCGTCGACGATGATGCCGCGCAGGCGCGACCGGGTCTCCAGTGAACCCAGAACGTCAAGCGTGAACGGACGGTAATCGACCTGCGAGAGGTCGGGGGCATGTTTGCTGAACGTGCCTCGAATGAGTTCCGATCGCGCGAGATCGACCGCCTCCGCGCCGAGCATGCCGCGCATTCGTCGTTCCGCGTCGTGCGCGAACGGCCCCATGCCGCCGGAGGTTTCGAACAGGATGACGCCCCCCTCGCGGACGAAGCGGACCATTGCATCCCGTTGGTCCGCGCTGAAAGAAACCGCATCCGTTCCGCTGACGATCACCAGGTCAGGTCGAGGTTGGGTATCGTGGATTTCTGCGAGCGGCACATGCTCGATGGTGAGATTGAGATCGTCCCGATCAATGAGAACGCGGCGAAAGCGATCCAGTGCGGCCGGTTCCGGGTTCCAATTGCCCTGATGCCGGGCGCGGGCCACGCGGATACGCCGGCCGTCAGCGGGTTCTGCATCCGGTCCGATCGGATCGGCCTGATCGTCCAGTGCCGCCAGTCGCGCGGGAGCACGGTTCATCTCCGATGCGTGAAGAAAGATATTGCCGGCCAGGGCGTAGTCATCCTGCCGCGCCGTTGAAATGCCGCGCTGATACGACGCGGAAAGGTCGCCGTCCACCGCGAGGATGATGAGTTCACGCACCCCGTTTGAAAGTCCCTCAAGTCGGATCGAATCGCTACGGATCGGCGTGTGGGCGCTGAAGACCCAGTGGTCGCTGGGGAGTGGCCTCCACTCGTACTGCGGGAACGCCAGCGTGCCCAGGGTGCGGATGGAGCGAGCGAAGTCGCGCCCCGTGTCTTCCTGAACGGCAAAGAGCATGCCCCCACCTTCGAGATAGGAACGAAGGCGGGTAACCTCCGGCGAGGATTCATCGGCCCCGTCCAGCCAGGGGATCGACTGATGCGAGGCGAAGTAGAGTACGGGCGCGTCGAACCATTCCTCCACCGACGTATCGATTCCGACGATCTGCCAGTTCAGTTCACCCGCGGTTTCATCGCTGAGCCATCGGCTGAGATTGGCGACATCGCGCGGCCGGTTGTTCCACCGGAGCCGATCGTCTTCCAGTTTGTTGAACGCTACCGGGACGCGCCCTCGACTGAGAAACAAGAGCGCGAAAGCAAGATCGTCGCTCCTGAGTCGGGCCCGCCGACCGTCCCCGTAGAGCGTGCGATGAACGGTCATGGTTTCCGTCTGCGGATCCCACGCGCAGAGTCGATGAATCAGCTCCGCCGCGCCTTCCCGGTACCAGTCGTGCTCGCCGAAATACTTGTAACCGCTGGCGAGGCCGACGCGCTCGACACCGTAGAGGTAGTAATAGAAATACTGGTCGCGACCGGGATTCTCATCGGGCTTGAAGTTTTCGGAGAGCCAGTTGAGACCTGACTCCAGTGCACGTTCCGCCTCGGACGGATCAGGTCGCGATCGTATCCGAACGCGATCACCGGCGTGCATGATGTCCTGAATCATGAAGAGCGTGCCGACACCGGCCGCGGTCATCGATCCGGTGGCCGGTCCGCTTCCCCGGTAATTCCATCCACCGTCTGCCAGCCGCATCTCGAGGTAGCCCCGTTCGAGCTCTTGCCAGAGCTGGTTGGGAACTCGAACGCCGCGCCGCGCTGCTTCCCACAATCCGAGCCCGCCGTATTGGCGCAGGGAGTTGTCACGAACCGTCGTGGTCGGCAACTGATAGTAAGCCCATCCGCCGGCATCACGACTGAATCCATTGATCAACCAGCGCGCATCACGCTCCAGATTCGGTCGAAAGCGGGGGGGCAGCATCGCCCAGATCATCGCGCGAACCGCAACGGCGTAGGTCCCCTCCATCTCCAGTTCCTGCAGATAGGCGATCGCATCGGCTAGCCGCGGGTTCTGGTAGGACTCGCCGGCGTAGAGCAGTGACAGCACGACCAGTGCGGTGTACCCGCCGGTTTGAAACTGGCTGCCGTCACCCCGGCCACGATCGGAGTCCCAGAAAGAGTTGGCGTCTTTGCGCTCGTACAACTCCTCCACCAGCGCCTCGATCGCGGCACTGACGTGTTGATCGGTCAACTCGTCCGGCTCGATGTCCTTGCCGAATGCCGCGCTGGAAAGCAGCACGGCTGCACTGACCAATGTGGTGCAGATCACTTTCGCTTGGCTGATCGGCAAGTCAAAGAACATCGCGGGTCATCCGGGGACGAATTCGTGCGGTGCCTCACTACCGCATGAGATACATGATGCGCGGCGTTGCGAGATCATTGACGAGATCACGTAACGATTCACCATCGATACGACGCATCGTGGTCGAGGAGTCATGTCGACGGAGAAACAGAGAATCGCCGAAGAGTGTCGGCGGTTCCGACAGACGAACGACGGTGGAGCGACCGGCGGTCAGCCCGGCCTGTCGTTCAGCTTCCGCGATCGCATCGTCGAGATACCCGATGGAGTCAATCAGGCCGGTATCGAGCGCCTGCTGCGCGGTAAAGACGCTGCCGTTGGCGACTGCCGCGAGATTGCTTTCGTCGACAATCACCCCGCTGCGTCCATTTTGCACGCGTTCCTTGAAGGTCTCGTACGCGCCGTCGATGATCGAGAGCACCTGTTGACGGTCGTTTTCGGTCCACTCCCGAAAGAGATTGTTCGCAACGTCCTTCTCGGGTGATCCGGTGGCAACGATCGTGACCGGTTCGATGCCGACCTTGTCCATGAGGCCTTCGAGGGTCATGATCTGCGCAATGACGCCGATTGAGCCGGTGATGCTCGTTGTTTCCGCGACGATGTGATCAGCATGGCAGGAGACGTAGTAGCCGCCCGACGCCGCCACGCCGCCGTAACTGGCGATGACCGGTATGCCGGCCTGCCGAAGTCGGTCGACCTGATACCAGATCTGGTCCGAAGCGGTGACGCCGCCGCCGGGGGAATCGACACGGAGCACGACAGCTCGCAATCGTCGATCGTCCAGCAGGTGCTCAACCGCCGAGCGGGAGAACCGCGCCTGGCGATCGGTGATCAGCCCTTCGATCGGCAGGATTGCGATTCGGTTTCGATCACCATCCCGGTAGGTCTTCTCCATGATGACATCGGGTTCGATGAGCGTGCCGAGAACACCGAAGAAGATGCCGGCAATAAAGACCATCAGAAACAGCAACAGTGCGCCGACGAAACTGATTGCACGCCAGAATCCACCCGGTTTCGCCTGAACGTGAACCAGGTGGCGGCTGGTGGGCGGACTGGGTGAACCGGGCGGTGGTGGGGGTGTGTCAGACATGGCGTGCTTCCTCAAAGACTCGGTGGAACGGAACTCGTACGATATGCCCTATGGTATCACAGCCGACCTCCCATCGTCCGTACAGAGTTGAAGCCGGGCGGGGACACGTGGTCGAATCACCGGGCTTCTTGAGGAGCCAGCCGACCCATGAGTAAGACAGAGCAATCGACCCCGCCACCCGATCGCCGTGCTGAGTATCTATCACCGTATCGGGACGCGGTGCGCCAACACGGCGCGGGGTTCCGCGCAACGCTCTGGGGAAGCCGTGAAGCCCAGTTGCTCCGCTTTGCGGTGATGTGCGAACTCGTGCCGTTTGAAGGATGCTCACTGCTCGACGTCGGCTGCGGTCACGGTGACTTCGCGGCCTATCTGCACGAAGCGGGGGTGGGCTTTCGCAGCTTCATCGGCATCGACGCCATGGGGGACATGATCGAACACGCCAAGGAGAGAAAACTCGATCGTTGTCGTTTCCATACCGCGGATCTGCTGCTCGACAGTTCCTGGCTCGACACCGCCGAGGCGGACTGGATCACGCTTTCCGGCACGTTGAACACGATGGATGATACGACCGCGCAACGGCTGGTCGGACTCTGCTTCCGTGCGGCTCAGCAGGGCGTGGTGTTCAACTTTCTCTCCGACCGAGCCGACCCGAAGTGGCTCGGGAAGGATCTCAAACCCGCGCGGCGGTTCAATACCGTCAAGTGGCTCGACTGGGCGCTCTCGTTGAGCCCGCGCGTCAGCTTTACGCAGGAATATCTGGACGGCCACGACGCCACCATTGTGCTGCGGCATTGACCGCGCCAGGCGCGAAACGGCGGCGATCACGATCCGACGTTTGAATTGGCCACGAGCGTCACACTTCATTTCCCACGAACGCCAGAGGAAACAATGTCTCGCAACCCTTCTGCATCAGACGACGAATCCGTGAGCACGATGAACAGACACGCCAGACTGATTGTGCTTGCGGTCGTGAGCATCCTTTGCTTGCCACCCGTCGCGGTGGGTGATGGTGGGCTCACTTCGGACCGCCTGCCCGCGCAGCCGGCCGATCGGGCCGATTTGGCGGGGGTGTACCTGGCCTTTGAAGTGGCGCTGGCGGCCAATCCGCCGGAAGGCCCGCGACTCTCCCGGATTCAACGACGATTCGATACGGCAGCGGCCTACTTCTTCCGCGGGCAACTCGGCAGCGCCATCGCGTTGATTCGCCAGCTCAGTTGGGAACTTGAACACGATCATTCCCCGGAGCAGATCATCTCATCTCATCTGGCGCTGCATCCGGCCGTCTCCCCGTCGATCGTGACCGACCGCGACTCGCCGATTGAACTGCAGTTGGTTCGTTTGTCGGGCACGCGAGTGCCGGAACGGATCGTCCCGTTTCACTTCCGACTGACCGCGGCGGAGTTGGACGCCGAACTTCTGATCGAGCCGGATGAAGAGGGGCGTGCGCTTTTCAAGCCGAGTGATCTGCTCGGGAACAGCGAAGTGACACCCGCCACGTTCAACGTGGCCGCGGCGTTTGAAAACGGCGTGGTGCTGCACGGCCGGGCGATTCATCTGCTTGACATCGCGCCGCAACTGAAACGACGGGAACTGACGGCCCGGCTGGATCAGGCGGAGGCGGAATCCCCGGTCCCCGATGCCATCGAACAATGCCGCCGCCGCCTGCGCCAACTGACTGCGAATCCGAATCCGATGTCCTCCGCCGAACTTCTGGCGCAACCGGCGATCATCAGCGCCGCTCTCGAAGCGGAGGTCCGCGCGGTGGAGCTGGGGGTCGATCCGTACCTGAACATGGTCGGCACCTACTGGAGTCCCTTGGAGTTGAACGGTTCGGCGTGGCCGCTTTCAATCCATGCCCCGTCCTCGGTGGCGCACGAATCCGCCCGGAAGCGGCCTCTGGTCATCGCGCTGCACGGCGCGGGGGGCGATGAGTTCATGTTCATGCGAGCGTACGGTGCCGGCCTGCTGACCGAACTGGCCGAGCAACACGATTTTCTGATCGCCGCTCCGCTGACGTACCCGCTCACCGGTGATGTGTCGTATCTCGACCATTTGTTGGAAATCATGGATCATCGATACGCCGTTGATCACGACCGGATCTATTTCATCGGCCATTCGCTGGGCGGGGTCACGAGCGTCGCCGTCCTGAACGCCCGGCGGGATCTCATGGCCGCGGCTGCCTGCATTGCGGGTGCGGGTCGTTTCACCCGCCAGGATGCAGAAAACCATCCGCCGGTGCGCATCTACGGCGCTCAGTACGACCGCATCATCACGCCGGAGTCATTGCGTCAGGTCGCCGCCGCCGCGCGCGAGCAGGGGCTTCCGGTTGAATACGAAGAGCGTGAGCGCCTCGGCCATGTGCTGATCGTCAACGCCGTATTGGAAGACGCCATCGAGTGGCTGCTTCAATTCGAGCGATCCGGTGGTGGCGAAGGCGAGGCGCGAGGCAACGCGACCGAGCCGTGACGCTACTTCTGATTCATTGCGCTGTGACCTGGATCATGACCGGGTTGATCTGGTTCGTGCAGATTGTGCACTACCCGATGTTCGCGCGCGTGGGCCGTGATGAGTTTACGACCTATGAGCAGATCCACCAGCAACGCACCACATGGGTGGTCCTGCCGGCCATGTCGATCGAACTCGGAACCGGGCTTTGGCTCCTCATTCAACCACCCGACGGAGTGCCGTTCATCTGGTTGCTGATCAACTTTGCGCTCCTGATCGGCATCTGGGGCTCAACGTTTCTGCTGCAGGTGCCGCATCATCGTCAACTCCAGGCCGGCTTCGACCGGGAAGCGCACCTCCGTCTCACGCGCAGTAACTGGTTGCGAACAGCGCTTTGGAGCGTCCGCGGCGTTCTGCTTCTGGTGTTGCTTCTCCACGCCCATTCCTGATCGGGCAGGGAGCGGTGCCAATAGATCACCATCAGTTCGGTTCAAGCTCGACCTTCAGCGAGAGGAAATGCATCAAGTCCTTCAGCGAAAGCACGCCGACAAGCTTATCGCCCTCCATCACAAGCACCCGTGATGCGCCGGTCTGGTTGAGCAGGGACAGTGCGTTCATCGCATCGTCACCGGGGTGGACCGTGTTCTCTTCGTTGCACTTGCCGGCAATGTCTCCGACCCGCGTCTGCGGCCACTGCTCGGTCGGCACTTCACGCACTTCGCGCGTGGTGATGCAGCCGACGACTTGGCCCGAGTCATCCACCACCGGATACATCTTGAAGTGGTGGCGGTAGATGTATTCCTCCACCAGCCGGTCCAGCGTCAGATCGGGCGAGACGGTCACGGGATCGGACTGCATGAAACGCCGGACGATTTCCCCTTCCAGCGCCCGCCGAACGACGACCTGCTGATAGGACATGCTCGCGGCATGGCGGAGAAAGAATCCCAGGAAGACGAGAAAGATTCCGCCGATCGGATTGAGCAGAATCATCAGCGCTCCGAGCACGATCAGTCCGAGGCCGAATGCGCTGCCGAGTTCCGATGCAATCTTCGTGGATTTGCGCAGACTGCCGCTGCGGGCCCAGAGCACCGCGCGAAAGACGCGCCCGCCGTCAAGCGGGAAGGCGGGGATCATGTTGAACACGACCAGAATCGAATTGATCAGTGCGAGGTAGTTGAGTACCGCGACGGTCGGGACGTGATCAAACGTTCGCTCGCCGATCATCCCGCCGAGCCAGCAGACGACGGCAATGGCGACGCTGACGATCGGACCGGCGATGGCGACCCAGAATTCGACCTTGGCGCTGGGAGATTCATCCTGCATCTCGGCGACCCCGCCGAAGATGAACAACGTGATTCCGCCCATGCGCATGCCGTAGCGCTGGGCGACCAGCGCGTGGCCGAACTCGTGAAGCAGAACGGAGAGGAACAACCCGAGTGCGCCGAGCACGCCCATGGTCCAGTACGTCCCGGTTTCGAGTCCCTCATGCCATTGCGGAAAGGTGAAGGTCGCGAGCGACCAGGTGATCAGGATCGCAATGATGAACCAACTCAGGTCGATCCGGATCGGGAAGCCGAACATCCGAAAGATTTCAAATCGTCGTGTAAACATGGTTCAGATCTACTGGCGAAATGGTGTCATGCCTCCGTTCGAGTCGTTGTGACATGATACCGGCTGCAGCCCACAGATGAGGAACGGCGTCAAACAGGGCCGCACGTGTCGGCGAGCGATGCTTTGAACCTTGTGACGAAAAGAACGAATGGGAAAACATCCCTCGGTGGTCTTGCTTTCTGTGCGTTTCGTGTGACACTTTTCGAAAGAGTCAGGGATGGGATGAAGGACCTCAACTGACCCGAGGAGGTTCCCATGGGTACGCTCGATCGGATTTTGCGTGAGAAACAGAACGGCGTCGCAACGCTCGGGCCGCAGGCAACGGTGCTCGAGGCGGCAACGCTCATGAACGATCAACGGATCGGTTCGGTGCTGGTGACCGAAGGTGATCGGCTGCTCGGCATCTTCACCGAACGCGATGTGCTTCGCCGCATTGTGGCGGCTAAACGCGATCCGGCGGCCACGCGTGTGGAAGAAGTCATGACCACGCAGGTCGCCTGTGCCGAACGCATGACCAGTTGCGATGAAGCCCGGCGCGTCATGCGCGAAAAACGCATCCGTCACCTGCCCGTTGTGGAACAAGGCCAGGTGATCGGCATCGTTTCACTCGGCGACCTCAACAAGGTCGATCACGATGAGCAGGAACAGACGATCCGGTATCTCGAGCAGTACATGACGACGATGTAGCGTCGGCTGCGATCAATTCCCGTTCGTCTCAATGCAACTCCGGCCAACTCGCCGATGATGAACTGGAATGATGTTCTCCATCGTCGGTGGGGGCGTCGGTGGGGGCAAGGGTCGCTTCTTCGCTTCGCCTTCACTCAGGCCGTGTGCGGTCGACTCAAGCCGATCGAGCGCATCGTCTGCAGACAACGCATGCCAGGATGTGCCCGCGGCACTCTGAGTCATTGATTCGTCTCGATCGCCGGCTCAGTCATCGGCTCAAGCATCGGGTTGGAATGGACGCGAGCGTGTTCCTACGAGGGCTGATCTTTGAGCACCAGCGTGGAGCACGGGGAGTCGCGGATCACGCGTTCCGCGGTGGACCCCAGCAGGAACCGTTTGATGTTTGATTTGCCGTGAGAGGCCACGATCGCAAGGTCGGCCTTGATTTCGGTGAGATAATCGACCATGCCCGAGCCGTGGGTGGCGGCGGGATAGACATCGTACTTCACGTGGGGCCGACCTTCGACATGCGGTGCGGCGAGGTTTTTCAGCCGGTCGGTCAGCAGTTGGCGGTACTCATTCTGAAACGCGGGCGAGGTGTCTACCGGCAGTGAACTGAAGTGAACGACTTCCCAGGGGGGATAGAAAACGTGCACCAGCGTGAGTTCCGCGTTATCTCTTTTGGCGAGTTCGGCGCCGGCACGAACCGCACGTTCGCTCTGCTCGGAGAAATCAACACCGACCGCAATCTGTTTGAAACGGCCGGTGTGCTCGTTTCGCACGAGCAGAACGTCGGCCGGGCCTTTGCGGACACACCGCACGGCGTAGGTGCCCGCTCCGCGTTCCGGTGACGATGTGCTGTTGCGAGCCATCACCAGCAGGTCCGCCTGGTGATCATTGAGCGTCGCGATCAATTCTTCGGTCGGATTACCCAGCCGCACTTCGGCGGTCATGCCGTCCTGCTTGCCTTGGGTCATCGGCGTTTCATCGACCAGTCGATAGCCCTCAAGGGACGCCTCTTCGATCATGGAATTCAAACGCGAGATGGTGTCCTCGCGGACCTGGGCTTCCATGTCCTCAATGGGCGTCTTCAGCGTCTCTTGCAGTTCGGTGATCACCAGAGACTCGACCACATGGACAACATGCAGTTCGGCCTTGTCACGCCGCGTCCAGCGGGCCGCTTCGCGCAGGGCATTCAGCGCATGGTCGGTGAAATCCACGCCGGCAACGATTCGCTTCCAGTCAGACATCGATTGAGGTTCCTTTCGACAAGGTGCTGCGTCAGTATGACATCCCCATCCTCGGTCACGATACGGGAAGCCACCCCTATTTTATGTCAATGCGACCGTGAGCTGTGCCGCTTCGACTCAGGTTTCGCTGATTGTCGAAAGGATGCCCGAACGATTCAGCAGTTCGCGGATCCGCTCCTTCTGATCAAGGTTGGACTCGTCAACCATCGTCGCCAGTGACTGCCGCTCCAGCTCCATGTGCAGATATTTGATGGCCAGTGACGGGATCGCAGCGAGGGGCATTGATTCGAGATACTCGAACCCTTCCCGATAGACCATGCGCGTGCTGAGCGACTTGGCCATCATCCAGCGGAGATAGGGCTTGGGCAGATGCGACCAGAGGCGATCGCCTGCATGCTCCAAGAGTACCGCGGGCAAGTGCTCGAATACCAGTTGTTTGAGCAAATCAAACTCTCCCTGATCAGCGTCACGGAGCATGGTTTCGATGGCGTCAGCGGTGCGCAGCATGACCCGGCTCACCCGCGTACTCATTTCGGGGAGCGGGATCTGCGGACGGTGACGGTGGATGCGGACCAACAGTTCTGCTTCACGCCGCGCGAATGCACGCAGTTTGTTCAGAACCTGCTCAACGAACCGATCCTTGATGCCCATGAACTCCTCTTCGGAAAGGAGCATGCATGCGCCGATTTCGTAGCTAGAGCAGATCACGCCGCACTTGTTGGCGGATGAGTCCTTGACAATGGTCACGCCCGCGTCGGAAAGCTGAATGCGGGCCTCCGGCGTCAGGAACAGATTCGCGCCTTCGACAATCAGCGAACTGCTCGGCCGTCCGTCGGCGAGCAGGAAGTCACGCCAATTGTCAGCGTGGATGGTATTCGGTCGCCCGCCGCAGGGAAGGAAGGCATCGGCGAGGATCCGGTTGTGCATTGTGTTGCGCAGGCGGACACCGTCCGGTTCGTCGAGTGCGGTGACGCGACCGTGCGGGCCGAGTCGATCCCGATTGAAGTGCGCAATGGGCAGGACATTCGTGACCAGGCGGAGTAGTTCCTGGTGGTTGAGACCATCCGGGTCTTCCGCCGAACCGCTGCCGTCCGCGATGCCGACGATGCGGGCGTTGTCGCCGTATTCCCGATGCAGAATCCGGATGGAGTTGCCGGCCACGTCGCCGTCCGGGCCGCCGGTAATCTTGATGGTGAAGGGATGCTGTTTCGGCTGATAGCCGAAGGCACGCAGGATGGTGTCGAGGAAGACGATGACGCCTTCGCTGGTGACGCCGTACTCCTTGTGGTTGATGCCGGCACCCGGCTTGGAACTCATCAGCGCTGTCGGTGTCGGATAGCTGCGCCGACGGGCACGATCGACCACCCAGTCGATCAGTTCCGGCGTGATGTTTTCATCCGGCCCGAAGTACAGCAGTTCTTCCTGTCCATTCCGGTTCAGGATCAACGACCGGGTCTGCGCATCCGGCGTGATGAGATCGAGAATGCTGTCGACAAAGCCCTTGACACTGCGCGACACCGTCGCTCCGGGCGCGATGAGAACGGTGGCCTTGGCGCCGCCCTCGGGGATGTCTTTGTTCTTCAGTTGCTGGGCGAACGCGAGACCGTACGCTTCATCGTACAGCCGCTCGGATTCCCGCGCGTGCTGCTCGAGACCGATGGGACAGACCGCTCGAACGCCGCCGCGGGCGATATCACGGAATCGAACGTGGAAGCCGTTGAAGTCCCGGCCGTGAACGAAGAACACGCCGTAGGGAATCTCCGGCCGATCATCGTTGGCCATGAACGAGGGGTCGAGTCGCATCGAAAGACCATATCGTTCTTCG
This sequence comes from Phycisphaerales bacterium, assembly GCA_007693845.1. Taxonomy (GTDB): domain Bacteria; phylum Planctomycetota; class Phycisphaerae; order Phycisphaerales; family SM1A02; genus SKZB01. Next base: position 14,219 of record RECV01000205.1, read on the forward strand.
ATGTAAACATTGGTCCGCAGCGTGGAATCCACCGCTTGCAGCATCTTGCTGAATACCGCACGCGCATCTTCGAGATCAACCGACTGCGCAATGTCCTCTTCGATGGCGCTTCGGCGGGCTTTGTAGTCTTCGGCCTCAAGGGGCGTGTAGGGATTGAATCGGTCGAGGAAGAGTCGTACGATTTCCCGGGTATGCTTGAGGTTCTTTTCGGCAATTCGCGCAATCCGGTCCGGGTTGAACGCGTAGGCATTCTGTTTGACCAGAACCTGGTGGACGAGATCGCACAAGCCCGTGATGATCTCCGCGTGCACGACGTCCAGTGAGTCATGGCGGTAGGCCAGCTCAAGCGTACGGTTGTCGATCCATTTGTTCCGAAGCAGGTCGCGGCGAACCGTGGCCCAGAGGGCGCTCTGCGGATCGATCGGGCCGCCATCCGGCCCCTGAATGACGAAGCCGAGCAGACTGATCGTGCCGTTTGAACCGTCGTTGATCACATCCAGATATGCGCGGTGAATGTTGATCGATGAATGCGCCAGTCGCCGGGCGATGCGCTCGAACATGATGCGCTGGCCGGCATTTCCAACCGCGACCGTGATGCGGCACTGGGACGGGTCGGATTCCGGCTCCAGCGAGATCGCCGTGCCGTCCGTTCCCGCAACCTGCCGGTAGAGCGCGCGGTTCTTGTTCAACCGTAACGGCGTTACCGTCAGAACGTACTCCGCGCGGCACCCCGCCAGGTGATGATCAATTTCCTCTTCGGTGAAGTCGAGCTGATGTTCATCGGCGTACGCGACCACCTGACGGCGTTTGGTCGCCTGGTCCGGATCACTCGGATCGTAAAGCGGGCTCTCGCCGAACTCGAACGTATCCAGCACGAGTTGCCCGTCCATCGCGGTGTGAATCTTGGCGGCACGAAGCGGACGATCGTGGGGCAGGTCGCGGACCAGTTCCGCGAGCACGCCCGGGTAGTCCAGAGGTCGCATGCTGGTCCATTCCGTCCCGTCCTCGCTGCGAAGGGTCAGCTCCAAAGGCCGATTGGAGGCCTTCGCCGCAATGATCGCGCGGAGGTGGCTGAGCTGAGTCAGGTAGTCCGTATCCTGGAAATACATGAGGGGCATGTTTTTCAGGAACCACGGCACCACCGCATCTGCCGTTTCGCGGAGACCCTGGACCAACTCGTCCACGACGGCGTGAGAATCAACCGGCTTGCCGTCCACAAACTGCATGGTTTCTTCACCCATGAAAACTTCTGCTCTTGAAGACCGGGGGCTGTGAATGACCGAAGACTTTGCAATCCAGCAGGGTAGACAATTCTTCGCGCGAAACAAGTCAGGAACCAGAGGAACATCGCCCCGTTGGAATCCGACCGGTGCGGCCAGCTTTCCACCCCTTTCCGCGAGAGAGCCGGGGATGATCCCGAGCTTCCGCCCATGGCAGCCGCATTTCCCGCCTGAAGATTGCCCCACCTGACCGAGATCGCTAGCGTGTTCGCATGTTTACCGGTCTCATTCAGCGACTTGGTCGTGTCTCACAGCGGGAAGATACCGGGCACGGCGCCCGATTCGTGATTCGTCCCGCCCCCGAGTCGCCGGATTGGCCTGCGTCGCCGCCGGCCCGAGGTGACTCGATCGCCGTCAATGGCTGCTGTCTGACTTTGACCGATGACTCCGTGAAGGACGCGCTGCACTTCGATGTCATTCAGCAGACCCTGCGCATGACCACCCTGAACGAGCTGTCGACCGGGCAAACGGTCAATCTGGAAACGGCCGCGACGCCGGCCACCGCGCTGGGCGGCCACATCGTGCAGGGTCATATCGACGGCGTCGGATGCGTCGTTGATGTGGATCAGTCCGGGGGCGAGTGGCGCGTTGAAATCGAACCGCCGGAGCATCTCCTTGACGGGATCATCGACAAGGGTTCGATTGCCGTGAACGGCGTCTCACTGACCGTGGCGGACAGGCGAGATCGCACTTTCGTCGTTGCGCTGATCCCGACCACCCTGGAACTCACGAACCTGGGTGAACTGAAGCAGGGGGATCGCGTCAATCTCGAAACCGATTACATCGCCAAGATCGTGGTCAACTGGCTTCAACGCTACGGCCAGGCCGGTCGGTTCATGGCTCGGTCAGACTCGGCGCTCATGACGCCACGCGCCGAATCGACGCCGGGTTCTGAGTCACGTCCTCGATCGGCATCGTCTTGAGCGCGTCCGCGATCATACAGATCATCGTCAGATCATCGGTTTGGTGCAGCGATCCGCGTTGCGCATCAAGTCGTTTGCGCAAGTGATCGACCATCTGCTCGGGATCGCTTTTCCGGGCGAGATCCTCGAACTCCTGACGGTACTGAAGTGTGGGCAGTTGACGTTCGTAGGCGTCGGCGGATTCATCGGGGAACGCCTGTTCAAAGCCGTCGGAGAAGAAAATCACGCGGTCATTCACGGACAGTTCAACATCGATCTGGTCGTACTCTTCGTCCTCGAAGATGCCGAGCAGGCCGCCGTTGGTTTCGAGTTGTCGTGGCTCGCCGCTTTCGCTCAGATGAATCGGCGGAGGATGGCCGGCACCGGCAAGGGTCATGATGCGTGTGCGGCAGTTGACGACGGCGTACACCGCCGTCGCGAAGCGAGTGCTATTCTCCTGCCGGACGATGAGTTCCTGATTCAGACGATGCATCACTTCCGCGGGCGGGACGATCCGATAACTCTGGTCGGTGATTTCCTTCGTCAGCAGTGAACGGCTGATCACCATCGTCATCAGCGCCGCAGGAACACCGTGCCCGACGGCGTCGGCAATGAAGACACCGATGTGGTCTTCATCGAGGCGAATCAGATCGTAGATATCACCCGAGACATAGTTCGCCGGCCGCCACACCGTCGCAAACCGGATCCCGTGCAGGGACGGGATCTCGCGCGGCAGCAACTCTCGCTGCACGATCGCAGCAAGCTGCAGTTCATCGTGCATCCGTGTGATCTCGCTCTCCAGCCCGCCATGGAAACGTTGCGCAAGTGCCAACTCCTGTCGCAATTGGCTGAAGTCCGGCTGACGATGCAGCATGCCTCGAAACGCGTACAGCAGCGCTTGCGGATCAATATTGGACGGCAGAAGCATCGCACTGGTGTGGTGCCACGCATTCGCTTCGGATGGTTTGACGCCGAGCACCACGAGCGGGATTGCCCGTTCTTCGATCTGATTAAGAACGGCCGGCGGCAGCGCGGGAGTTGCCTGATCCGTCTCCGTTGGCAGGAGAAAGAGGACGGCGTCGGCGAGGGCCAGATCATTTTCACCGATGCTGTCGACGAGCCGTTGATGTGTTCGCAGCGCTCCATTGCTGTCCGCGTGCCGATTCAAAAGAACCGCCCACTCGGCTGCGGAAACCCCGGCACCGGGCTCTGGCGACGGTTGCCCGTCAACGATCAGAAGGTTCCAGCGGCTCATGTGGCGGCAAATCCCGTCTGCTGGTCGGATTATGAATCGGCGGTCCGCTGCCGCCCTCCGACTTCAGCATCGGCCTACTTCGCCATCGCCTTGAGACGCTCCAGTTCAAGTTCCACACGATCGTTGACGCGTACGCCGAGTCTGCGGATTGATCCGGCTTCCAGTTCGATGGCGAACTGGGCCGGCCGCCCGCTCCGATAACGCTTTAGTCGATCCTCGTACTCCTCCTGGGTTTCGTCATCCTGACGGAGCGGTTCGGCCTCCATCTCGTGCATGGCTACGACCACGCCGCGCGAATCCAGGAAGATCAGGTCCATGTCGATCAGGCAATCCTTCATCCAGAACCAGCGCGTTTGCGAATCGGGGAACACAAAAAGCATCCCGCCCTGATCAGGAAACTCCGTGCGACCGGCCATCCCTTGGGCGCGAGCGGCATCATCCAATGCCAACTCCATTTCAAAGGATTCACCGTGGATCGTGATGATCGAAACGTCGGCATGGTTGCACCCGACGGGTACGAGCAGGGCGATCAGCACAAGCAGGATCAGGCGGAAACGAGCCATTGGTGGTCATCCTCAGTGAAAGTGACGGATTGCATTGGAAGCGTAGCCGGTTGGAACGCTTCAAGGAAGTCACGGGCCGAGAGGGCGGCGCGATTGGTTCCCGGGCCGGCATTGATTCCGCACCATCCGGCGAGCAGCGCGATGATCCTTTCGACCGGCACGCCCGTCTCTCGATAACTCAAGAGGCGCGTATCACCATGACGTTTGGCCAGACGACGTCCGTCCGGCCCCAGAACCAGCGGAACGTGCCACCACTGCGGCAGCGGAAGGCCAAGCGCTTCGTAAATGAGCTGTTGCCTCGCTGCTGAGGGGAGCAGGTCCACACCGCGCACCACATCCGTGACCCCTTGCCGCGCATCATCAACGACCACCGCCAGTTGGTACGCCGGCGTGCGGGATTTCGTCCAGACCACGAAATCGCCGACTTCCCGGCCGGGATTGCGGGTAACCGTTCCGGCGATCCGGTCGTCAATCGTGATCGGTCGATCCGGAACCAGAAACCGGTAGTTGGTAGCGCACGGTTGGAACTCAAATCGTCCGCTCTCAGATGAGGAGGGCCTCAACGCCGGCGGAAATCTCAGCTCATGCCCCTCATCATGGGGCGCGGAGGCGGCTTCCTCGATCTGCTTGCGGGTCAGCGAGCACGAGAAGATGTGGCCTCGATGACTGAGTTGCGACATGGCCCGTTCGTAGGGCGAGAGATCCGCGGATTGAATCAGGGGACCTTCATCCCAGTCGATCCCCAGCCAACGGAGAAGTTCGATACTTTGCTGAATCGATTCGGGCTTCACTCGTGGCCCGTCGAGATCCTCGATTCGCAGGATGATTCGCCACCCCGCCTGCCGCGCCAGCACCCAGTTGATCAGAAAGGTGCGCGCATTGCCGAGGTGAAGCGCCCCGGTAGGCGAGGGGGCGAGTCGGGTGATCCGTTTCAACGGGGGGTGTGCGGCGGGGCTGGTCATGAACGGTCACGATGATATAGTGGACACTTTCCCCCGCGTGGCGGATGACGCATGGAGGTTGCCGCATGGACAAGCTGGCCCCAGAAGCCGTTGATCAGAAGCTCGAAAAATTCTCCGAATGGTCGCAAAGCGGCGACTCCATTCAGCGGACGTTCAACTTCGACGATTTCGTCGCGGCGATTGCCTTCGTCAACAAGATCGCCGACCTCGCGGAGAAGCAGCAGCACCATCCGGACATCATGATCCGCTACAACAAGGTCACGTTGACGCTGAGCACGCACGATGCGGGCGGCCTGACCGACAAGGATTTTGAGCTCGCCGGGGCGGCCGACCAGGTCGCGTAGGGCGCCGCCACGGTCATTCCTGCCAACGCACGAAGTAATTTTTTAGTGGGGCAATCAGCGGGGGGAGTCGGGTGAACCCGGTGAACCGCACCACTTGCGGCTTGCTTGCGCCTCACGCACCTGAATAATTCTCATTATCCCCCGAGCGTGCTGCGAACCAGATCGGCTCGTGCTTGCCTCATCTCCTCGTTGCTGAGACGGCTCTCCGCGTGCAGTTGCAGGTGCGCGGGCTGAATCTGGAGAAAGAGGCGATTGATCGCATTGAGGTCCACGTCGGCGATGCGCTCCAGGTAGAGACCAAGACGAACCCGGCTGAGCAGCTTCATGGCTTCTTCCACCCCCAGCAGGCGCGCTGTCTTCAGAATCGCGAACGCGCGGTGAACCCGGTCATCCAGCAGGATCGGGTTGCGATCCACTAGCACCTGCCTCGATTCCTGTTCATACTGGATGATGTGCGGCAGAATCTGTTTCTGGAACTCATCGCGCAGTTCGGTCTCGCTGCGACCGAGGGTGATCTGGTTACTGATCTGGTAGAAGTCGCCCGCCGATTCGGTGCCTTCGCCGTAGTATCCGCGCACGGCCAGGTTCAGGTCCTTCGCGGCACGCTTGACGCGATCAACCTCGCCCGTGATCTTCAATGCCGGCAGGTGAGCCATCACGGAGAAACGAATGCCCGTACCCACGTTCGTCGGGCAGGCGGTCAGGTATCCCCACCGTGAACTGAAGGCATAATCCAGACGCGACTCAATCGCATCGTCGACGGCATTGATTCGTTCAAAGGCGTCTTCGAGCTGTAACCCCGGACGGAGCAGTTGCATCCGAAGATGATCTTCCTCGTTGACCATCACGCTCAGGGACTCATCACCCGAGACGGCAACCGCCCGGGCGTGCGAACTCTCCGAGAAGTTCTTCGAGATCAGATGCCGCTCCATCAGCAGCGCGCGGTCGCGGGAGGTGGCGGAATTGATATCCACCCAGATCATGCCCGGCGCCACGTCATCGGTCAGGACGATTCGGCGCGCCATCCGCAGCATCTCGTGACATTGCGTGCTGCTCGCGCGGTTGACGAAGGGAAAGCCGGCGAGGTTACGCGCCAGGCGCACACGACAACTCATGATCACATCATCATGCGGGCCGTTGTAGTCGTTCCAGGGATGGGGGCGTTCTCTCAGTTCCATGGCTCTGTGACATCACGGAAACTTTCGTCCTCCGCGATCGAATCGTGGGTCATTCCTTTTTCGGCGAACTCGATTCGCTTGCCCGGTCGTGATTCTCGTCCGCATTCGGCGTATCGGTTTCCAGAGATTCCAGTTGATCCCGCAGTTGGGCGGCACGTTCGTATTGTTCCGCGTTGACCGCGTGATCGAGTTCCTGGATTAACCGCTGGCGATGAAGCTGTCGATCAATGGACGCTCCCGCGCGACGCGGCGTCTTGCCGAGGTGACTGACCCCGCCGTTCTGCGCCCGTTCGATCAACGGTTCAAGTTGTGAGCGAAACGACTCATAGCAGTCCGGGCAGCCGAGCAGACCGGTCCGCCGAAACTCATCCAGCCCCAGCCCGCAGGTCGCGCAGCGACGGTGCACCGACTTTGCCGATCGCGATGTGCCGGACGTCGCCGCGCCACCGGAGGAACTCGGGTGTGAGATGACGAACTTCGTCAGCAATTCATTGATCGGCTTGGACCCGGGCATGTTCATGCCCGCTTCTGCTGCGTGCTCTTCGCAGAGGTGCACTTCGTGCTTCTCGCCGTTTTTGACGGTCACTTCATGCACGACGGCGGGTTTGTTGCAGTAGTCGCAGTTCATCACAGCTTCCTGTCCATCCCTAACGGTGCGATTCTATCGCGGGCTTCCGCGTGGGACCAGTACGAATGATCACACGCTCATTGACGTCTCAGCCGTTCGCATCGCCTCGTGAATCGCGCGTACGCTCCTCAGAATCGCGGTCACCGCGTCCAGCGACTGCATCGTGCTGGCGTCGGAGCGTGCCTTGGCGGGCTCGGGGTGACATTCGATGAAGATGGCCGGAGCGCCCGCCGCCACCGCGGCGCGGGCCAGCAATGCAGCGCGATCGGGACGGCCGGCGGTCACGCCGTCACCGCCGCCGGGCAATTGCGTGGAATGGGTGACATCGAAACAGACCGGCGCGCCGAGTTCCATCAGATCGCCGAGACCGATAAAGTCGTTCACGAGCCGGTGGTAGCCGAAAAACGTGCCGCGCTCGGTCAGCATGATGTCCTTCGCCCCCGCCTCGCGCAGCTTGGAGAGAACGTGCTGCATCTCCTTGGGCGCCATGAACTGCCCCTTCTTCGCGTTGACCGGCTTCCCGGTTTCCGCGCAGGCGATCAGCAGATCGGTCTGTCGAACGAGAAACGCGGGAACCTGCAGGAGGTCCACAACGGCCGCGGCCGGAGCGGCCTGGGATGTTTCGTGAACATCGGTGGTCACCGGCACATCAAAGGTCGCGCGCAGGCGAGCCAGTTCCTGCAATCCATCGTCCAGGCCGGGACCGCGTGGTGAGCGGCCGCTCGAACGGTTCGCTTTGTCGAAACTGGCCTTGAAGATAAACGAGAGCTCGAGCGAACGGCAGGTTTCGCGCAGATGCTGCGCGATTTGATCATTCGTCGCCGGGTCCTCGAGGACACAGGGGCCGGCGATCACGGTCAGCGGCGACTGGCCACCGATCGAAAGATTTCCAACTCGGCAGGTTTCGGTCATGCCGATAAAGTATGCGGAAATCATCAGCGCGACGAATCCGGACCGCGCGAATCGCAGAAAAGCGGCGAACCTCTCCGGGACGATCTGCCGATAGGACATTCACCCGACGGCGTTGACCTTGGGGTTTGAGTCGTGTTCGGGAACCCAACCCGCGGCGGAGCCGTATGAAATACTGGTGTGCGAAGTTGCTGGGATTCAGGGAATCCCGACTTCGTTCGGAGCAATTCATGTCGAAGATGCCGCGAGAACCCGAAGCATTCGGCGAACAGGTCGCCAAGATCTTTCTTCGCCATTTTCCCGAACGCGAGATCGAACTCGCCGGACCGATGGACCTCATCGTCAACGGCAAGCATCTCGGGCTCGAGAACCTCTATCGTATGGTGCAGTGTGATCCGGATCGCGGTGTGGACATCGTGGAAAACTATCTGGATCGGCTCGTGGAGAGTGACTCGGTCGGCTCGACACCGCTGCCGTTTTCCATCGCCAAACCTCGCATCATGCCGCGCATTCAGCCGGAGTCGATCTTCGAGCACCTCGACCGGGAACAGGTCGCGCACGTGCCGTTCGTCAACGGCACCGTGGTGGTCTTCGTGCTCGATATGCCGCACTCGACCGTCAGCATCACGGTCGAACAGGTCGTTCGCTGGGGCCTTCAGCCGGATGATCTGGAGCAAATCGCCAAGGACAATCTCGCGCGTTACACCCCGGAACTGAAGGTGCAACTGGTCGATTCCAACGAGGGCGGACGCGCTGCGATCGTGGCGGCGCAGGACGGTTACGATGCGGCCCGCCTGTTGCTCGATTCTCTGCACGAGCGGCTTGCGCCGGAACTGAAGGGCGATTTCTACGTTGCCACCCCGGCGCGTGACCTCTTTCTCGCCATGAGCGTCGATCCCGATGAGTTCGTCAGCCGCCTTCACAAGCGGGTCGAACGGGATTTCCGCCGCCTGCCGTACCCGATCACGAATCAGCTCTTCGTCGTCACGCGCGACGGCATTGCGGGTACTTTCGAAGCAGCGTAACGCAGCTCAGCGCCGCGGCCGCGAATCGGCGCCATCCAAAGGTCACCCACACCTTCGTCGCTTTGCACCTTCGTCGCCATGTCGCGGCGCCGTATACTCTCCCCGCATGATTCTGCTGATCGATAACTACGACTCGTTCACTTTCAATCTCGTGCAGCGCTTGGGGGAGATCGACGCTGCGCGCGAGGTGCGCGTGGTGCGGAACGACAAGATCACCGTCAATGAGGCGGAGGCCATGACGCCCACGCACCTGCTGCTTTCGCCGGGCCCGTGCACGCCGCGTGAGTCGGGGATCTGCGGCGATCTGATCGAACACTTCCGCGGCCGCATTCCCATCCTCGGCGTCTGTCTCGGGCATCAGACCATCGCCGATCGTTCCGGCATGATTGTCCACCGTCACAAGGTGCTGATGCACGGCAAGACTTCGCTCATTCATCATGACGACCGAAGCGTCTTTGCGGGGCTGCCCAACCCGTTCGTTGCCACCCGCTACCACTCACTCATCGTCGAGCGGGAGACGGTGCCGAAGGACTTTGAAATCAGCGCCTGGACCGATCAGGACGAGATCATGGGCTTGCGCTGGGTCGGCACGGGCGCAGCGCAGGCACCGATGGACGGCGTGCAGTTTCATCCGGAGAGCTTTCTCACCGTGGATGGACCGCAGCTCCTGGCCAACTTTCTCAACACGACTTCCCGACCGATTGGCGCGGCCTGACGGTCCCGAACGCCCCGTGCTATCATGCCGCCTTCGAGGTAGATCGAAACGACCTGGTCTTGAGGAGATAGACATCCGTGAGCGTGGATCAGATGACTGAAGCCGTGGCGAAAGGCATACTGGAAGAGGTGCGGGAGGATCGCATTGTGCTGTCGATTCCGCATACCGATTACCAGTTACACCTCGTGCCGACGGTGCCCGCAGCTCAGCTTCAGCCGAAGCTCGGCAAGCGCGTGAAGGGCACAATCCACGCGAAGGCGTTACGGATTCATCCAGCCACGGGGGGCGGGCGTTTCATTGAGCCGGTCTGGGGCACGCCGCGCATCGTCGCGGGCAAGGTTCTGAGCGCTGATCCCGAGCAAAAGCATGCGGTGATCGACCTGACCGTACCGTTCGTGGTGCGCACGATGGATGAACAGGTCTTCGACGGCATCATCGAGCCGGGTCGCCTCGTCAATTTCTACGTCGAAACCGGTTCCTCCTTCACGCCGCTGGACGGGTGAGGCGGACGCTTCACCGCGCGGCGGGACTACTGACTCAGCCGGGCGATGTCAGCCGGGCGAAGATGGTGTCAAGGATCCACTTTGCGCCGGCGGATTTCGACAACGACCCGTTTGAAGAAATCTCGGCTCCATCCGCAAACAGCAAAATCGCTTCGATTTCATTCGCATCCATCGTTTTCAGCGGATTTGCGACGATGGCATCGAGTGATTTGCGGGCAAGTTTGTCCCTGGCGCGCTCAACGAGTTCGTCGGCCGGCTCCAGCGCAAAGCCGATGCGGCGCTGGTCGGGACGGCTGCCGGCGGCCAATTCCGCCAGTAGATCCGGCGTGGGTTCCAATTCCAGGGTCATCTTCGTCGAGGTGCGCCGAAGTTTCGCTTCAGACGCCGGTTTCGGGCGGTAATCGGCAACCGCGGCGGCCATGATCAGCCAGTCGTGTTGTGGCCAGCTTTGCTGCAGGCGTTGCTGAAGATCGGCGGTCGTTCGGAACCGGTGTACCGTCAGGTGCGAAGAGTCTGCCGGGCGGAGAGCAGAGGGACCAAGCAAAAGGGTGGTCGTCCAGCCGCGGGCGGAGGAGGCCTCGGCCAGGGCGATACCCATTTTGCCCGACGACCGATTCGCGAGATAACGCACAGAATCTATCGGCTCGTGCGTCGGCCCGGCCGTGATCAGAACGCGAGGCGGCGATACGGGCTCAACGTGAGGCGGTTCAGGCATGGTGAATCCGGCAGAAGATCACGGATGTGGACGAAACGAACGATGGAAATCACGCGCGAAGCACAACTTCGGGTTGCAGGACTTGCTTCGCACGACAATACTAAGCTGTCGGCTTGCCTGGGACACATTGAAGAATGTTGTTCATGGCTGCGCCGAATCAGATCGGAATCCGTGACCTGAATAGGGAACCGCATGGCCCGGAAGCGAAAGAAACTTGGTGAGATCCTGCTCGAATGGGGCAATCTCACTCAAAATCAGATCGACCAAGCGCTCAGCATGGCGAAGGGTTCCGGCAAGCGGCTCGGTGAAGCGCTCGTGGAGGCCGGTTTCTGTGATGAAGAGGATGTCGCCAAGGCCCTCGCGGCACAGTACGACATGGAATATGTCGATCTGGACGAAAAGGGCGT
>RECV01000288.1 GCA_007693845.1 Phycisphaerales bacterium
ATGGTCGCCATCGGCGCGCCGTTCGCGTTGGAGATGCCGCGCGATCCGATTCGCGGTCGCGTGAGCGGTGAGCGGGTGTCCCTCCGCGAGGTGCCCGGATTTGCGGAAGGCATCCAGTTGCGCAACACGCAGCTCGACATTGAAGCGCAACTGTCCGAAGTGACCCAGTACCGACTCGAAGGAACCACCGCGCTGCATCAGCACGGCTCCGGCCAACGCGCAGCACGCGCGACGTTCGATCTGACCTCCCTGCCCGACGAGACGCAGCCCGAGATGCGGGGCGATCTGCATCTCGTCGACATCAATGTGGCGACGCTCGAAACCCTGCTCGGACGTGAACCGGAGTCGTTTCGAACCTGGGCTGGAAACGACGGCGCCATGCGCATCTCGTTCCAGCAACGTGGTGAAACCCTGAACGCCAATCTCACCAGCGACCTCGACCGCATCAAGGGCGGGTTCGACCTCGTCCTCGATGCTGAAATCGTCCGACTGAGCGGCGTGACGACGGAGATGCGATTGAGCCCCGCCGCGACGGAACGACTGCTCGCGCAAACCGAAGACAATCGTGTGCTGACGGTCACGCACGATATGCCCGCCACGCTTCGGATCGTCGAGATCATCCTGCCGCGCGAGGTTCTGCTGAACGAACCGTTTGATGCCCACGCAGCGCGTTTTGATATCCAACTGCAGGGAAATCCGTTGCGCATCCGCACCACCACGGGCGAAAGTGCGCGGCTGAATGATCTGGATGTCACCCTGCGTTCGAGCGACCCGGTCGAGCGAACGACCTTCCACGCGCAAGCCGCAAGCGAGCTCGGCAGTGTGCGTGGTTCCATGAACGTTGACGGCACGATCCTCGGCCTTCTCACTCGCGATGGCGCTTTCAACACGGAGCACGCGACGGTTGATCTCAACGCCACACTCGATTCGATGCCCTCCGCGCTAGTCGATGCGCTGTTGCGCATGAACGGCTACTTCGCTGCGACGGTCGGACAGACCATGAACGCATCTTTGAAGACGGAGCAGTTCTCCACGCAGACCGGCACCATCGCGCTGGAAGTCACATCGCCCAACGGCTGGCTGAATGCCCGCGGCGATGCGAGCGATGGGCTGATTCACATTTCGGAAGCCGACCCGATTCGCGCGGAGCTTGAGATCAACCCCCTGCTACGGCAGAAGGTGCTTGTGGCGATTCACCCGCTGCTGGGCGACATCGTGAAATCCGATCAACCGCTCTCCGCCACGGTCAGCAGCGCGACCTTCCCGATGATCGGCGGCGTGTCACGTCTGAACGCGGATATCAACCTGACCGTCGGCGCGGTGGAGTTTGATCAGCGCACGCCGCTGTTCGCCATTCTCTCGCTCGCGCAGATCAGCGCCGGCGTGGATTTGACGCGTGATCTGCGCGGCAATATCGCGCCAATCGAAGCTCGCGTGCGCAGCGGCGTGGTCGAGTACGACCAATTCACGGTGCGACTCGGCACCCTCACCATGCCATATTCCGGTGCGATCAACCTCAACACGCAGGAGGTGCGGCTTCGCACGGCCGTGCCGCTCGGCGCGCTGGCCGCCAACGTCCTCCCCCGTATCGCCCGCGACTTCTCTGATGACAAGACCAAACAAACCGTTCAGGCGATCGAAGTACCGATCGTCACGCGCGGAAAGTTCGGATCACTAAAGACTGAGATAGATGGCGACATCAACATCGCCAAACTTGTGGGCGAGGCCATCAAGCGTCAACTCTCCCCGGGCGACATTGGCAACATACTTGACAGCATCTTCAACCCGCGCCGACGGGATTGATTCGTTCTCGCAGTCAGTTCATCACATCGGACGCAGCGGTTCTTCATCACATTCGGAAACCCGGATGGTGGCGCTGCCAAGCTGCGCCTTGAGCGTCTCCTGCAGGACTTTCAGATAGCCGCGTTCGGTGTTGGTGTGCCCGGCGAGCACGACCGTGCAACCGCGGGCCTGCGCTCGCAGAACGTCGTGATGCCGCATCTCACCGGTGAAGAAGAGCTCACAGCCCTGGTTGACCGCTTCATCGAGCAGCGAGCCGCCCGCGCCGGCGCAGAGGCCGATCGTCTGGTACGTCTTGCCCCGGCCGCGACCGGTGGCCACGCGCAACCGTTCCACACCGAGTCGCGTTTTGATGCGATTCACGATCTCTTCGAGTGATGCCTTCTGATCGAGTGTCACCCGCCTGCCCGCGCCGCTGGTTCGATCCGGGCGCGGCTGCTGCTGATAAATCTCAATCGGCGGCTCTTCGTACGGATGAAACTCGCGCAGCGCGATCACCGCCAGCCCGAGCGCCGACTGACTGCAAACCATCTCCAACCGCACTTCATCCACGCGTTCAAGCGTGCCCTTCGCCCCGACGGCGGGATTCGTTGAGTCTCCGCCGAAGAACGTCCCCTGACCGCGCAGTTCGAACGAGCAGAGCTGGTAATCCCCGATGCGACCCGCGCCGACGGTGCCGAGCCCGTTTCGGATGGCGTCCACCGCCTCGGCCGGACAGAATGTCACGATCTTGCATTCTTCCGACTGGGGCAGAGCGCGGTACGCCTCGAGCGCACGGACATCGCCGTCACCGAGTCCGCGGGCGAGCCAGTCGTTCACGCCGTTCGGCGCGGCGTCGAGCGCGGTGTGAGGACTGTAGACGGCGATCCCGGCCCGGGCGGCGTGCAGCACCGTCTGTTCGCGCACCGTCGCTTCCGTGACCCGCTTCAGCGGCGTAAAGATCGCGGGATGATACGCCACCACCATTTGCGCCTTCGCTTCGATCGCTTCGTGCAGAACCTCTTCGGTCAGGTCGATCGTCAGCATGATCGCGTCCGCCGTCCAGTCGGTTGATCCGATCAGCAGGCCGACGTTATCCCACTCCTCGGCGTAGTGCAGCGGCGCGATCGCTTCGAGCACGTTCATCACATCACGAACATTCATGGGGCGTTTTCCGAGCGAAGAGGCGAGTGGTTCATCCGGCCGCGGCGATCGCACCCGAATGAAAAACGAAACAATGACTTCTCCCCGGCAGCATAGACCGCCCGACCGACGTTCGCCAAATTCGCGCTGGTCCGCTCAATGTTCGCGCCCGCCCCCGAACCGTGGAGGGGGAAACGGCGCAGTCTGAATGATACGATCTCTCAACCGTGCATTGAGTCTGCGGCACGTTTTGATCGTCCCCCGTCCGTTCGTAAAGATCCGGTTCAATCGCGCGGCAATCTGGCCGATGATTTCCGGTTCGGTTTTCGATCCCTTCGCCCGCACGTGCCGATAATATCGGCAGAGGTCGACGGTCAGAGCGCTTCCGCCCGTTGTCGCGGAACACCCGGCCGCCGTGAGGGTCTTACGAGGAGGATCACGCCCCCATGTACCTGGAGGAGCGCCCGTTGGCACCGACCGTCAAACGCACCACGACACGTCCATCCGGCCAGCCCGAATCGAAGGGCGGCCAACCGAAGCCCGGCGAGTCTGACCGCAGTGAATCGAACGTGCGAAAACACTTTGTGCTCGACACGAACGTGTTGCTGCATAACCCCAATGCGATCTTCATGTTCGCCGAACACGAAGTCGTCATTCCCATGGCGGTCATCGAGGAACTCGACCGCTTCAAGAAAAACAACGATGACACCGGCCGGAACGCACGGCAGGTGATTCGGCAGATCGACAAACTGCGCCAGGAAGGCCGTTTGTTCGAGGGCGTGCCGCTCAACTCGCTCGGCGGGACGTTGCGGCTCGATCGCTGCGACCGCTCCGCGCCGTTTGCGCTCGATCTCAACGAAGCGGACAACCGAATCCTCGCCGTCGCGCACGCCATTCACGAACAGGGTGAACACACGGTGTTCATCTCGATGGACATCAACGCGCGCGTCAAGGGTGATGCGCTGGGACTGCGCGTCGAGGACTTTGAAGCGCAAAAAGTCGATGCGGACTGGCTCTACACCGGCATGCTCGAAGTCACCGTCCCCAGCACGGTGATCGATGAACTGTACAACGAGCGCCAGATCGCCGTCACCGCGATCGAGCAGTACCTGTTCATCGAGGGCGAGAACGGTGAACAGATCAAGATCACACCGTTGGCGAATCAGTTTTTCCTCTTGCGCGCAGCGGAGGATGAATCGCACACCGGGCTCGCCCGCCTGCTCGCCGAGACGGATCACCTGATTCCCATCTCCGGGCCGCGGCGGCCGACCTTCGGCATCATGGCGCGCAACGTCGAACAGACGATGGCGCTCGATCTGCTGCTTGATGATGAAATCAAGCTCGTCACGCTGCTCGGGGCGGCGGGAACGGGCAAGACCCTGCTCGCCATGGCCGCCGGGATGCACAAGGTCTTCAAGGAACAGCGATACGACAAGTTGCTCGCAGCGCGCCCGATCATGCCGCTCGGCCGGGACATCGGCTACCTGCCGGGCGACAAAGACGAAAAGCTCGCCATGTGGATGCAGCCGATCTTCGACAACCTCGCGTATCTTCTCTCCACCCGCGGCAGCGACATCAGTCAGCACGCGGAAAGTCACACGACCGAACAGCGCATCAACCAACTCATCGCCGGCGGCACCCTGGTGCTCGAACCCTTGACCTACATCCGCGGCCGGTCGATTCCGCATCAGTTCATGATCGTGGATGAAGTGCAGAACCTCACGCCGCATGAAGTGAAGACGATCGTCTCGCGCGTCGGCGACGGCACGAAGATTATTCTCACCGGCGATATCAACCAGATCGACAACCCCTACCTCGACGGTTCATCGAACGGGCTGAGCTACCTCGTCGAGCGCATGAAGGGCCAGGGCATCTCCGGCCACATCACGATGGCGAAGACGGAGCGCAGTTCGCTGGCGAGTCTGGCGGCGGAGATTTTGTAGGCGGGGAGTGATGAGTGAGCAGTGAAGAGTGAAGAGTGATCAGGGGGCGGAAGGGTCAGCCCGATACGGCCGCCGGCGGCCATGGATCGCGTGGAGTTCGATACACGTTCCTACTCATCGGCGAGGTGAGCACGCAGTTCTGATCGTCGATATCTTGCAATAGCCGCAGTGTTCGCATCCTCGTGCTCCGTGAGCGCGTCGAGTTCCGCTTCCAAACCAACCAGATTGGCCGTTGGCAGCTTAACAAAAACGCTCCTTGCTCTCTTTTGGACTCTCTCGCTCTCATCCCACAACCACGAGAGAACCTCGGGCGTCATGGTCGGCGTGCGCAGACTCGGCCATGCAACAAGAAACTGCACCAGAGCCACCCGCGCAGACTCGTCACCTTCTCGAACCAGTTCTCGAAGAACCTTGTGGCGCGATTCTGCCGGCTCGAGTGCAAGCCGAGTCCAGAGAGCCCATTCGAAGTGGCCCGAGGATTCTCCGGCCACGTGGCGGCGATTCAAGACCGCTTCCACGACCTCGATCGCTTCGGCCGACGTTCCGCCACGAATGCTCCACTCTCGCAGGGCGTACAAGGCAGGCCGATGAACTTGGACACTATCGTGGCCTACGGCCTCAACAATGTAGGGAAGAGGCCGATCGGTCTTCAACAACAACTGCCCGAGCGGCGCAACCACCTCATGCGGGGCAAGACATCCCTCGTCAACCAGATGAAGAATCGTCTCCGCCGCGGCTTCCGGAGCGAGAACCTGGCTGAGCATAAAAGGAGTAACTTTAGAATCCGGATCATCTCCACAGGCGAGTTCCCGCAACTCCCGCGTCAACCAGCTCATCTCTCCAGAACCACCTGTCCGCTGCGCGGCGTAAACGACATATCCGAAGGATTCCCACTGCTCCGTTTTCGGAGTCGCTTCGTCTGTCGCCATCTGCCACGCGGCTCGCGCAAGTACACGGTAGCCCACTCTGAAAACGCGCGAGCTCTCGCCAAATGATGTACCGTCAAAGATCGCATTGATTGAGACCTCGGGATATCGCCGCCTGAGCTCGTCCTTCGCCCAATCGTTCTCATTCAGGTACAGGCCGTACGCAACAACAGTCAACGGTAACACCGATACCCAGCCGTCCCGCTGAACCTTCGGCTGAATCGCCAGACCGGTTGCGAGTAGCAGCGGCAGCGCGCTCACGACCACCCAGCGCCAACGCCTGCGGGTCTTGAACAGCTTGCGTTCG
>RECV01000109.1 GCA_007693845.1 Phycisphaerales bacterium
AGTAACGGGGGTTGGCCATTGCAGGGAGTCCTTTCCGTCGACCATTGTGCCGACGAGTCCCTGTGTCCGCCATTCGTGGGCCACTTCAGGGCCAGCTCCTCCCACCCTTCCCTTGCCCGCTTACCTGCTTACCTACCCGTGCTTGTCTCAGCCACTCAAACACTCATCCACACCCCCACATCCTCAAGCACTCTCAGCCTTGCTGCGTCGATTGAACATTGCTGAGTCGATACGGACTCAGCACGGTTCGATTCTTGCGTTTTCAGAGCGCGCGTTCGACTTGGCCTGTTTCTCTGCCGGCCGGATCATTCAGCAAAGGGTGAGCGGCCTGGAAACTGCAACGCAAACGCCCACCGCTACCCTCCGATCACAAATCGTCTTTCGATGGTCAGACCCGCCGCCCGGTCTCTGCGCGCCGTTGCGATGTGGTCTTCTTCGCCGACTTTGTCGAAGCAGTCACATCCGAAGCAGTCGCATCGGCCTGCCCGGCTTCGGGAGCGGACTTCGGTCGGCCGCTTTCTGAATCACCCTGCTGTGCCGCAGCGATCACGGACTCCAAGCGCCCCAGCGCCCGATCCACCTGCCCTCGAAACAGCATGTACGGAAACAGTGTGAAGAGCGCGACGATCAGCCCGAGAGCCGTGGTCAGCAGCGCGGCAGCGATGCCCGCTGCGACCTCGCGCGGATCGCTGAGCGTGAGCTGCGCTCCCAGCAGGCGAAACGACTGAATGATGCCGATCACCGTCCCGAGAATTCCGAGCAGCGGCGCGGCGGTGATGATCGTGGACAGCGCGATCATGAACCGGTCCAGCCGCGGCCGATGATGCGTGACCGCCTCCACCGCAACCGCATCGGTCGAGCCGTGCTCCAGCATCCGCCGCGCCACTTCCGCATACGGTGAGCGGTCCTCGCGCACGAGCTGCTCGGCGCGTTGGCGGTCACCTCGCCGCAGGGCGTCGGTCAGCATTTCCAGACGGACGATCCTGCGGTGCCGGTGCAGCCACAACCAGAAGAGCGTGCGTTCCAGAATCAGCGCGAGACTGATCACGCTGAGCGCGAGCAGAGGCACCATGACGTACCCGCCGCGTTCAATGAGCAGGGCGAGATCTTCGACCAGACCGTACATTCCCGCATCATACGCGAGCACCGCCGCGAACGCGGCTCGCGTCCGGCTCGCCCTCACGCACCTCCCCCGGACCGCTGTACCTTCCACATCGGCTGCGATACCCTATGGTCCATGGCAAACGGCTATACCGGCAGCTACACGCTCGCCTTCGAACAACCCGTTACGGACCTCGAGGAGCAGATCAAGCGGCTCACCGCCCGCGACGATGCGGAGTCGTATTCCGACGAACTGACCAGTCTCCGATCGAGCCGCGACAGTCTTCTCGCCAAGCTGTACACCGATCTCAACCCGTGGGATACGGTCCGGGTGGCCCGGCATCCGGCCCGGCCGCAGACCTCGGACTACATCGCCGCCATGTGCCGCGATTTCCGCGAACTGCACGGCGATCGGCACTTCGGCGATGACCCTGCGATCATCACCGGCCTCGGCCGCATCGGCCCGCACAAGGTCATGATCGTCGGCCATCAGAAGGGCAAGTCCACGCAGGAAAAGATCGCCTGTCACTTCGGCTGCGCTCACCCGGAGGGATACCGCAAGGCCCTGCTCAAGATGAAGCTCGCGGAAAAGTTCAACCTGCCGATCGTCACGTTCATCGACACGCCCGGCGCCTACCCCGGCATCAAGGCGGAAGAACGCGGGCAGGCGGAGGCGATCGCCGTCAATCTCCGCGAGATGGCGCGGATCAAGACGCCCATCGTCAGCGTCGTCATCGGCGAGGGCGGCTCGGGCGGCGCGCTCGGGATCGGCGTGGCGGATCGCGTCGGCATGCTGGAGTACTCCTGGTACTCCGTCATCAGCCCCGAAGGGTGCGCCGCGATCCTCTGGAAAGCCGCCAACGAAGAGACCAACCGCGCTGCGGCCGAAGGACTCGCCCTCACCGCACGCGACAACATGAAGAACGGTCTGATCGACGAGGTCATTAAAGAACCGCTCGGCGGCGCGCACCGCGATGCGCATGGCGCGGCGGAACTGCTCCAGCGCTGGGTCGTCGAACGGCTGCGCGAACTGAAGCGCTTCAAACCCCAGACGCTCGTTGAACGCCGATACCAGAAGTTCCGCACCATCGGCAAAATCGAAGGCAGTCCGGCCAACTGATCCCGGCTCAGTGGAGTGAGATGACCGATCGGCCGCAGCATATTGCCCTCATCGGAGCCGGACGAGTCGCGCGGGAACACGCGCGCGCGATCGGAGAACTTGGCGGACGCCTCGAATCCGTCTGCGATCTGAACGGCGAGCTGGCTGATCGTTTCGCCAGCGAGTTCAACGCGAAGCGCTCCACCACGGATGTGGAGGATCTGTTTTCTGACGATTCCATCCGCGGCGTCGTCATCGCGCTGCCCACCACGCTCCACCGCCAGTACGCGATCCGAGCGCTGGAAGCAGGCAAGCACGTGCTGCTCGAGAAGCCGATGGCGCTCACGCTGGCCGATTGCGATGCGATCATCAGCGCGGAGAAGCGTGCCGATCGCCTCGTGCAACTGGGCTTTGTCTGCCGGTATGCACCGAAAGTTGCCGCCGTTGAAAGACTGATTGCATCTGGGGAACTCGGCGAGATTTACCACGTGCGCGCGACCATGCTTCGGCAGCGCGGCATTCCGGGACTCGGACGCTGGTTCACCACCCGGTCGCAATCCGGCGGCGGGGTGCTGATCGATATCGGCGTGCACATGATCGATCTGGTGATGCACCTCACGCAGCGCGAGCAGGCCGCACGCGTCAGCGGTGTCTGCCAGAGCCGCTTCGGCTCGCCGATTGAAGCGTACCGGTACGAAGAAATGTGGGCCGGACCGCCCGATCCGGCCGGCGTGTTCGATGTCGAAGATGCCGCAACCGCGCTCGTTCGGTTCGACAAAGCGCTCGCGCTCGAACTCAACGTGGCGTGGGCGTCGAATCAGCCCGCCGATCTTCTGCCCGACGGGATCACTCTCCTGGGCGCGCGCGGCGGATGCTGTTTCGATCTCTGGTCCCCCAAGCTGATCGTCACGACCGAGCGTGAAGGCAACGTGATCGACGAAGCGCGGCCGGTGGAGCATGACGATGCCTGGAACGAAGCGTGGCGCGGCCAGCACCGCGCGTTCTCGCATCTGCTCCAGACCGGCGAGCCACCGAGTTCCGGTGCTCGCGCCGGCCGCAACGTGCAGGCGATCGTGGATGCGATCTACCGATCGAGCGAGGCGGGACGGGAAGTGGAAATCAGCTAGGACGAGCCAACCGGCAGTGGCCTGATGCCCATCGTCTGCCGCCGCTTCTCTTCCAGCTTTCTCCTTCACGCTGCCTACCCCACCGTCTATACTTGGGCGGAAAGACAACTCAAGCCCACGGAGGTCCGCCATGACGACGACCACGTCCAAACCAACCCGGTGCATGCCCCCGATCAACATTCTCAAGTGGGTCGAGGAACATCGCGATGAGTTTCGGCCGCCGGTATCGAACAAGTATCTCTACGACGGCAAGGACTTCTTCGTCATGGTCATCGGCGGGCCGAACGCCCGGAACGACTTCCACGTGACCGACTCTGAGGAATACTTCTACCAGGTCAAGGGCGACATCGTTGTGCGCATCATTCAGGACGGCGAGATCAAGGATGTCGTTGTGCGTGAAGGAGAGACGTTTTTCATCCCCGGCGGTGTGCCGCACTCTCCGACCCGGCCGCCGAACACCATCGGCGTGGTAGTCGAGCGTGTCCGCCCGGCCGGCGAGATGGAACACCTGCAGTTCTACTGCGAGGAGTGCCACGAACTGGTGCACGATCTGGAGTTCGATTGCGCGGACATCGTCGATCACTTCAGCCGCGCGATGAAGGATTTCTGGGCCGATGAGAACGCTTCGACCTGCGCGAAGTGTGGCGAGCGCGTCACCGAAGGCAAGCCGGTGAAGCGCATCACCTTCGATGAAAACCGTGAGAACGTCGTCATCGAACGCGAAGCGTGATCAACACGCCGTCAGCGCGTTAGCCGGGGCATCCCCCCGGCCGGCCCCCCGGCCGAGCAACGTGGCGAAGCGACGTCTGCCGCGACGAGTCGAGCGGCTCCGGGGAGGCCTCCGGTGAAGCGAACGATACTGCTGATTGTGGTCTTCCTGTTCATCGGCGCGACGATCAACATTCTTGTTGCGTGGAGTTGCGCCCTCTGGATGGATCACGTTGCATCCCCGAAGTTCGCCCATATTGTGGCGCCATTCTCCCCTGATAATCAGATCGGCTTTCGGCGGCTTCTCTCGGTGTCAGATCGGCCCGGATTGCGCATCATTCACTCAACCCACTACGTTCGCTTGCGCAGCCATAACGATGATCCGCAGCAAAATCTGCAATCATCTGTAGTGGAAATCGATGATGTTGCGTTTCGCCGCATGGTCACAAAGGAGACGTACCGGTTGCTCTCGCGTCAGACGAACTTTAGGGATGGACGACTCTTTGAACGCGAAATTCAAGCAGGGCTACCGCTCCGGTCAATGGTTCGAGTCGACCCGCAGCCACCTGATGAAGGTTTCCTCGCCGGACTATTCGCGCCGAATCAGCAAGCAACAACCCGAACGGAACGTTGCAAGGCCGGCGCTGCGCATATTGTGGCGTTCTCGCCGATCTGGCCGGCATTTCTGGTCAACTCGCTGGTCTACGCACTGCTGAGTTGCCTGATATATCTGGCCAGCGTTCGATGCATCATGATGTGGCGTCAACGCCGTGGTCGTTGTGTCAAGTGCAAGTACGACCTCCGTGGTCATGCGCACAGGCAGTGCCCTGAATGCGGCTTCGTCCTCAAAGGGATGGCGTCGCCCGCGGATGCGGCGCAGTCCGGCAAGCCAAGGTAGCATAGTGCGACGGCCGGTCTTCGAACGGCTGGATATCCGCGGTAGAATCAGCTTTACTGACAACGCCGCGGCACCACTGGTTTGGGGCGCGGACGAGCCCGCCCGCGAAACGGTTCGTATGGCTCACCTGATCCCGATTGACGGACGATTGAACAATTGCTTGATGCCTGATTTCTCCATGTCCTCCCCTTTCTTCAAAATCGATCTGCACACCCACATCCTGCCGGAAAGGTGGCCCGACCTGCGCGAGCGGTACGGCTACGGCGGGTGGGTTCGTCTCGAACACCATAAACCCTGTTGCGCCCAGATGTGGGTCGACGATCAGTTCTTCCGCGAAGTGCAGGACAACTGCTGGTCGCCCGAACGTCGCATGAGCGATTGCGATCAGACCGGCGTGAACGTGCAGGTGCTTTCCACCGTGCCGGTCATGTTCGGCTACTGGGCGAAGCCGGAAGATACGCACGACCTGTCCAAACTGCTCAACGATCACCTCGCCGGCGTCTGCCGCGATTACCCGGAGCGTTTCGTCGGCCTCGGCACGGTTCCGCTTCAGCACGCTGACCGCTCGATTCAGGAACTCGAGCGGTGCGTGAACGAACTCGGACTCTGCGGCATCGAAATCGGCAGCCACGTCAACGGCAGCAATCTCGACGACCCGCTGATCTTTCCCGTCCTTGAAGCGGCGGCGGAACTCGGGGCGGCGGTGTTCGTGCATCCGTGGGACATGTTCGGCAAGGAACGCATGAAAAAATACTGGATGCCCTGGCTGGTCGGCATGCCCGCGGAAACCGCGCTGGCGATCTGCTCGATCGTCTTCGGCGGCGTGCTCGAACGGCTCCCCTACCTTCGCATCGGTTTCGCCCACGGCGGCGGCTCCTTCCCCGGCACCGTCGGACGCATTCAGCACGGTTACGACGTCCGGCCGGATCTCTGCGCGAACGATTGCGCCCACGGACCGCGCGAACAACTCGGCACGTTCTACCTCGATTCGCTTGTGCATGATCCCGACATGCTGCGACTTCTGATCAAGTTGGTCGGCGAAGAGAAAATCGCGCTCGGATCGGATTACCCCTTCCCGCTGGGTGAGCACGAGCCCGGCCGCATGATCGAAGAGATGGCCGATCTGACCGACAAGACCAAACAGCGATTACTCTCCGGGACCGCGCTGGAGTTTCTCAATCTGGAGCCGTCGCGCTTTCCCGCACTGACCCGCGCTGGAGTCGAGACGACATGACCGAGACCATCACGCTCGATTACGCCAACTGCCTGTCTGAACGCGTCGGCGATCACGGCATTGAACGCGATGCGCTCCACCACGCCGCGGCGCAGATGAGTCAGCTCACGGCTTCGCTCAACGAAACCCGCGGCACCGGGTGGGAACGCTGGCGTGATCTGCCCTTCGATCCGATGCGACGGGAGCACGTCGATCCGATCCTGAAACTCACCGAAGAATTGCTGCCGCGCACGGAGAACCTCATCGTGCTCGGCATCGGCGGCAGCGCGCTGGGCAACATTGCTCTGCAGAGTGCGCTCAATCCGGCCACGTACAATCTCATGCCGCGCGATCAGCGCAACGGGCCGCGCGTGTTCGTGCTCGACAACGTCGATCCCAACGTCATCGCCCAAACGATCGACGAAGTCAAACGCGTCGACCCGAAACTGGAGCGAACGGTCGTCAACGTCATCAGCAAATCCGGCGAAACAGCGGAAACCGCAGCGCAGTTCATGGTGCTCCGTTCACTGCTGCACCAGACGATCGGCGAATCGTACGGCCGGCACATCGTGGCGATCACCGATCCCGAGAAGGGCACGATGCGCTCGATCTGCGATCGTGAGGGGTATGTGACCCTGCCCGTACCGGACGGCGTCGGCGGGCGGTTCAGCGTGCTCTCGCCGGTGGGCCTGTTCAGCGCGGCCTTGTGCGGGATCGACATCGAACGCCTGCTCGATGGCGCGCGGGCGATGGATGATCGATGCAGCCAGCCGGATCTGAAGCGGAACCCCGCGGCCGTGCTCGCCTGGCTGCTGATTGAATTCACAAGGCGAGGCAAGTCGAATCATGTCCTGATGCCGTACGCCAACTCGCTCTACCTGCTTGCGGACTGGTTCCGGCAGTTATGGGCTGAATCGCTCGGCAAGCGCTTCAACCGCGCGGGCGAGGAGGTTTTCGCCGGCGCAACGCCCATCAAAGCGCTCGGCACGACCGATCAGCACAGCCAGGTGCAGCTTTATCGAGAGGGGCCGAACGACAAGGTGATCGGGCTGATGGAGGTCGCGCGGTTCGAGCGCGAAGTCCAGGTGCCGGGTGATCTCGATGTCGAGCCGCTGCGCTATCTGCACGGCCGGTCAATCGCGGAACTGCTCAATGCAGAGAAGAGTGCGACGGCGTACGCGCTGATGGAGAGTCAGCGGCCGAACTTCACGATCCATTGGCCGGCGATCAATGCGTATCACGTCGGTGAGTTCCTGCAGTTCTGGATGATCACGACGGCGTACGCGGGATTGCTGCTGGGGATTGATGCCTATGACCAGCCGGCGGTGGAGACAGGCAAGGTCGCCACGTTCGGCCTGATGGGGCGGCCCGGCTACGAGGAATGGCGCGAGAAAGTCCGTCGTTCGTTGGAAGGGAGTGAGGATCGCGTCTAATCTTTCGCAGTTGCGCTGCGGTCCGGGCGGGCTGGAGCGTAACGCGGGGCAAGCCCGCGCCGCGAAACGGAGTTGGCTCCGGATTCATTGACTACCCACTGCTGGTTCACGACTGCCGAGTATCCACATATGCCCCTGTACGAATACCGCTGTGAAGAAGACGGCACGACGATTGAACTGCTGCGCCCGATGGCGGAAGCCGATGCCCCGGTGGACGATCCTTCCGGCCGCGGCCGGAGTTTCAAGCGGGTGCAGAGTTCATTTCTGACCGGGGAATCCAAGACCGGCCGGTCGGACCGAAATGCATCACGTCCCCACGGCGGTGGCTGCCCGTGCTGCACGCCGCGCGGTTGTGCATAGCTGACGGACGCTGCGATCCCCCGCATTATTTTTGCCATCAAAGCGGACAGGGTGGGATTCGAACCCACGATACCCCGAAGGGTATACCGGTTTTCGAGACCGGCGCGTTCAACCGCTCCGCCACCTGTCCAGCATCGTGCCGAATCACCGACACGGCGTGTTATGGTATCGGCGACTGATCTGTCGTCAATGAACGAAGGAAGGATCGTTGAATGAAAAACGCCCCCGGCTTGGCCGGGGGCGTGGGTCGTTGCATCGTCACTTCCGCGGACATCGCCGCGAACGCATCACTGTCGCAACCGCTTACGGGCAACTGCCCCAGTTCTCAAGCAATAGCAGCAGGTCAAAGACATTGACCACGCCGTCTTCGTTCAGATCGGCATCGCAGCCGGGGCAATCGCCCCAGTTCTCGAGCAGGGCAAGCAGGTCGAAGACATTGACGACGCCGTCACCATCGAGATCGCCGAGGCAAGTCTCATCGTCCTCGCAGTGACCGCAGAGGTCGCAGGCATCGTCACAGCAGTCGCCGTTGTCGACGCAGTCCGCATCACACCAGCAGCCACCGGGGGCCTGGCCGCCGCAGATGCCCTGACAGGAATCGCATTCGATAACGTCATCACAGAGCTCGCACGCATCGTCACAGCAGTCGCCGTTGGCGACGCAGTCAGCATCACACCAGCACCCGCCGGGGGCCTGATCGCCGCAGATGTCCTGGCAGGAGTTGCATCCGCCAAGGTCATCGCAGAACGCGCAGACATCATCGCAGCAGTCGCCGTTGGCGAAGCAGTCTTCATCACACCAGCATCCGAAGGACTCACCGCCGCAGTTGCCTTCGCAGGTCGGTTCGGGTGCTGCGGCGCAGCTGATGTTAAGCGTGCCGTCACCCTGAGCGCCGAAGTTGCCGCCGATGCGAATCCGGAAAAACTGTCCCTGGTTCACGTTGATAGTGATCACCGACCGATTTGAACCGGGGCAACTATTGTGGTCACAAGCCACGGCCGTGTTGGGCGAAGTCGGGCATGAGCCGAGATAGACCGCCAGTTTGGTGTTGTAGTTGCTGTCACAGAGACTGAAGGTGACTTCACCGGTGCAACTGGCGACGTACGAGAACCAGACGTCATTCTGGACGTTGTTGTCATTGGTACCCGGGCAGGATTCGCCCGGCCCTTCCGTGGTCGCGCCGAGGTTGGTGAACTGATGTGTTCCGTTCCCAACGAAGATCGCATCGCTACAAGTATTATTGGATGGCACGGGATCTCCACAATCATCCAGACAATTGACTGCATTCCGGAAGTTGATGATCTGATTGATACTCGATGCAGCAAAACTGTTCGCACACACCAAGCTGGCGTTCATGGTGGTGTTGGTGAAACTCGGAGTATGAGTCGCGCTCCAGTTGTGCCCGAGTTCGTGGGCCGTCAGATCGGTTGCGCAGCCGAGGGGATTTACGTTGGTTGAAAAACCGTAGGCACTCGAGACGTTACAGACTGTGCCCAGAAAGGCCACTCCCAAGGTTGAGCCGAAAGTCTTGCCGGTGAACAGGTGGGCCACATCACGCGGAATCGTTGACTCTGGGAAAGTGTTCCAAACGTTGGCAAACGCATTGAGAAGCCCTGAGTTGACATTGGTGTAGGGATCAGCGGACTCGCTCTCGCGAATGATGATCTCCGTAATCTCGTGAATGATCCCAACCTGACTTTCGTACTGATCGTTCAAGCCGTTAATCACGCTGTTGATCCGGTTTTCTGCATTGGCGACCGAGCCACGGGCCACAACAAAGGCAAAGTCGGCATCAATAGCAAGTTCGGCGACTTTGCACACCTCACCGGCCAGAGCGCCGTCTCCATCAGCGCCGGCGAGTTCGCCGACCGCGTCGGGCTCGTTTGCCACCTGCTCACGCGGCCGTATCGGCGGGAGCCAGTGGTCCGGCACGCCGCACTCGCCGATTTCGCAGTCCGCATCGGCCATACTGTAGACGATGTGGTCACCCGGACGGGCACCGTCGATTTCGTTCTCAAGTGCTTCGATGACGTAGCGCTCGCCATTCGGCATGGTCACAATCAAATGCAGACCTTCGTCGAGGACGGAACCGGCCACACGAGCACCGGGAATCTCATCGATAAAGCCGCGAACGGTACGGACGGGCTGCGGCTCAATCTCGACCAACTCGCCCGAGTCCAGTTGCGTGAGCACACGGTACTTGTCGGCCGAGCGAACGGAGTGCGGCATGAGCGTGAAAGAGCGCATTTGTCCTTCGTCGAACGGGAACATGACGCTCAGTTGCTGGCGACCTTCCATGCTCACCTCGGGAAGCTGCACCAGGTGGCTGCGACGAAGGCTGAACTTCTCATTCGCCTTCGATTGAATGTCCAACGGATGCAGGGTGTCGGCCGGTTGACTCGACGTGGTATAGGTCGAGGCGGACGAAGCGCTGGCATCGGAGGAAGAGCCCAGCGGGAGCAGGGTCAGGGCCGCGCCGCACAGCAGGACGGCACCAAGCCCCAGTAGCATTGGGCGTGAATTCGTGCGAGACTTCGGGGGCGTTTCGATCATGGAACCGTTCTCCAGTTTCTGGCGTATGGACGGGACTGCGGCAAGAAACCGCGTTTCCTGTTGTTGTGGCTGAGTGATCAGTCTCTCATCGCAATCGACATGTCAACGGTCGTCTCCGGCACAGACCGGACTCCGCCCATCTCGATGCGATTTGTCAAATGTCGGTGCTCAAGGGACGTTTTGGTACGGGATGACTCTTCTTGAAGTGTGTGATCAGCGTGAAGCTGATCATCTCGACAGGAAACGGCGGTCCCCACCACGTCGCTCACGCTCAGATTGTCCGAGCAGTCAGAGTCAAGTGTTGCTGACACTTTCCAAACTCGCCCGAAATATGGGCATCACTCAACTCGCATTAGTAGACACATTCACATAATCCGATACAAACACCCGCCTTACTGCATTTACTCTAGCGGCAAATGTGGAAGGAACCAGTAGATGATTCAAAAAATGACGATACCAAGACATTCTGGTTCTCTCCGCCCATCGCACGAGCGTTATGGGACCGTAGTTTTGGCTTCAATCGACATCTCTGCCATGACGATCAGCAAGAAGCATCAAACTACGAACATGACACGAACAAGATTCCACAGGATGCGAA
This sequence comes from Phycisphaerales bacterium, assembly GCA_007693845.1. Classification (GTDB taxonomy): domain Bacteria; phylum Planctomycetota; class Phycisphaerae; order Phycisphaerales; family SM1A02; genus SKZB01. The sequence continues at coordinate 11,091 of RECV01000109.1, forward strand.
CCGGCTCGGCGCGATCGTGCAACCACCGAGCGGATCGACGGTTGAATCCAAGTGATCGTCCCCGGTCGGGCGGTTAGGTCCGGTGATCCCGTCGCAAACGGTTTATCGGACGAATCTGCTCCGCGTGGTCGTTACCGACGAAATCTCGACCAATACGCGGCCGAAAGAGCAGCCACGGTCGATCGAATAGGAACGAAGCGACCTGAAATCGTCAATCCGCATCTATTTTGTGAAGGAGTGACCCGGATGTTGAGACAGAAGCAAGTGGGATGGCTGCTGGTGCCGACCGCAGCGGGCGCGGTGGCGCTGGCGATGATGACGGGCACCGCCGTTCCCGAAGATCAAACTGACCAGCAATCGATTCCGCCCCAAATCGCCGCGCAGATGGCGGCACGAGCTGCGGGCGGCGGCAGCGGCGAACTTCCCCCCTTCGAGCGCATCTCGGAGGACTTTGAGTCCGTTGTCTCGACCGTGGATGGCACGCCGCCGATGTACAACATCTGGAAGCGTGAGCGCGATGGTCAGGTGCTCGCGGAACTTCCACGCAACTTCGAGAGGCAGAACCTCTTCATTGCTTACACGATCACCGGTGGCGTACCCACCGCCGGTGTTCAATTTGGCGACCTCTACGCCAGTTGGAAGCGGTTCGACCGCCGCCTCGCCCTCATCGAGCCCAATCTCGATGTGCGCACGACCGGCGATGCGGAGTCACGCATGGGACGCGAACGTGTCTTTACCGACCGCGTCGTGCTTGATCATCCCATCGCGGCCCAGGGCCCCAATGGCGGCGTGGTCATCAACATGACCGATCTGCTCGTCGGTCAGGGCACGCGGTTCTTCGGCGGCATCCTCGCCGGCGCAAACCGCAACCTGCTCGAACTGGAGACCGTCAAGGCCTTCCCACGGAATATCGAGCTCGGCTTCAAGCTTCCGCTCGCCAACGGACGCATGGCTTCGATCCACTATTCGATCAGCATCATTCCGCAGAACACCGGCTACCGGCCGCGAAAAGCTGACCCGCGCGTGGGCTACTTCACCACGACTTATCGTGACATCGGCGACCCCTCTGCGGATACGCCGTGGACGCGCTACATCAACCGCTGGCATTTGGAGAAGGCCGATCCATCGCTGCGTATGAGCCCGCCGCGAGATCCGATCGTGTTTTACATCGAGCACACCACCCCCGTGCGCTACCGGCAGTGGGTGCGCGAAGGCATCCTGGCCTGGAACAAGGCGTTCGAGAAGGTTGGCATCACCAATGCGATCGAGGTGTATCAACAGGATGCACGCACCGGCGCGCACATGGAGAAGGATCCTGCCGATGCCCGCTACAACTTTGTCCTCTGGACGAACGCGGGCATGGGCTTTGCCATCGGCCCCTCGCGCGTCGATCCGCGCACCGGGCAGATCATCGACGCCGACGTCGTGCTTGATGAGGGATTCATCTCAAGCTGGGTCCGGGCATGGCGATACATGCTGCCAGAGATGGCGATGGAAGGATTCGGCCCGGAAACCTATTCCTGGCTTGAATCGCGCCCTCAGTGGGACCCGCGCGTGCGCATGGCACCGGCGTCCGAACGAGAGGATGTGATTGAGTATCTGAAACTGACGCGGGACAAGGATCGCGCGCAACGCGGCATCCACCGCTTCGGCGGCCACCCCGCAGCTTTCCAGGGCAATCCGAATCTGATCGGCGATCACAAGTTCAGCGGACTTGGCGGACGCATCAGCCAGGTCAACGGCATGTGCATGCACGGCATGGCGAAGGCAATGGATGTCGCGCTGTTCCGCTTCGGGGCCGAACTGATCACGGAACTGGATTCAATCGACTTCTCACGCCCAGCCGCGCTTGAAGCCATCTCTTCTGATCCGATCTCGGGAACGTGGGAAGGGTCGATCGATGTGCCCGAGATGGGCGGACAGATCAGCTTGCAGCTCGTCCTTTCGCTTCACTCCGACAACTCGGTGGACGGGACGCTTGAATCGATGGCCGGTTCGGTCACGGTGACCGGTGATTTCGATCCGGATTCCAATCGGCTGACCCTCACCGGTGAAGCGCCGGGCATGGGCAGTATGAACCTCGATCTGACCGTTGAAGGCGAAACGATGAGCGGCACCGCGTCCGCCGGCGGGCAGTCGCTGGACGTCTCCTTCCGTCGCACCTCTCGCCCGGAACCGGCCGACGCCGCGCCGACGCCGGATGAGGGCGTGGAGGAGCCGGACCATGATGAACCGCTCGATGAAGATGCCGACGAGGCTGAAGAACCGACCGAAGAGCCGGCCCCCCACCGTGAGCCGACCGATACGCTCGACGGTCTGCCGGACTGGTTCGTCGGTCCCCTGCTGCGCGATCTGACCATGCACGAGATCGGCCACGTGCTCGGGCTGCGTCATAACTTCAAGGCATCCACCATCTACTCGATCGAACAGATCAATTCCCCCGAGCACAAGGAAGCCGGCAAGCAGATCAGCGGTTCCGTCATGGACTACAACCCCATCAACATCAACTTTGGTGATGGAGAAACCCAGGGCCACTACTCCATGATGTCCATCGGCCCCTACGACTACTGGGCGATCGAATACGGCTATTCGTTCGACCGCAATCTCGATCCGATCCTCGATCGCGCTTCGGAACCGGAACTGATTTACGCCACCGATGAAGATACGTGGGGCCCCGATCCGCGGGCACGACGTTTTGATCTTGGCGAAAATCCGCTCGACTACGCGGACTCACAGATGCGCCTGGCGCAACACCTGCGTGAACAGATTCTTGAACGCATGGTTGAAGATGGCGACAGTTGGGCCAAGGCCCGGCAGGCGTACGAGATCCTGCTCGGCCGCCACTTCAGCGCGGTTTCAACCGCCGCGAACTGGGTCGGCGGCTCATTCGTCAACCGCGTCAAGAAGGGCGACAAGGATGACCGGAGTCCGATCGAAGACATCGATCCGGAACAGCAGCGTCGCGCGCTTCAGTTCGTGCTCGACAACGCATTCCAGGATGAAGCGTTCGGACTCACGTCGGAGCTTCTCTACAAGATGACCGTGGACAAGTGGTGGGATGCGGGCGGCTTCGGCTCGATTTTCCGAGATGAAACCTGGCCCGTTCACGACCGCATCATGGGCATCCAGGCCACCGCCATGACCATGCTGCTCAACCCCACCACGCTGAACCGCGTGTACGACAACGAGTTCCGCATCGACGCCGATGATGACACGATTACCTTGCCCGAACTGATGGGACTGGTGAACGATGCGATCTGGTCGGAGCTGGAAGGCGTGCCGAATCGCAACTTCACAGCGCGGCGTCCGCTGATCTCCAGTCTTCGCCGCAATCTGCAAAGCGAGCACGTCAAGCGGTTGATTGACCTGTCGATGCCGAACGCGCGGCTTGGCGCAGCGCAGCGGCCGATCTCCAACCTCAGCGTGTACCAGCTTCGTCAGTTGCACGACGAGATCGAGAACGTGCAGCAGCGTCGCGGTAATCGTCTGGATGCCTACTCTCTCGCGCACCTTGATGAGATCCGGGTCCGGATCAATCAGGCGCTCGAAGCCCAGTTCATCTACAACGCCGATCAGATCGGTGGCGGTGGCGGACAGACGATCATCTTCATGCGTGAAGACGGCACGCAGATCGAAACGCCCGGCCTGCAGAATCTCGATTGGTGATCACATGCGATCAGCGGCGTTTCGCCCGCTGACCCGATGAACGAATTGTCTCTCACAGGGCTGGCCACTTCAATGGCCGGCCCTTTTTCTCATCATCGATCATTTCAATTCGCAATGCGGCGAATGGCGATCATCGCGCTTGCGCGCCGCCCCACGCGTTCAAAATCACCGGCCACCACCAGTCGCTCCCCTGGGCAGCGGGCATCGGCCTCGCGCGGCATCAACACCATCGCGGCGATGCGCTCATCCACCCCGCCGCCGACTTCCTGCCATTGAGATCCATCCCAGCTCGCCAGGCGACGCGCGCTGATCTCGCCCACCCGTTCGAATCGCCCGGCCGCGTACACGCTCGATTGCTCGCCCCGGTCGACCACATGAATGGCGAGGACCTCCCGATTGGCTCCGCCGTTCAGCGGTGCGAGTTCCGAACCATCCCACCGCGCGATGTGTCCGGAAAAACGTCCGCCGAGATAGACACCCCGCAGCGATCCATCTCCGATGGCATCGATCGTGACAACGGTGCCGTCTGTTCCTCCCCCGGGCATTTCCCAGCGTTCACCGTCCCAGCGCGCAAAGTGACCTGAGAAATCGCCGCCGGCATAGAGCCCCGCCAAATCGCCCGAGTTGATTGAACCGAGCGCTTTCGCCGTGCCATCAAGCCCCTCACCGACCGGCTGCCAGTGCGTGCCGTCCCACCGCGCGATGTGCGGCGTCTCCACATTCCCGCTGCGCGTGAAGGCCCCCCCGGCGTACAGCGCGGGGCCGGCCCCATGATCGTAAACCGCAAGCGCATAAACCCAGTCGTTGAACCCTTCCCCCACGCGCGACCAGTGCTCACCATCCCACCGGGCGATGTGTCGGGCGCGCCGGCTCCGGTTCTCCGTAAAGTTGCCGGCCACATACAGCGCAGGCCCGGTCCCATCGTCGAAGGCGATCATGCTGAGGATGGTGCCGTTGAACGCGGACCCGAGTCCGTGCCACGTTCGCCCGTCCCAGCGTGCGATGCGGGACGCGGGCTCTTCGCCGAAGTGATCAAAGAATCCACCCGCATACAGTGAAGGCCCGCTGCCATCATCAAAGATGGCCAGCGCACGGATCGGTTCATCCGGTCCGAGCGAACCGATCTCCGTCAACCACGCATTGCGGCAACTGAAAAGCCACCAGATCGTGGCAATCAGCATCAGAACCAGAAACAGGAGAACACCCAGCCGTCCGCTTCGCATACCACAAGCGTATCCACCGGTTGCCGGTCTGCCCAATGTTGCAGAGAGAGCCGAACCTGATTTCGATCAATCATCGGCATCCTGCTCAATCCGCTCACGCAGCCACCGTGCGGCCGCGCTGACCGTGCGGCGATCTTCGCTGCGATCGACCATGTGGTTCGCTTCGCGCATCCATTCTGCGGGAATGGCGTCAATCAACGGCGCGAGCGCCGCGGCCAGTTCCCGGTCCTCTGCGGCCCGGGCGGACAGCAGCACCACTGCGTCATAGGGCGGAATGGCCTCCAGATCATCTTCCAGCAGTTTGAGATCAAACGCCCTGATGCGGCCGTCGGTGGAGAACGCGGCGATCACATCGACTTCGCCCGACACCACGGACTGGTACATGAACGTCGATTCGTAGCTCACCTGATCGCGGAACCGGAGGCCGTAGCGATCCCGAATGGAACGCCACTCCGGCCGGCCGAAGAACTCCTGATCGCCACCCATCCGCAGGTCGCGCGCGTGCTCGATGAGATCGGAGATTTTCTCCACGCCGAGATCTTCGGCGTGTTCGCGGCGCATCGCGAGTGCGTAGGCATTCTCAAAGCCCAGCGAGCCGAGCGTGCGAATGCCGTGCGCCTCGGCGAGCCAGCCGGCCATTTGCGAGTGCACGTTCCAATCGGGAAGAATCTCATCGCGCTGCATGGCGTTCGCCCAGATCGTGCCGGTGTAATCGACGTACACATCAATCTCGCCACCGGCCAGGGCGTCGAAGATCACGATCGATCCGAGACTCTCCCGTTCACGAACTTCGTACCCAGCATCCTGCAACGTCTCGCGCATCAGCCGCGAGAGGATGAACTGCTCGGTGAAGGTCTTCGAGCCGATCCGGACGACGTCGAGACGGGTCGGCTCGCGGTCCTCCTCGCGATCGGCATCGGCCACAAACCCGGCCTGCTCGCCGAACCCTCGCGCCCATTCCACACCGGTCGGGGCGAACAAACCCGCCACGAAGATGACCGACAGCACCGTCGCTGACATCGTCACGAGCATGCGGCGACGTTCCTTCACGCCGCGTTCCATCCCGCCGAGCAGAAGATCCAGCATGATCGCCAGCGCTGCCGCGACAATGCAGCCGAAGATCACTGCGGTCCAATTGAACGTCTGTAGTCCGCGAAAGATGTAATTGCCGAGACAACGCTGCCCGACCGGGGTGGCGAGGGTCGCAATGCCGACCGTCCAGACGGTCGCGGTACGCAGGCCGGCGATGATGACCGGTGCTGCGAGGGGCAGTTCAACTTTCCAGAGCACCTGCCGGGGCGTCATGCCCATCCCCCGCGCGGCCTCGGTCATCGCTGAATCCACCCCCATGATGCCCGTCACCGTGTTTCGCAGCATCGGCAGAATGCTGTACATCGTCAAACCGATGACGGCGGGGTAGAACCCGAGGGCGGAGAACTCGATACCCAACCAGCGGCTGGTGAGCGCGGTCAGGCCGATCAGCAGCGGCACCATCAGCGCGAGCAGCGCGAGACTCGGAATCGTCTGTACCACGCTCACCACGGTCAGTGCCGGGTACCGCCAGCGCGGGTGCTTCACCACGTACACCGCCAGCGGCAGACTGATCGCCGCCCCAGCCGCGAGCGCGATGACGGTGATCATGAGGTGATTGGAGAGGTTCTCCGGCAAGACCGCGAACTGTTCGGCCAGGTTTTCACTCACGCCTCGCCCCCCTTCTCCCCGGAGCCGTTGGCGTCGGCCGCCTCGGCGAGGGCTTCGAGTTGATCCGCCTGCCGCTTCGGCGTCTGCATGATTTCGCGCACGTATTCGTTTTCGGGCGATCGCAGTAGATCGCGCGGTGTGGCGACCTGCTTCATCTCACCATCGTGCATCACCGCGATCCGGTCGGCCAACAGCAGCGCTTCGGTCATGTCGTGCGTCACCATCACCGAAGTCAGATCGAGTGCCTCATGGATTTTCCGAAACTCACTCTGCAGCGTGTCCCGCGTCAGGGGATCGAGCGCGCCGAACGGCTCATCCATCAGCATGATTTTCGGTTTCGCCGCCAGCGCCCGCGCGAGCCCCACCCGCTGCCGCTGTCCACCGGAGAGTTGATGCGGCATCCGATCGCGGTAATCTCCGGGCGGCATGTTGACCAGTTCGAGCAGTTCATCGGTGCGCGAACGGACCTTGCGATCGTCCCATTTGAGGAGACGCGGCACGACGCCAATGTTTTCCCCCACTGTCATGTGCGGGAACAGGCCCACCCCCTGAAAGACGTAGCCGATCCCACGCCGCAGTTGCACGGGATCGCGCTTCGCCACGGACTGCCCGTCCACCTCGATCGAACCTTCCGTCGGCTCGATCAGGCGGTTGATCATTTTGAGCGTGGTCGTCTTGCCGCAGCCGGACGTGCCGAGCAGGATGAGCAACTCCCCCGCTTCAATCGTCAGCGAGAGCGATTGGACCGCGCGCGTGCGGCCTTCGTCGTACGACTTGGAGACGTTCCGAAATCGGATCACGATGACCAAAGGATAGCGGACGCCCCCTGACTGGAGACGTCCGCCAATGATTTTCGGTCGTGTTCGCTCGATCAGGTCAGCGTGAGCACGCACCGGCCGTCCTCAGTTTCTTCCGAGACGTCCAACGTGCGATCTTCGCAGGCCTCAGCGATGTCGGGCGAGATCGCGAGAATCGTGCGATCGGAACTCTCGACGGTCACATCGGCATCATCGGGCACGCCGAGCGAGAGCGTGAGCTGGTTGTCCTGCCCGCGAATGATGCGGAAACAGGCATTTTCCGGGGTCGGCTCCTCGATCTGATCGATGGCATCCGTCAGAGCGTTCTTGGCTTTGTCAGTTACAGTCAACATGGTGGGCATCCTTCTGATGAGAGCTGAAAAATGGGAAGGGGTTGAGAAGACGGTTCAAGACCACGTCGGCACAGAAAATGCTCCGAGCGCAACGATGGCGGCTCGGATTCGGCGCAGTGATCACGTTGTCAGTTGAACCCGCGGAAACGACCCCCGGACCACATTGCGGCAGGGCGAGCTGCACGCTGGTCTCCTCGGTCGGTGGCGGTGACGCACAACGCATGCCTCACCTACCTTCTACATCAATTATCGACCACAAAATCCGGGTGTCAACAGGGAATTAGTCGGATCAGGTCGGCTGCATGAGATCCGGCGCGGTCGAAATCAGCCGATCGTGCCAGGTCTGCAGACGCGGATGGTCGCTCAGGTTGTACGTCAGGGGCGTGATGGTGATGCACCCTTCGAGCAATGCTTCAACATCTGATTCCGGGGCGGTGTGCGTGAACTGCATTCCGTTCCCGCTCGCCCAGTAGTACAGCTTGCCGTACGGACTGTGGCGTTTCTCGTAGCCGTCGGTACCCGGCGCCGTGTTCATGGCCACGACCCGCATTCGGGGCATGGGCGTGTCATCCGACTCGGTACGGGGCACGTTGATGTTGATTACGCTGTGCCGGTCCAGCCGGTGTTCGAGCACGCTGTCGATCGCGCGGCGGGCATGGGCGGCGGCATGGGCGTAGCGCGTTTTCGCCAGCTCGCCGATATGCAGGCTCACCGCGATCGCGGGCACGCCGAGAAACGCCGATTCGACCGCCGCCGCGACGGTGCCGGAATAAATCACGTTGATGCCGACATTCGCGCCGGTGTTCATGCCGCTGATCGTGATGTCCGGCCGCGACCCTTCGCCGAAGCGTTCCTGCCAGATCGCGCGCAAGGCGAGTTTCACGCAATCCGCGGGGCGGCCTTCCACCGCCGTGCCTTTCATGCGCTCGTTGACGACGACATCTTCGACCATCAGCGGCTCGTGAAACGTGATGCCGTGGCTGGTCGCGGACTGAACCGTCCGGGGCGCGATCGGCACGATCTCACCGAGACCGTGGAGTGCGTCGTACAGCACTTCGATGCCTGGCGCATCGATCCCGTCGTCGTTGGTCAGCAAAATGCGCAGAGGTCGGTCGGACATGCACGGAGTGTAGGGCGATTCATTCGCACGTGGCGGCGGCCATCACGGAATCCTCCCATTTCTCCGGGCGCGGTGCGTGATCGATGCCCCGAATCGCGATCATGTTCTCGGCTCGAGGACATACTCGCGTCCGCCCCACCGAATCGGCCGCCTCGCTTCGAGATCGTGTGCCCCGTCGAGCATCGCGCGGCCGATGATCCAGCACCCCAGCGGGTAGTACACGATCGCGCTGAGCGGCACACCGCTCAAACGGTAGATCCGGGACAGGGTGACGGCCTGGGCTATGAGACCCGCTGAAATGGTGATCAGCAGCACGCCCACCCAGGCGAACTCGCCGACCAAAGCGAAGGCCACGACCGAAAGCAGCGCGAAGCCCTGCAGAACGGGCACGCCGACCCCGCCGCCGATCACGCGCCAGGCGTTCTGCCTGAGCCGGGCGGGATTGCGGCGACACGCTTCAATGAAGATGCGTTTCCAGCCGGCTCTCAGGGCGTCCATGGAATCGTACATTGAGCAGCGCAACATCTGATCGGCCAGGTACGTCAGGGACCGACCGCCCTGCCGCTGAACCAGCCGCGCAAAGGCGAGATCTTCCAGCAGATCGTCTTTCACGGCTGCATGCCCGCCGATCTTCTCGTACCACGCGCGGTCGAAGAGCATGAACTGGCCGTTCGCAAACGGCCTCACGGGTTTCTTCGATCGGCTGCGCTGGAAGGGATACATGCGCACCAGCGTCATCCCCGCCACCGGTTGAGCGATCCGCTCGTGCTTCTGATCGTACGTCAGCGAGCTGAGCAGACTGAACAGCGACACATTCTGCTCGCGCGCGATCGCCACCGCCGCGCGCACCAGATCGGGATCGAACTCGGTATCCGCATCGGTGAAGAGCAGCCACTCGCCGGTGGCGACCTCCGCGCCGTGGCGGGCCGCGTTGCACTTGCCCGCCCAGTCATCGGGGCAATGGTCGATTTCGATGAACCGGATGCGGTCATCTTCCTCAGCGTGTCGCGCCACGATCTCGCGCGTGCGGTCGGTGCAGCGATCCAGCACGAAGACGACCTCGTAGTGCGGATAAATCTGTTTCCGCAGCGAGGCGCAGCAGGCATCGATCACACGTTCCTCATTGTGCGCCGGGATCACGATTGAAACACTCGGCCAGCCGTCTTCGGGAACATCGATCGCCAGACCCGCGCGCACCGTCGGCCGATCACGGACCATGCGCTCCACACGGATCCAGACGATGGTCCAGTACACCGCCACGAACACCACCGGCACAAAGAGTATCCAGGCGAGCAATTCCATCAGGGAGGGCGCACTCCGAATCGGGGCAATGGGTGCGGGCAGTGTACCGGGGCAACCGATCCTGTTCCGGCGCGGCGGGGAGCGATACACTTTCCGCATGTATCTCGAAGTCCCGCATGATCTCACCGATCCCGCCGCCCGCTCGCATCGCGTCATCAGCCGGGATGAATCGCGAGAAATCGATCGGCAGGCGGAGGAGGCCTATCACCTGCCGGGCCTGGTGCTGATGGAAAACGCCTCGATCAATCTCAGCCGGGTGATTCTCGAGCAGATTGATCCGGACCGTCGGGCCACTCGCAATTGGGTCGTCTGCGGCGGGGGCAACAACGGCGGGGACGGCTACGCTGCGGCGAGGCATCTGCACAATGCCGGGCGAACGGTCACGATCATCGCGCTGAAGCCGCCGCGCGACCCCGGCGATGCCGCCACGAACGCCGCCATCTGCCGGGCCATGAAGCTGCCGATCGTCTCGTTTGAGGAAGCGCCCGAGCGAGTTGCGCCGGGCGATCTGGTGGTCGACGCCATTTTCGGGACGGGGCTGGACCGGCCCGTCGAGGGTGATCCGGCCCGAGCGATCGGCTGGATCAACGGATGCGGTGGAAAAGTGGTCGCAGTGGACTGCCCGTCCGGACTGGATGCCCAGCGCGGCGAGGCATTGGGAGAGGCGGTGCGGGCCGAGGCGACGGTCACCTTTGTCGGACTCAAGCCGGGACTGCTGACGGAACAGGGCCGCACCTTCACCGGTCGACTTTTTGTGGCGGGGATCGGAGCTCCGCGCGAGCTGATCGAACGGTTCGGGCAGCCGCTGGACGAACTGACCGCCTCGATTGACATATGATCTGAGATTCCCGCCGATTCGTCCGGAGTGTCGATCAAACTGACGGGTCACGATCGCGGGCCGGGCCACATATTGAGCGTTTCCCGTCCGGGTCCGGTTTCCCGTATCATCCGCATCGCTCGTTTTCGCCCTCGCATGTACCACGTTGTCCTCACGAACCGCTACCTGACCTCCCGGGTGATTCCGCTCATTGCGGTCGGGGCAGTGGCGTTATGCGCGGCGCTGGTGATGATCGTCGTCTCGGTCATGTCCGGGTTTCTGGATATGGTTCGAGATTCGGGCCGCACGCTGATGGGCGATGTGGTGATCGAACTCGCGGTTGAGGGGATTCCGTACTACGAGGATCTGATCAAACGCATCGAAGCCCTGGATGAAAGCGAAGCTGCTTCGCCATTGGTGGACAGCTTCGGGATGTTGCAGATGCCCTACCCGCAGGGCGACAACAAGCAGTCTGAGTACGTCCAATTCTGGGGGATCGAGCCGGAAAGCTTCGCGCGGGTCACCGGCTACGCCGACACGCTTTACTGGCGCGAGTTGGACGATCAAGAGCGCCGGACCGCGCCGCAGTGGGATCTTCGCCGCCAGCTCACGCCACAAGTGTTGAAGGACGGCCTGACGCTCCATGACAGCCGTTCGGATCGGCCGGGAATCGTGCTCGGCATGCACGTCTCGAAGGCCAACGAACGGATGCCCGAAGGCGGCTACCACCCGATGGGTGATGGCTACTGGTGGATGCCCGCCTTCGATGTGACGCTGGTGACAATCCCCACCCGCACCATCGGAGGGCAGGTCGAACCGGAAAGCTTCATTTTTCCCGTCGTCAACGAGTTCGTCTCCGGCGTGTTCCAGATCGATGATGTCCGAGTGAAGATCCCGCTGGAGGTCGGCCAGCGCATGCTTCATCTGGATGAAGCGGAACTCGTGGATCCCGACGATCCGTTTACGGTGATCGGCACTGATCCGGCGCGGGTGAGCAAAATCCTGATCCGCGCTGCGGACGGGGTGAGTCCCAACCAACTCCGGGATCGTGTGATTCGCTTGTACGACGAGTGGGTGATGGAATACGCCGAACGTGATGACCTGATCGTCACGCCGCCCACGCGAGAATTCGGCCTGTCCATCCGCACGTGGGAACAGGTTCAGGCGCGCTTTATCGGCCCGGTCGAGAAGGAGCGCGATCTCATGCGGATCCTGTTCTCGATCGTCTACGTGGTTTGCGCAGCACTGGTGCTGACCATCTTCTGGGCGATCGTTCACGAAAAGACGCGCGACATTGGCATCCTGCGATCCGTCGGATGTTCGCGCATCGGCATTTCGCTCATCTTCCTGCGCTACGGACTGGTGATCGGCGTGCTCGGCTCAGTTCTGGGGCTCATCCTGGCCTTCATCATCGTCCGGAATGTCAATACCATCCACGATGCGATCGGGCGCGATGCGCCGGTCTGGTCGTGGGTCACCGCGTTCGGGTTTGCGGCCGTCTCGCTCATGATGACCATCCTCGCCACACGGCGAGAGCACATGCTGCCGGTCGTGCTGTGGTCGCTGGGCACGATCGCCATGTTTGGGCTCGGAATCATTTTGCTCTTCCATCGTGGCACGCTGGTCTGGGATCCGACGGTGTATTACTTCGATGCGATCCCCAACACGCTCGATGTGCCCAACGCGATCGTCACGATAATCGGCGCGATCTTGTTCAGTGTGCTTGGCGCGTTCATTCCCGCCGCGAAGGCGGCGGATACCGATCCGGTGGAGGCGCTGCGCTATGAGTGAAACACGCCGCACCACGCCGACGACAACCGCCCCGCCCACCCAGCCGGCCGGGGCGGACTTCATCCTCAGAGCGCATGATGTGTACAAGACCTACCGCATGGGGCGTGTTGACGTTCCCGTGTTGAAAGGCGCATCGATTGATGTGAAGCAGGGCGAATGGATCGCGGTGCTCGGCGCGTCCGGCTGCGGCAAGAGCACGCTCCTGCACCTGCTGGGCGATCTCGATCAATCCGATCCCGGGAAAGGGGAGATTTTCTTCGAAGGTGAGCCGATCAACCGGCGCACGCGATCACAACGCAATCTGTATCGCAACCGAACGGTCGGCTTCGTGTTTCAGTTCTACCACCTGCTGCCGGAATTGAACGTGTTGGAGAACACGTTCATCCCCGCGCTGGTCGGGTTGACCCGATTCAGTTACTACGCCAAACGCCAAGAGATTCATCGACGTGCGGAAGAGTTGCTCCAGAGTTTCGGCCTGGGCGATCGACTCAAACACCGTCCGCAGGAACTCTCCGGCGGGGAGCGGCAGCGCGTCGCGATCGCCCGCGCACTGATGAATCAGCCGCGCGTCCTTCTTGCGGATGAACCGACCGGCAACCTCGATGAGAATACGGGCGGGGAGATTCTTGATCTCCTCGCTGAACAGCACCGCGCCGGCCTCACCATCGTCATGGTCACGCACGATCGTTCCATTGCCGGCCGCGCCGACCGGATTGTCGAACTCAGTCAGGGACGTGTGGTGACGATCGACTGAGCACTGGTGCAGAGGACGAACGATTGGCGATCGGCCAATGTGGTTCGCTCTTCAAGGCCGGGCCTCCGTCCGCGCGAGCAACGCCGCGCCGATCAGTCCCGCATCCGCCTCGAGTCGCGTCATTTGCAGCGAGCATGAGCGGCAGCGTGCCGGGAAGACGTTCGCTTCAAACACCCCGCGAATGGCGTCGAGGAACGGTTCACCCAACGCTTCGGTGACACCGCCGCCGATCACCACACGGTCGATGGCGAGCAGTGTCACCGTGTTCGCGATCGCCACGCCCAGCGCGTTGGTCACGCGATCAATCGTCCTGCGGGCAAGTTCATCTCCACCCATCCAGGCGCGCTGCAATTCCGGCGCGGGCACCACGCCGGTCTCCGCATCGACCGCGGCGCGCAGCACGGAATCAGGCAGCGATTCGAGTTGCTGACGAATGAACCGGGAAAAGCCCGTGCGGCTGGCGTGATCTTCCACCGTGCGCAGGCCGGTCGGCTCGTGCGGTGCGATGACGGTCTGGCCGATCTCCCCTGCCGTGCTCAGGGGACCGTGGTGGATGGCACCGTTCAGGATCAATCCCCCACCGACGCCGGTTCCGACCCACACGCCGAGCAGATCGCTGCCTTCGGCATCCTCCTCGCGTGCCGCCATGTACTCGCCCCAGACCGCCCCGTTGACGTCGTTCTCTACCACGACCGGCCGCCCGAGTTTGCTTTGCAGAAGCTCACGCAGCGGCAGATCGGTCCAGCCGAGATTCGGCGCATCCAGCACCACTCCGGACGCACGATCGATGCCGCCCGGCGAGACGATGCCGACCGCCGGAATCCCGGCCAGGTCGCAACCGGCCTTCTCGCACACTTCGCGCGCCGCCTCTTCGATACGGCCCAACACGGCTTCGCTGCCTTCATGCGCCCGCGTCGGCCGCCATGTCCGCGC
>RECV01000291.1 GCA_007693845.1 Phycisphaerales bacterium
TGCCACTCGCGATCGGATTCTACTCGGTGTTACCCACACGATTTCCGGAAGACCCATGTGTTTGACCTCCTGATCCTGCTTGAAAACTGGGGCTGACAAGGTCACTCAAGACTCGATTCCTCAAACTGCGCCGCAGATAACGTGTCTTCTTGAGTCGCAGGAGACCCGGACATGCAGCGTCGTTCCAGACTCCCCGCACCACCACTTCACGCTGCTTTGGGGCGGTGACCCTTGCCGCTCGATCGGCCGAGCCACGTTGCGCAGTTGGTCAACAGTGCCACCCGATCAACCGGCTTGCTGGCGTAGTCATCGCACCCCGCTTCGAGGCAGCGTTGTTCATCTTCCGGCATGGCGTGCGCGGTCAGCGCGATGATCGGGATCGACTCACCCTGCTCGCGCAATAGACGGGCGAGCGTATAACCGTCCATCTCCGGCATCTGCATGTCGGTGAGCAGCAGGTCGTACGCCTCGCCACGCTCCCGGGCGCGCGTGAGTATGTCCAGCGCGATGCGGCCGTTGTCCGCCACATCCACGGTCGCGCCCGCCTTTCGAAGATGGAACGCAATGAGTCGCTGGTTGTCGACGCCGTCTTCCGCGAGCAGGATGCGGCCGGTGAGCGTCAACAGATCATTCGAGGCGTTGCGCTTCGGTTCAGTGTTGACCGCTTCGAATCGATCCGCCATGGCCGCTTCGGGCAACGGCTCAAGCGGCAGTCTCAGGCGGAAACACGAGCCCTGGCCCGGCGCGGTGTGAACCAGTTCCACGGTGCCTTGCATCAATTCCGCGAGGCGGCGGACAATCGCCAGCCCGAGGCCGGTGCCGCCGTGCCGGCGCGTCATGCTCGGATCGGCCTGACTGAATGCGGTAAACAGCTTTTCCACCTGCTCCGGCGACATCCCCGGGCCGGTGTCTTCGACATCGATCGTCAGCAGATGACTCTCCGGCTCGTAATCGACGATCAGCGTGATCGAGCCGGTTTCGGTGAACTTCACCGCGTTGCCCAGCAGGTTGAGCAGGATCTGCCGCAGGCGCGTCGGGTCGCCGGCGATCATTGTCGGTACCGGCCGCTTGAACCGCACTTCGAACGCAACGCCCTTGCCCGTGGCGGTCGGCCGCATCAGACTTTCCACCTCGGCCAGAATGCCCAGCAAAGGCGTATTCACATGCTCGATGGTCAGCCGATTCGCTTCGATCTTTGAAAGGTCGAGAACATCGTTGATGAGCGTCAGCAGATGCTGGCCGGCGTTGCAGATGGTCTCCATCGCCTGCGTGCGCTGGTCCGCGGAAAGCTGGGATGTTTCCTGATCGCGGAGCAGTTCCGTATAGCCGAGGATCGCGGTCAGCGGCGTCCGAATCTCGTGGCTCATGTTGGCGAGGAACGCGCTCTTGGCGTGGCTCGCTGCATCAGCCGCCTGGCGCGCTGATTCAAGCTCAACGTTGTTCTCTTGCAGCTCGCGCGTCCGTTCCTCGACGCGTTCCTCCAGTTCATCACGATACCGCTTGAGATCAGCCATTGCGCGGTCGAGCGAAACGGCGTATTCACTCATAGTCGTCGCGAGCAGTCCGAACTCCGTACCGCGTTGCTCCACCCCTTCAAGCCGAAGCGCCTCGCCGGCCGAGGCGCGGCCGAGCGCGCTGGTCATGCGCTGCAGCGGCCGCATGATGTCGCGGTAGAGCACGATCAACGTGCCCCCCAGACCCAGGATCATCACCCCGCCGAGCAGAAACAGCATCGTGCGGTAGAGCTGCTGCGTCACGGCGAACACACGCCGCGTCGGCATCACGGTCACAATCTTCCACCCCGTATCCGGCATGCGAACCACGCGCACCACGCTCGACTCGCCCAACTGCAGATCATCCTCCACCGTGAGCTGCCGCCTTTGCGGATCATCACGCCTGCTCATTAACACACCCACGATCAACTCCGCCTGTTCCGGCGTGATCTGGTAACTCTGCTCCGCCATCGCCTCCGCGATTGCCGGGTCGTAGCCGCCTAGCCTCCGGGTCCGCCCGATCGCGTCATGGTCCATCGATTCCAGCGCCGAAGCGATTGAGAGAAACGCCGGCGCTTCGGTCGCGAGTTCCATCGTCGAGAGGAACGAGTTGATTTCCTGTTCGAGTTCATCGATGCGCTGCGTGCGAATGCGCGCTTCATCGGGGAACGTCAGAAACACACCCTCGCGATCCACCGCGAAGGCGTACCCGCCGATCGCGCGCGTTGAACGTTCGAACAGTTCGCGCAGGCCCGAGAGCTTCACATCAATCGTCACCACGCCGTAGTAGACACCCTCGCGGTACATCGGCGCCGAGCATGTCACCATCGGTTCGTTCGAATACGGATCAACGTAGGAGCGCGACCAGTACACTTCATCCGGCCCGATGAACCGCACCGGTACGTACCACTCCTCGCGGTGATAGCCCGGCCCGTCCGGTTCGTTGTAATCGTCGTAGTACCGCAGTTGCCCGTCCGGTTCGCGGCCGAAGAAAAAACTCCGCTGCGCCAGATCCGGATCGAACGCATACGGCTCCGGCCAGATCCCGCCCCCTGCGATCAATCCCGCATCGCCGACGCTGTCGAGCATCTGGGGCAGGACGGCCATATGCAGATCAGCATCGCGCGGCAGCTTCTCCGCGGACCGGGCGATGGCCTGCGTCAGCGTTCGGGCGATGGTGACCCGTTTATGCAGTTCTTCCTTGATCAGCGCTCCGGATTGCGCGGCCGACTGCTCCGCCATCTCTTCCAGGCGCGGCTTGACCGTGGTTTCCAACAAGATGAAAACCAGCGCGAGGATGACCAGCACCGAGCCGACGACGATCCCGGGTACGCGCACCATCAGCCGCCGATGCCAAGGTATCTCCCGTTGATCCGGCAGGACCATGCCTCGTGAACGATCATCTGATGGTGGTGCCTTGTCCGCCTTGTCCATGATTCACCGTGAACAGCCATTCAATTGTCGGCCAAACGCCCCCCACCCGAGACGGGATCCCCGGCCTGACCTTCGCTGATCATCCATGACCAACCTGGCGCGAAGCTCCTGCAGGGAATCGACCAGAAGTTATCGCAACTGAAGTCAGAAAGCCCGGAACTGAGGATTCTCACCCGGGACCACCCTCTTTGCGCAAATTCACCACCGTCTATGCGATTCTTCTGTGGGATGACAGTACAACGTCAACGGCGCATCTCGCGGCGGGAGAAACGGACAAAACTCGTCTCACCCGTATGGGAAACGCGGTGAAGTTCACGCTCGCGGGCCGGGCACGAGCAAGACCGATCGCTGACCGCGGCGGCATACCGCTTCGGCCGTGCTGCCGAGCAACAGGTCTTGAATCGAGGAGCGGCCGCGCTTGCCGACGACGATGAGGTCAATCGCTTCACGCTGCGCGGTCTCGGCGATCACGGCCGAGGGATCACCGTCGATAACAGTGGTATCAAGTCCGTTGATCTGTTCAGCCAGCGCCGCCATTGCTCGCTCGGCGTCGCATGTTTCCTTCTGCTTCTCATGATCATTGCTGGTGGCGACGACATGCAGCGCGATCGCGCGCTGAAACTCACCGGAAAGTTGCGCAAACATCGCCTCGGCCGGCGTTGCCGCATCGGACCCATCCGTGGCGAGCAGGATGTGGCGAAGCTCCGCGGTCGTTGGTGCTTCGTCATCGGGCCCGATCGGCTCGAGCCAGAGTGGTCGATCCGTGAGTCGTGCGAGATCGAGCGCGGTGCTGCCAAGGAACAGTTCGCGCCAGCGGCTGGAGCCGCGCTTCCCGGCAAGGATCAGGTCCGCCCCAACATTCTCGGCCGTTTGCACCAATTCGTAACCCGGTTCGCCGGTCTCAATGCGCGTGTGGACGGTAATGTCCGGATCAATCTCATCGGCGATCTGCTTCAGGCGGTCCTCGTACTCCGCGCGGTGTGTCTCGGCCGGCGCGGATGGATAGCGCGTGCTCAGAACATGGACAAGCGTTGCCTCTTTCGCGCCAAGCGTGCGCAGTGCGCGCAAGCGCGCGATGAGTCGCGGCGTGGCGGGAGAGAAGTCAACGGCGATGAGAACGTGCGTCAACATGCTTTATCTCGCTTTCTCGTGAGCGGTTGTGATCTCAATCCCGGTCACAACAAGTCTTCGCCAGCGCCAGAGCCCGGCCAGGTCGATCGTGATTGGCGTTGCTCCATCAATGGTCAATGCTGAAGCGAGAAAAATCCGCACATTATCGACCACCTCTTCAACATACTCCGCCGGATCGTTGGGCTCGCCGATCTCCGCGACCGGTACGTGCGCGCTTCCGCCGCAGCACCCATGGCGCAGAGATTCTCGCAATGTGATCGCGCCGCCATGCTCAAGCGCCCAGCGGCGCGCAGCGGGCGTCAGTGTGATCGCGGCATGATTCGTCATGATGGCTCGCGTGAGGGAGCGGTGACGACTTCAGTATCAGCATCAACATCCGCCTCGGGCGAAACGGCGGGAAAGTGATGCCGCGTGCGGTTGGCGATGCGCACCAATGCGAGCATGATGGGCACTTCCACGAGCACGCCGACCACGGTCGCCAGCGCCGCGCCGGATTGCAGGCCGAACAGCGCGATCGCCGCCGCGACGGCCAGCTCGAAGAAATTGCTCGCGCCGATCATCGCGCCCGGGGCGGCGACATTGTGCGGCACGCGCCACGCCTTCGCCCAGCCGTAGGCGATAAAGAAGATCAGAAACGTCTGGATCGTCAGCGGTATCGCGATCAGCAGGATGTGCAGCGGATTGTTGAGAATCCGCTCGCCCTGAAACGCAAACAGCAGCACGAGCGTGAGAATCAGCCCCGCGGGTGTGACCAGGCCGATGCGCTTCATGAAGACGTTGTCGAACCACTCGATGCCGCGCCGCTTGATCAGAATGACACGCGTGAGATACCCTGCTGCGAGCGGAATCACGATGTACAGCACGACGGAAAGCGCGACTGTGTCCCACGGCACGGCGATGTCCGAAAGCCCCAGCAGCAGCATCACGATCGGCGCGAACGCGAAGAGCATGATGATGTCGTTGACCGAGACCTGCACAAGCGTGTACGCCGCATCGCCGCGCGTCAGGTAACTCCAGACAAAGACCATCGCGGTGCATGGCGCCGCGCCGAGCAGAATCGCGCCGGCCAGATATTCGCGGCCGAGTTCCTCCGGAATCCATGGCGCGAAGACAAACAGCAGAAAAAACCACGCGATCGCGAACATCGTGAACGGCTTGATGAGCCAGTTGACGCTCGTCGTGATGATCAGCCCTTTCGGCTGACGACGAATGCCGATGATCGAGGCGAAGTCGATCTGCACCATCATCGGAAAGATCATCGCCCAGATGAGAATCGCCACGGGGATGGACACCTGCGCATACTCAAACTGCGAGAGCGTCTCCGGCACGAACGGCAGGAACTGTCCGACGCCGATGCCGATGATGATCGCCAGCGCGACCCATACCGTCAGGAAGCGTTCGAACAGCCCCATGCCCTCACGCGGGTCGGGGGCGTCATCAATGATGTTCCGCTTGGTCATGCCAATCCTTCAGGAAGTGACTCGACGAATGCGCGAATCTCATCGCGCACCCGCCGGTAATGGTCCAGCGCTTTTTCGGGTTCGCTCTCATTCGCTGCCAGCTTCGGCGGGTCAACAAAGCCGTGATGAATCACCTTCGCATCGCCCGGAAACATCGGGCAGGTCTCGTGCGCATGGCCGCACACCGTCACGACCACATCGAACGGCACATCGGACAGTTCATCGAGGTTCTTGCTGGTGTGGCCGCTGATATCCACCCCGGCCTCGGCCATGACCGCGACCGCATGCGGGTTCAGGCCGTGCTTTTCGATGCCCGCGGAATACGGCTCAATCACATCGCTCTTCAAATGTCGCGCCCACCCTTCCGCCATCTGGCTACGGCATGAATTGCCCGTGCAGAGAAACAAGAGTTTCATGATGCAACCTTCTGCGCCGGGCTGGCGCGGTAACACTTGGTCCATTCTTCCGGCTTCTTGCGGCAG
>RECV01000189.1 GCA_007693845.1 Phycisphaerales bacterium
AGCGCGTTGAACGTCAGCAGGCCGATCGTGGGCGGGCAGTCGATCAGGCAGAGGTCGTAGCGATCACGCAATCCGCACAGAACGTATTCCAGCCGACGATCCCGGTCCGGCCGCTGGTGCAGCCCACCGGTGGGGGCTTCCAGCCCGGCGAGCCGGGTCGTGCTGGGAATGAGATCGAGATTCCGGGCGACTTTCCAGAGATAATCCTCCGGATCGAGCGTCGCGGGGTTCTCGTGCAGCATCGCCTCGGCAATGCCGCTTTCGATATGGGCCTCCGGTACCCCGAGTCCGGCCGCACAGTGGGACTGCGGGTCCATGTCGATAAGCAGGGTGCGCACGCCTCTTCGGGCGAAGGTCGCAGCGAGATTGATGGCCGTGGTCGTCTTCCCACAGCCGCCTTTCTGATTGACAAGAGCGATCGTCCGCACGGGCTCTTCCTTGGAACCTGGTTGCTGATACTTGAGAAATCGTTGCCACGAGGTTTATCGGAACCCTCCGCGCAACGCCTTGAATGATCGCGGGATTGACCGGAAAGCGGGGATTCGGTTCCCTCGGGGTCGGATTCACGACCGGGTGATGCTGCTGGTCGATCCAAGCCCCCCGACGATGACTCACTTCGCGCCGACCGCGCGCCAAGCACGTTCGGTCACGGACGCCGGCGTGTCTTCCACGATCCGCGCTGCACCGAGCCGAAACGGCAGCACCAGCCGCACCACGCCGTCACGCGCTTTCTTGTCGAACTGCATCAGCCGAAGCAGATCATCTGCCGCGACCTCACGCGGCAGGCGGACGGGAAGGCCGCACGCTTCGATCAGCGCGGCGATTCGTGCCCGGTCCTCATCCTCAAGCAGTTCCAGTTCCCCCGCAGCGTGCGCTGCCGCGACGAGACCGATCGCCACCGCCTCGCCGTGCCGGAGGCCCAGCTCCGGCATCGCTTCGATTGCGTGGGCAAAGGTGTGGCCGAGGTTCAGAAGCGCCCGTTCCCCCGCTTCCCTTTCATCGCGCACGACGATGTTCACCTTGATCGGAACGCTGCGCGCGATGAGTTCGGTCAGGATCGCATCATCACGCTTGAGAATCTTCGCGGCGTTTGGTTCGAGAAACGCGAGCAGATCCGGATCGGCGATGACGCCGTGCTTGATGCACTCAGCGATCCCGCTGCGAAACTCGCGATCATCGAGTGTGGTCAGCGTCTGCGGATCGATGTGAACATGCCGGGGCTGCCAGAACGCGCCGATCAGGTTCTTGCCCAGCCCTCCGCCGGGCAGGGGATGATTGACGCCCGTCTTCCCGCCGATCGACGCATCGACCATGGCGAGCAACGTGGTCGGGACGAGGATGAAAGGCACGCCGCGCAGGTAACTGGCGGCGGCGAATCCCGCCGTATCACCGACGATCCCCCCGCCGACCGCGATCACCGGCGAAGTGCGATCGATCCCGGCGGCGAGCATGGCGTCGTACAGGCCGCGCACCGTCTCGAGCGACTTGTTCTGCTCCGAGGCCGTCACGGTGTGAATGTGGACGTCGTATCCCGCATTCCGAACCGATGCCGCCGCCGCGTTGCCGTGCGAATCCTTCACCGAATCATCCACGATCAGCATCGCCTGCCGGGCCGGCGCGACGGCGCGAACTCGTTCACCGAGATTGTTGAGCCCGTCGGATTCGATCACGATGTCGTACGGCCGATCGGCGAGGTTGACTTCAATGGTGGTCATGACGTGTTCACGGTGCGTGCGGTCATCGGGACGATTGCTGCGCGCGGCGCCGCAACTCCGCGAGCGCCTCGGCCGGATCATCGGGTAAAGGCCCGCCCTCGTCCAGCGATTCGATTTCATCGGTTCGCGCCGGCCGGGGCAGGGGCGTCCGGTTGGCCCGTTGGGACCGAACGTAAATCAGCAGGAGAAAGAATGCCAGCAGCAACAATGCGAGCGGGATGACCACGATTCCGAGCTGTTGCAACGCTCCGGTCGGGGTCACCGTTCGCGGGTGCGCGCCGACGAACGCGGCGTAGTCATACTCCCGACCATCGCGCGCGGTGAAGCGCATGCGCTTGTAGAACCGCGCGTTGAGATCCACCGGCCGCCCTTCGCGCACTTCAGCCGGAACGTCCCCCACGACGTACACGATCAATGGTGTGCCCGCTTCATCGCGGACGAACCATTCCTCGGCAACGTCGTACGACGGTTCGAGCGAGACGCGCTGTTCCAGCCGCCCGCGAATCCGCGCGATCGTGCCGCGATGTTCGTCCGGGTCGGCAATCCATGCTTCCAGATCAGGCGCGCGGGGGAAATGCGTGAGAACGCGGGCAGCTTCCCATGTGCGCGCCGACTCGACCAGGGCACAGAATGCCTCCTCACGGTAATCGCGCCCGTCGTGAGCGCTCTCGAGGCGGATCTGTTGTTCATCGGTGAGCGGTGGAATCGGCGCGAAGTTATCGCTCGCCGTAGCCGCGGGTATCCCGAGAACACCTGACAGCAGCAGGATCAGAATTGGCATGAACACTGCTCGCCTCATGGCGCGATGATAGCGGTTTCGTCGCAAACTGAGCCCCTCTCGCGCGACCAGCGGCGTCGGCGCGGCCAGATCAATTCACGCGAATCCTGCCCCACGCCTGACCGGCCGGTTGTGGCTGGCCGGTTGGTCATCCTGAGTCATCCATTGCGCGTTCAACTCCCTTTGATCGACCCGCGACACCTGCTGAAAACTGAGTCATAAATTTAGCTAAAATACGAAATAGATTGACTGGCAATCATCCGGAGGCACGTGCGACTTTCCGGGGAGGGCAATTTGAGATTTGAGATTTGAGATTTGAGATTTGAGATTTGAGATTGTGACCGTGACGGCGACGGCGACGGCATACTTGCGGTCACTCGGGAGCCGGAGGCGGGTGGTTGGTGTGCTCGACGATGCGATCCAGTTCCGGTTCGGTCATCCACGGCAAAACGCGCAACTTCTCCACCAGCTTCTCCGGGATCGGCTCACCTTTGCGTTCGTGTTTCGGGCGGCTCTTCCATCGCCGGTGCAGCCAGAGGTACTGCTCCGGCGCAGCGCGAATCATCGTTTCCATCGCGCGGTTGAAGCGGGCGGTGATGTAGAAAAGCGGGTCGGGCTGATCGGCCCAGTCGGAAGGTTCGATGCAATCGGTGCAGTCAATTTGATACGTCAGCCGCCCGTTGATCCGCCGGGCGTGGCCGGCCACGATCGGCACGTCGTACCGCATGGCCAGCAGTCCGATGGATTTGTAACTCGACGCGAGGCGGCCGAAGAACGGCACGAACAGCCCCTGGTCGCCGGCGTTCTGATCGGCGATGAAGCCGACACGCCCGCCCCGTTCGATCGTCTCCTGCAGAATGGGCGTCGCGCCCCACTTGGTCACGACCGTCGTGCCGCGGGCTTCGCGGATCCTGAGCAGCCAGTCGTTGATGTAAGGGTTATCCAGCGGCCGGGCAAGTGCGACCACGGGATAGCCGATCAGCGCGAAGAAGTGTCCGAGCAGTTCCCAGTTGCCGCAGTGCCCGGTGACAAGAATCATCGGCTCGCCGCGAATCAGGCGGTCGATGATCGGCCGGATCGATCCTCCGAGTTTGATATACCGCGGCCAACTCGCGGGCGTGATGATCCGGTGCACCACGAGCGCATCGACCATGAACAGGCGGAACATATGCTGCAGTGATTCTTCCGCCACGGCGTGCACGCGCGCCTCGGGCCAGTCGGGAAAACTCAATCGCAGATTATGCTCCGCCCGGCGGCGGCGTTTCGCGCCAAGTCGGCCGTAAAGAGAACCGATGGTGCCAGCGGTATGCAGGTTTTGATCGGGGGGAAAGCACTGCATGAACGACGCAACGCCGCGCAGCGCGAGATACTGACTGAGATGCGTGAGTCGGGATGAAGCGCGTTTCTTCGACATACGTGATGACCAGCGCGGACAGTGACGGTGCAACGAACAATCGAACCCGTCCATACCTTAGCGAAAGCACAAAAACATGCGGCCCCCGAAGGAGCCGCATGAACATGATGCTGGTTGGTTGGTGGCTCTCTGCGTCAGCCGCTCAACGCGGCGTGTGGCCGATCAGAATCAGGAACCGATTGTGATTGAGCACGGGAATCTGTGCATCGCGCGCCTGGCGGAAGAGACGGAGGTACGTTTCGCGGGCCGCACGATCCTGGGCCCAGTCGTCGATCATCGCCTGCGTCGCGTCGGGGCCGGGCGGGAGCGGTTCGGTCGGCTCAACGCCGAGCACCAGGAAGTCCAGGTCGCCCGGCAACTGGTCGCCGCTGACGACTTCGCCGCCCCATTCCATGACAAGACTGCGAATGTAATCCGCCTCGGCCTGAGTAGCGCGACCGTCGCCGTCGATATCGAAGCGGCCATGCACGAGGAACTTGAACCGATAGTCGGGGTCGTACACCGCGTTGGCGATGACGTCTTCGGGGACCACCGGTCGACCGGGAACGGAGCGAATGACCTTGCAGGTGGCGGTGCGTTCGCCGACGTTGATGACCTGAATGCTGGCCTTGCCGCGACGCATCTCACCGGTCTGCGGATCGACGCGGATCGCGCTGGCGTTTTCGTAGACTTCGAAGGTCATCCCGAGAACGATCCGGTGCGCCCTTCCTCGATTGATGAAGACCTGATCCCGCGCGCCGCTGACTTCGATGACGCGGCCGTCGACAAGCGTATCCGGGTCCTGCGCACGGATTCGATCGGCGCTGACGCGCTGTTGCAGATCATCCAGCCGATCTCGCAACACGACGATTTCGCGGTTCAAATCGTCGGTTTCGTCCACGAGTTCATCGACCCGGCCTTCGTAGCGATCCCGGAGTCGATCGACGGATTCTTCCATCGTGCGCTTGGTCCGATTGAGTTCGTCGAGGTAATCTTCCGCCGCAAGCCGGTATTCTTCGATGCGTCCACGAACGAAATCCAATTCATCGCGGTGCTGCTGACGCATTGAAGCGATCTGTTGGTTCAGTTGCGAGAGTTCGTCTTCACGTCGTTCGAGACGGCCGGTGAGTTCGGCCAGCCGATCGCCGCGCTGTTCGAGGGTGTTGTACTGTTCCTGCAGCACGTTGGCAACGACATCATTTTCGCCGACACCGAACCGCATGAGTCGAGAGCGGGTGCGGTCGAGGGTCGCATTCGGATCGCCATCCACATAACGCATGGTGTCGCGAATCCGGCCGTCCAGGTAGGCCGCGACGGAAACATTCTGCTGCGTCGCGCCGGCAATATGCCGCTGGAAGCGATCCTGATTCTGCTCAGCCGGGGCGATGAAGCGGTTGAGTTCGCGCTCGGCGCTCTCTCTTGCATCGTTGGCTTCGGAGAGACTGGTGTAAAAGACAATGGCGACAACCAGCATCGCGACGGTGGTCATGATGAAGACGACCAGCGAGACGATGACGCCGGTGCCCGCTCCTGAACGAACTGCCATACGAAATCTCCAATCATCGTGCCCTAGACTGCCGCTGGTTGGGCAGGGGGCGAATTCAAGGCGTGGTTGGGGTGCCGCCTCAAACGGCTGAAACTTCAAGTGTCGCGAGATCGGCGTGCCCCGTCAAGCCACGGGATACGCCGGCGTCGCCATTCCGACCAAATTTCGGCGTGAATCCGCCGGAATCAATGAAATGCCCAGACTCGATCCACACAGCCGGGATGTGCCTCCTGAACCGGTTGGGCGGAGCGGGCTCACTGGGTGCCGAAAATCCGATCCCCTGCATCGCCCAGTCCGGGCAGGATGTAGCCCCGGTCGTTCAGTTGTCGATCGAGCGCGGCGGTGTACACCAGCAGGTCCGGGTGCGCTTCGCCCATCGCACGCACCCCTTCCGGTGCGCAGACGAGACAGATCAGACGAATATCCCGGCAACCGCGTTCCTTGAGCTCCCGGGCCGCGTGAATCGCTGAGCCACCCGTGGCGAGCATCGGATCGATCAACAGGACGGGGCCGTCGGCGATATCCGGAGGATACTTGGCGTAGTACGCGACCGGCTTGAGCGACTGCTCATCACGGTAGATGCCGATGTGTCCGACCCGGGCTTCGCTCATCACGTTCAGGATGCCGTCGGTCATGCCGATCCCGGCTCGGAGAATCGGCACGAGCGTGACGGGCTTGGCGAGCGCGGTGCCGACGGTCTTCTCCATCGGGGTGACCACCTCGATCTCGCGGGTCGGGAACTCGCGGCTGACCTCGTAGGTCATCAATCCCGCGATCTCATTCAACAGCCGCCGAAACTGCAGCGTCGGCGTTCGGTGATCGCGCGCTTGCGTCAACTTCAACTGGATCAGCGGGTGACGGAAGACGCGCAGGTTCTCAAAGTCCTCGTGGGGCGTGGGCATGGCGTCGGGGTCGTATTGTGAGGACCGGACCCGCGGTGTCAAACCGAACGCGCCGTTCACCGGTGTCCGGGGGCATGGAATCGCGGTCAGTCATCCAGCCGGTAGGTAATCACCGGCGGCCGTTCGACGCAACTGAGAATTTCCCAGAACGGACTGCTGCTGTCCTCATCTTCCCGCCAGCGGAAGAACTGACCGTTCTCGTCCTCAGCGTACGCGCCGAGCTTCGCGTTGCCCACCAGAATCGCGCGTTGCAGAATCAACGGCTCGGCGTTCAGATGCTCCCTTTCGGCAGCAACGGCGAAGAGTGCATTCACCAGCTCCGCAAACAGATCGACATCCGCATCCAGCAGCACATCCGCATCACGCCAGAAGAAATACCGGTGGTGCGGCGTGCCCGGCCAGTCGCGCAGCAGGTCAATCACATCATCGATGGTCATCCGCTCCACGTGCCCCGCCGGACGATCGGCCAGACGGGTCAATTCACCTGCAATTGAGGGGAGATCGACCAGACGTGTGCCATCGATCGAGACGACGTCCGTTTCCGGCAGCGCGCGCAGATGCTCGATCATCACCCGCGTGAAATGTCGCCGCAATCGAGGATCGTCCGCCAGAACGGCCACGTGATGCTCATCGAGCAATTGCACCATGTCGGCGGGCGAGATTCGGAGTTTCGGATTGCTCACGAACAATCACTTTATGCGGCGGGTGGCGGCGCGATCAATCCAGATCGCCGGTGGGATGAAAGATCAGTCCCACTTTTGCCGGATCGAAGCCGTGCTCATCGAAGATCACCAGTTCGTTCTGATCATTCTCACGGAACCAGCTTCGGGGGATGTACAACCGGGTTTGGGGGCCGACCGCCTTGCCGTTGGGACCGGCGGTGAAGTACCGTCCCAGCGCGCGGCCGTTGAACAACACCTGCCCCTTGCTCAAACCGCTGGTGTCCAGCCAGGCCGGCATAATGAACTTGTCTGGCGAGAGGTTGAACGTGTTCCGCCACCAGCAGGGCTGCCCCCGGAACGACTTCGCGCCGGACTTGGTGACCGGGGTAAAGGTCTCCGTCTGGGGCGTCTCCCATTTCGCGAACGACCATGTGGCCGTGGCGGTCAGTTCATCGTCACACTCGTACAGGTTCGCCCGCTTGAGCATCTCCTCCGCCGCGTCGGCGAATCCGTCATCCGGTGCAAAACGCAGTTCGTTCCCGCCCCGCTTGAACGCCTCCTGCCGCTCTGAACCGAGCATGATGCGCTGACTGCCCCGCCCGGTCAGTCCCGGGTAGTAGGCGATCGGCTCATCGTTCAGCAGGAAGGTGCCCGAGCCCGGCACGTCGGTGATCTCAAGCAGGATAGGTGATTTCTTGCGGTGATTGAACGTCCAGACGACCTGCTGACGTTCGCTGAGTTGCCCCAGCGCGCAACCAAAGAGATAGCCCCGAACGCCGAAGACATCAATCGGTTCGCGATCCTCGATCTTGGGCTTGCTCGTCCGCAGCGACTTGACGCGCTGGAGGTGACCGTACCAGCCGGCAGGTTGGTTGAGCTCGTTTCCGTCCGCGAACCGCCCGAGATTGTCAACCAGCGCGGTCAGGGTGACTTCGCCCTTGCCGAGTGACAGCTCGAACGGCCCGTTCTGTGCGTGCGGCCCCTCGCCGAAGACCCCGAGCAGTGACCCGTCCTGGTAGAGATGAACACGATCGGCCGCTTCGGGCAGCGCGACCCGGTGCTTGCGCGCGCTGCTGCTCTTGATCTTCACCTGGTACCAGCCGTAACCGACCGGCGCGCCGCAGGACATCAGGGTGCAAGGGCCGCCCAGAGTGGCGTAACGAGGCGAGGTTCCTTCGACGTGTTCAACGGCCGGTGCGGCGGACCAGTCCTTCAGCGACATCGACTTGCGCGTCCGGGTCCGCTTCGTTTTCACGCCGCCCGACTCTTCATTCGAACCGATCGCGCGCACCGTGCCATCCGCATCGACGACCCACGGCTTGGCGCTTTCATCGGCCCGAATCAGCAAGCCGCTTTCGTCGAACCCGCGCACGCCGAGATAGACCGATGATTCATCGTAGTTGAGCGTGTCGACCTGCTCTTCGTGACAGAGCACCACGGTCATGCCCTTGTGGGTGATGACGTTCGGCTTGACTCCCGAGGGCACCTTCCCGCCCATCGGCGTGCCGTTGATCGAGAAGATCGCCTCCGCGCTCTTCGGGCCGTACAGAATGAGTATCGAGCGGTTGACGATCGCGAACGGCGTGAGGTTCGTGTAGTCCAGCCGCCCCGCCCCGCTGAGATCCGCATCGAGCAACAGCCAGGAAACCGGCTGACGGCCGAGAGGCACGGGCAGCCGGATGCCGTTGTCGAGAACAACCGAGCAGGTCCGTGGTTTCGTATCGCCCGGCTGACGGAACAGAAAAACCACACTGCCCTGTGAACCCCGGAGCGAGGTGACGGTGGGCGGACCATCCGCGTTGCGTCCGGATCGGGCATCCTGATCCGGAAGGGCCAGGGTGGCCGGCTGGTAGTCGGGGTCCAACTCCGAAAAGACATGCCCGAAATGGCGCGCGAAATGGATCAATCGGCGCAACGGGAGATAGCTCGCGCCGGGCGTGCCGGCTTCGCCGAGCGGTGGACCGGCCGCGGCGGTGCTGGTGAGAAAGCCATCCTCGCCGCCCGGCAAACGACCGGCCCGAAAACCGAAGAACGTGCCGGCGCTGAACGGATTGACGACCGGCTGCGCCCCGGCCGCGAGACACTGCGCCGTCCGGCGCATCAATTCATCGGCGCTCGGCACTTCAAGCGATTTGCGCTCGGTCCCCCACCGCGGCCAATCGGCGGAGGAGAGCGACATCAACAAACGCGGCGCATCCGGCTGGATCGTCCGGAGCTGACGAAGCTGGGCGAACAGATCATCCCGGCCGCGCCAGGTGTCGATGGTGCCCGGCACTTCCTGCCAGAGATCGTTGGTGTTGATCAGCGGCACGTTGACCCCGCACTCGCGCAGCACTCGGGTCAGATCACGCAGATATCCCTGCGCCTGTTTGCCGTTGGAGCACAACCAGGCGTGCTCAACGCCGACGAGCATGATCGGCCCGCCTCGCCGTTCGGCGGCGCCGCCGGTCTGGGTGATCTGCAGCGGTGCGAGCCGTTCGAAAAGTCGGCGGTACCAGGTAATGACCCGTTCGAGAAATCGCTCATCGGATTCTCGCACGCGCAGATCGGGCACTTCACTGAGCCAGGCGGGCAGCCCGCCGCCGTCGTAGCCCTCCCCGGCAAACGGGCCGGGACGAAGGATGACCCGCATGCCCTGCTCGGCGCAAGTTTCGATGAAACGAGCGGCATCCAGATCCCCGTCGAAATCGAAACGATCGCGGCGGGGTTCGTGAAGAGCCCACGGACAGGGTGTCTCGATCGTGTTGAACCCGGCGTGACGAGCCGCGGCAATGCGATCGCCCCACTCCCGCGGTGTGTGTCGGGCGTAGTGGATCGACGCCCCGAGAATCCAGAACTTCTTGCCGTCCAGAGCAAAACTCTGGCCGTTGTAGGTCACTTGCGGCATGGAGAGTTATCCCTTCAAAGGCCGAATTGTGATGGGTTTCACGGACTTTGCAACGTCACCCGCAAGGCAGGGTATATGCTCCAGACGGATCTCTGACCGTGAGGTTCGTCTGATTCGTCCCTTCTGGCCGATGATACTGGGCCTTTTCGATCCGATTGCCCGGGTGAATTTGGGGGCGGCGGCGGGCCCCTGCTCACGCTTCCTCCCCGCGCTTACCCCGCAACGGATCGACCACCGCTCTATCGAACGCCGTTCTGGAATGACCGGACAGACCGTCGAAGAACGCCTTGCCATCAGACCCAACGCCCGCCGCCATGTGCATCCCTCCAGATCGATTCAAACGCGTCTTGCCGCACCGCCTCGCCCGGGTTCTGCTGGGTGCTGTGACCTGCGTGATCCTGGTGCCGATTCCCGCCGGGTGCCAGTCCGGGCTGGAGAGGATTGATCGCCAGCTCGACGCACTGATCGATGAGTCGACGGACGATCTCGGGGGCGAAGCCCTGCGGCCGGCCGTCCACCGCGAGGTCGCACAAACATCCCGGCCGGACCGATCAAGGGACATCCACGCCGAGCGACTACCGACGACCAACCCGCCGGCCTCGCAGATCACCTTCACCCCCCGTGCGGAAGCAATTTCATTGGCGGACCGGTTGCAGATCCTGCCGGATGCCCCGAGCGAAGATGCGACCCGGCTTGACCTGCCCACCGCCCTCAAGTTGGCAATGAGCAACAGCCGGGAATACCGCTTCGCCGAGGAAGAGTACGTTCTGGCCGCGCTCCGGCTCCTGATCGAGCGACATCGTTGGGGCCCCCGCTTCTTCAACGATGTCTCGGCCCAGATTTTCGCCGATGGCGATGACGGCTTCTTCGACACCTCGCTTTCGATCGTCAATGAATTCGGCGTGACGCAGCGCCTGCCCTACGGCGGCGAAGTCTCCGCCCGGTTCCTGGCGCAAGCGGCGGAAGATCTGCACTCGCGTGTCTCCAGCCCGGGAACCCAGTCGGCAGATTTGATTTTCTCCGGCAGCGTCCCGCTGCTGCGCGGTGCCGGCCAGATCGCGCGGGAGGATCGCATTCAGGCGGAGCGGGACTTGATCTATGCCGCACGTCAATTCGAACGCTTCCGACGCATCTTCTTCTTCAATATCAGCGACCAGTTTCTCGACCTGATCGTTCAGGCGCGCAACATTGAGAATGCTGAACGGGGCGTGGAGAGTCTCGAACGATTGGAGCGTCGGGCCCGCGCCTTCGTCGAGACCGGCCGTGAAACCCCGATTGACCTCGCCCGCGCGCGGCAGGACACCCTCTTTGCTCGGGACCGATTGAACCGCCAGCGTGAAAGCTACCGGCTTGCCATTGATCGATTTAAGATTCGGCTCGGACTCCACCCCGATGACGAAGTCATCATCGTCAGCGACGAAATCGATCTGCCCACCCCGGACGTGACGATCGATGAGGCCGTCCACGCCGCGATGAGCTACCGGCTTGATCTGCAGACCCGCCGTGATCAGCTTGACGATGCCCAGCGTGGGCTGCGCAATGCCAAGAACAACCTGCTGCCGGACCTGAATCTCGGCGGCTCGGTGCTGATCCCCACCACGGACAGCAAGGATCGGGCCGGGCTGGATTTCAGTACCGGAGACACCTCCTTTGAAGTCGGCGTGACCTTCGGCCTGCCGCTGGATCGGGAGATCGAACGCATTTCCGTTCGACAGGCGCAAATCAGTCTTGAAAGGTCGCTTCGCGCCTATGATGAGTTTCGCGACAACATTGCGATTGAAGTCCGCAGTGCTGTTCGCAACATTGAGCGCGCCTTGTTCAGTCTGCAGATTCAGGATGAGAACGTCCGGGTGGCCGAGACGAATCAGGAAGCGATCGAAGCCGCCCCGGATCGAGCGACAGCGCGGGACCGAAGTGAGGCCGTGGACAACCTGTTACGGGCCCTCGACGAACGGGATGCGGCCCGGCGCGACCTCCAGGTGGCGGTTCTGAACTACTTGCTCGAAACCGGCCAACTGCGCGTCAGCCCGGACGGAACCATCGAACCGCTGGAAGGCATGCAGGTCGCCCGGAACCGGCTCCAGGAGGCGAGTTCGACAGAGTGAGATGAGCCACGCGATCGGATCGGTACAGCGAACGTCGGAGCGGGGAAGTCCGAAACCGGCGCGAACAAAGTCAGCTCTTCGAGTGTTTTTACCATGATGCATTGCCCAACCAAGCTCTTCCAGTTTCAGCGAACATCGCCCGGCCATCGGCGACTTCGCGGCGGGATGAGCTTTCCGCTTATCCTCGCATTCGTCGTACTTCTGCTCGGTGCCGCCGGTGGCGTGCTGTGGCTACAGGCCGGCTCACCGGATGCCCAATGGGACTCCGATGATCTCTATCGCACCCAGCGCGGCGACTTTGAGATCGTGATCCCCACCTCGGGTGAACTGGTCGCCCTTCAGCAGATCGAAATCCGCAACCGGCTGGAAACCCGCGCGGTCATCATGGAGATCATCGACGAAGGCGAAACCGTATCGCGTGGCGATGTGATCATGAAGCTCGACGATGAGGACCTGCAGAACCGGATCAAGGATGCAGAAGACGCCTTCCGGAGCGCCGAGGCGCAGTTCACCGCCGCCGAAGCAACGCTCGCCATTCGTCAGAGCTCCGCCGCTTCAGAGACCGACCGAGCTGAGCTTGCCGTTGATCTGGCCACACTTGCTCTCGAAGCATGGGAAAAGGGCGAGGTCGTCGCCCGCCGACAGGAACTGAAGCTCGCCCTGGAAACGGCGGAGATCAACTTTGAACGCCTCGCCGAACGGTACGAGGATTCTCAACGACTGCATGCACAGGAGTTCATCAGCGGCGATGAAATGCAGCGTGACCGAATTTCCAAGATCGAAGCCCGGGCCCGGCTGGAAGAGGCCCGCCTCAATATCGAGGTGTACGAGAATTACACCTACATTCAACAACTGAAGCAGAAGACATCGGACGTGGAACAGGCCGTCGCGGAGTTGGAACGGGTCAAGCAACGCCACGCCGCGGAACTCGAAACCGCGCGCGCCGAGTTGGAAAGTCGACGTCATACACTCGACAGCCGACGTGAGCGGTTTCAGGATCTGGTCAAGCAGCTCGAATACACCACGGTGCGTGCTCCATCGGACGGCCTGGTCGTGTACGCCTCCAGCATCGAGGGCAGTCGCCGCAGTTCATCCGACCCGCCGCAGGTGGGGACCGAACTCTCCCGCAACGAACTGGTGATGGTGCTTCCCGATACCTCGCGGATGATCGCCGCGGTCAAGGTCAACGAAGCCCTCAGCGGACTGATCCGGCCTGGCCAGAAGGCACGGGTCGTCTCCGATGCCCGGCCCGGCGTGCCGATTGAGGGCGAGGTGCTCAACGTCGGCGTCCTCGCGGAGACCGGCGGCTGGCGCGATCCCAATCGACGGGACTACACCGTTCGCATTCTCCTGACCGGAGGCAACGAAAACACGCTCCGACCATCCATGCGCTGCCGCGCTGAGATTCTCGTCGATCAGGTTGAAGATGCCGTTTACGTGCCCGTCCATGCGGTGCAGCGGGAGCGGGGCGAATCGTTCGTCTGGATCCCCACTCGGGACGGCTTCGTCTCGCGCCGCGTTCAAACCGGACGCTCCTCCGAACTCTATGCGGAGATTCTCGACGGCCTGGAGATCGGCGAACCGGTGCTGCTTCGACGCCCCTCCGCAACGGAAGTTGCGCGCGATCGCGATCGGAAGCGGCGCGATCGCCAGGAAGATTTCACACCGGAACGCCCTGAACAGCCGGACACCGATGCGCAACAGGTCGCCGGAAGCTGACCTGATCCTCCTGCCACTTTGAAGACGGCCCCGCTCTACGCGCCGCCACGAGAGGCGTTCTCGCCGGTCTCTTCGATCGCCGACCGCTGTAAATCCGGCGCGGTGACATCGCGGACTTCGATTTCAAGCGGGGGCGGCGACTGGATCTCTTTCGCCGTGGTGGCGTGCAACTCGCGCAACCGCCGCGCGCTGACCAGCACCCGGGATTCAAGGGAGCCGATCGCCTTGTTGTACGAATCGGTCGCGCCGTTCAAACCCCGCCCGACTCGTTCGAAGTGCTCGGTGAACTTCGCCAGTCGGTCGTACAGTTCGTGGCCGACGGCCGCAATATCACGGGCATTCTCTGCGATCGCTTCCTGCTGCCAGCCGTAGGCGATTGCTCGCAACGTGGCGACCAGCAGCGTGGGCGTTGCGATCAGCACGTTTTGTTTCATCGCTTCAGCGTGCAGATCCGGCTTGATCTCCAGCGCCGCGTGCAACGCCGACTCCAGCGGCATGAACAGGACGACCAGTCGTGGCGTGCGGTCAAATTGATTCCAGTACGCCTTGGACGCCAACTGCCGCACGTGCGTTTCCACCTGCCGCGCGTGCCGGGTCAGTTCCTGTTCACGATCCGCATCGGGTTGAATCGCGTTGAGGTACGCATCCAGCGAGACTTTGGCGTCCACGACGATCACCCCGCCGCCGGGCAGGTTCACGACCATGTCCGGCCGATCCCGCGTTGAAGCGTCATCCGTCTGCGCCTGCGTATGGAAATCACAGTGTTCCGTCATGCCCGCGAGCTGGACGACGTTTTCCAATTGCAACTCGCCCCATCGACCGCGCTGTTCCGGCCGGCGCAGTGCGGTCACCAGCCGGTTCGTCTCCGTGTTCAATCGTTCGTGCGACTGCGCGATGTGCTTGATCTGTTCATCCAGCCGCACGTATGCAGTCTCACGCTTTTTCTCGATCTCCTCCACGGCTTTCTTCTGCGCTTCGAGCAGTTCGCGGATCGGTTTGGACTTCTCGTCGAAGGACTTCTCCGCTTGCTTCATGAACCGGTCGGTGTTGTGCTGCAGCAGCTTCGCGCCGGTCGCCTCAAAAACCGCGAGCAGCTTCTTTTCCGCTTCTTCCAGCAGCTTCTTCTGCTCCTCGAACTGCGCTTCGCGTCCCTGGAGCTGCTGTTCCAGCCGGGCGCGCTCGACATCGGAAGCATGACGGCGTTCATCCGCTTCCTTCGCGTTCTGCCGCGCTTCACGCAGTTCCTCGTTCAGTCTCGCGCACTGTTCATCCAGCGAGGCGGCTCGCTGCTTCAAGGAGGCCTGCTGCGACTGTGTACGCAGCCAGAGCACGAGACCGACGATCGCGCCGCCGAGAAAGAATCCGATGAGTCCGCCGAGAAACCAGTTCATGATCGCATCGTACCACGCGCCATCGGAGCCGACTGTCACCTGTCTGTCAGCGGCATTTGCGGAAATGGCCGGGCGGTCCAGCTCTCATGCGGGGCGGGAGATTTTGAAGACGGATTGAGTCCGACCGGCTGTTTACGACCCGCCGCGGGCCTTGACGGTGCCGAGCCCGCCGTCCACGCCGATGATCTGGCCGGTGACCCAGCTTTGTCCGGGGTCGAGCAGCCATTCGATCGCCGCGGCGACATCTTCGGGTTCGCCCGGCCGACGGATCGGGTGCATGGCCACCGAGGCGTTCAGACTCGTTTCATTTTTGAAGATCATTTCGGTGGCGTTGGTGCGGGTCAGCCCCGGCGCGACACAGTTCACGCGCACGCCCTTCGGGGCGTAGCTGGCGGCACTGGCGAGCATCAACCCCTGCACGCCGCCCTTCGCCGCTGCGATCGCCTCGTGGTTGATCAGGCCCAACCGGGCCGCGACCGACGACATGAGCACGATCGATCCTCCCCCACTTTTCATCATGCGTTTCGCGCCGGAACGAACAGCGTGGAATGCGGAATCGAGGTTCACGGACATCACCGTCCGCCAATCCTCCGGCTCGGTCAGGTGCGCGGGTTTGAGAAAAACCGATCCGACACAGTTGACAAGCCCGACGATGCGCCCGCCGCCGATCTCCGCGGCCTGCTCACAAAGCGCTTCGACCGCATCGGGGTCGGTCGCATCGGTCGGGATGCTCTCACCTTCAACCGCCTCGGCAAGTTCATCCAGTCGATCCTGATTCCGCGCTGCGAGCACGAGCTTCGCGCCGCGCTGATGCAGTCGTTTGCAGAGGGCAGAGCCGATGCCTCCGCTCGCGCCGAGAACGACGACGGTGGCATCCTGAAAATCCGTTGGGGCGTTGGTATCTGTTGTCATGAAAGAGCCAGTGCGTCAAAGTCGAGGTGGGGTGCGTGAGATTCGATTGGCTCTCGCGCCGGGACGCTCGACTGATCGAGCACGCACGTGCGGCCGAGTTCCGTGCAGAGCAACCGCGCGGTCGTCTGCGAGGACAGGAAAATGACCGGCAGGCCCGAGCCGGGATGCGTTCCCCCGCCGACGAACCAGACGCCCTCGGTGCCGCGCATCTTGTGCTGCGGCCGTCGGTGCAGCATCTGCGTGAGATTGTGCGCGAGGTTGAACGTCGCGCCGTGATTGATTCGCTCGGCCCGCCAGTCATCCGGCGTGATGATCTCTTCCGTGACGATGCGGCGGGACAGGCCGTCAACCCCCAGAATCCGCTCGGCATGATCAAGCGCCGTCCGCCGCAACTGTGGCGCAGCTTGCGACCAGTCGATCGTCGCTTTCGTGTTCGGCGTGGGCACCAGCAGATACAGCGCGCTCTTGCCCGGCGGCGCGAGCGTGGGATCAAGCCGCGAAGGATTGCAGATGTAGAACGAGGGATCATCGCTCAGCCGGCCGCGTTCGGTGATATCGCGCAGGTTTTCTTCGTACCGGCTGGAGACGTAGATCGTGTGGTGCGGCAGATCGACCTCGCCGTCGAGGCCGAGATAGAGCATGAACGTGCTGCAGGAGTATCGTTTCCGGTCGATCGCGTCGTCGGTCTCACGGCCGCGCAGCGTTTCGGGGATCAGATTTTTCAGCGCCCAGGTGGCGTCGGCGTTGATGACGGCGTGATCATGCTGACGCATCTCGCCGCGCACCTGCACGCCGGTCAGTCGATTGCCATCGAACGCCAGTTTCTCCACCGGGGCGTCGGTGATGATCTCCACGCCCATTGCGCGGCAGCACGCCGCCATGGCGTTCGTCAGCGCGTTGCACCCGCCGGTCGGATGCCAGATGCCGTACTCGTACTCGATGAAGGGCAGAATGGAAAAGAGACTCGGGCATTCGTAAGGACTCATGCCGAGGTACTTGCTCTGGAAACTGAGCGCAAGCCGCACGTGCGGATCGCGGAAGTATCCCTTGAGGTAGGTGTAGAGCGACTGGTGCGGCTTGAGGACCGGCCCGCACTTCATCGCATCGCGGCTGATCAGATCAAAGAAACTGCGAATCGGCTTGCGCAGGATCGGCGTCATGAGTCGCAGCTTGCGGCGATTGTCACGCATGAAGCGCTCAAACGCGGCTGAATCGAACGGATCAATCGCATCGAGCTGCGCGGTCATGCGATCCAGATCCTGCGTGGTGTCGATGGTGAGCGGCGACTGCCCCGACCGGCCGAACACGAGCCGGTACATCGGATCGAGCCGCTGCAATTCCACGCACTGATCGAGCCGATAGCCGCACGCGCTGAAGATTTCCTCGAGCACGTACGGCATCATGAAGAACGTCGGGCCGCAGTCGAAATGGAAGTCGCCCGACGAGATCCGCCGGGTTCGCCCGCCAATGACGGAGCGTGCTTCGTAGAGCGTGACGGGGAGACCGGAGGCCGCGAGCAGCATGGCCGCCGCCAGTCCGCCGGGTCCCGAGCCGACGACCGCCACGGTGTTCTGTCGGTTCTGAATCATGTCAAGGCGGCTCCGGCCGGAACGGCGGTGAGTGACGATCAAAAGAACTCGCGGTTGAAACGAGTCCCACGAACACCATCGGTTCGGCTCCGGGGCCATTTCGGATTCGCACCGCTGGTTCTCGGCGGCCAACCTACCCGATTCCCTTCCACTGAACCGACAAGCCCCACGGATGACGAATCTGAACCCTTTCGGCCGGCGAACACGCGAAGTGGCCGGTCCGATTGGCTGAGCGGCATTTGTCTATACAATAACAGTTCAAGATGCATCAAAGTGTCCAACACGCCGGTAACGGAGAAGATCGCCAGGGTCGCAGCGCCTGGGCGGTTCTGCCGGTTCGCGATCGCATCGCCTGGGTGCGCCGTTTTCGCCGCCAGTTGGCTGACCACGCTGACACGCTCAGCCGCACGATCGCAGAGGAAGTCGGCAAGACCGAGTTCGAGGCACTAACCGGCGATGTGATGCCTCTGCTTGCCTGCTGCCGCTGGATCGAGAAGCGCGGCCGGAAGCTCCTGCGGCCCCGGCGGGTGCGAGGCGGGGCGTTCTGGCAAATGGGGCAGCGTCACGAAGTGCACCGCGAGCCGCTCGGCCACGTCGCGATCATCGCCACATGGAATTACCCGGTGCAGTTGCTCGGCATTCAGATCGTTCACGCGCTCGCGGCCGGCAACCGCGTGACCGTCAAGCCCTCGGAGCACAGTCCCCGCGCGCAGGCAACTCTGATCGAAATGGCACAGCGGGCCGGCCTGCCGCGCGAAACGCTCTCCATGACCGAAGCCACTCGTGAAGCCGGTGCGGCCATGCTGCGAGAGCAGCGGTTCGATCATATCATCTTCACCGGCTCGACCGGCGTCGGTCGCGCGATCGCGGAGCACGCAGCAACCACGCTGACGCCGACCACGCTCGAACTCTCCGGCCGTGACAGCGCGTTCGTCCTCGCCGATGCCGATGTCGAACTCGCGGCGAAATCCATCTGGAACGGCGTGACGATGAACGGCGGCCAGACGTGCATGGCCCCGCGGCGCGTCCTCGTGGAACGATCCGTCTACCGCCGATTCCTCGATGCACTGGCGCCGCACGCCGCCTCGGCCCGACCGCGCAAGCTCATCAGCCCCGAAGCCGCGGCCCGTGTTCAGCAACTGGCGCAGGACGCGATTGAGCGCGGTGGGCGCAGTCTCAGCGGCATGGCGGAACCGGCGATCGGCGCGACGATGCACCCTATCGCTATTGCAGACTGTCCGGCCGATGCGGCGTTAGTGACCGGCGATCATTTCGGCCCTGCCGTCGCCATCCTGCCGGTCAACTCCATCGATGAAGCGCTCAGTCTTCACCGCAGGTGCACGCAACATCTCGCCACGAGCATCTTCAGCGGCAATCCGCGTCGCGCAAAATCGCTTGCGGCCCGCTGCAGCGCGTCAATCATCACGATCAACGACTGCATTCTGCCCACCGCGCACCCGGCGGTCACGCTCGCCGGCGCGGGCGAAAGCGGCTGGGGCGTTTCACGGGGCGAGGCGGGATTGCTCGCCATGACCCGACCGGTGCAGGTGGCCATCACCCGCCCGCGTCTGCGGCCCGATGTCCAGCTGCCGACCCGAAAGACCGCGCGGCTTATGCAGCGGTTCGTGCGCTGGTGGTACGGATCCGGTTCGTTGGGTTCGCTCATCGGCGCCGATCCCCCACCGGCCGATCGACCGCTTGCGCCGATGCCGCCCGCTTCTCCCGTTCATCCCTCTCCCGAAGAGCCCGCGCGTGCGACCCATGCCGCGCCATCCACATCACGGAATCACTCTCATGTCAGCACGTCGTAGCGGCCATCCCGAAGGAACGATCGGGGCGTCGCGCCATGCGTCATCGGACGGCCGCGTTGTCGTCATCGGCGGCGGCCTTGCCGGCCTCGCTGCGACCGTCGAGTTGGCCTCCAACGGGTACGCCGTCACCCTCGTTGAGAAGAATGAGCATCTCGGCGGGAAAATGAACGTGCTGTCCGAGAAGGGCTTTTCCTTTGACATGGGGCCGACCATTCTCACCCTGCCGCACGTGATCGCCGGCATCATCGAACGCACCGGCCGAAACGTCGCGGACTACCTCGACCTGATCAATCTCGATCCGCAGTGGCGATGCCTCTTCGAAGACCAGACCGTGATCGATCTCCATCAGGACCCGATGGTCATGGCCGATGCGATGGATCAACAGTTCCCCGCCGCGAAACCGGGATCGGGCTACCGGGACTTCATCGAGTACAGCCGGCGGATGTACCGGCTGAGCGAACGGGTCTTCTTTTACCGCGATCTCGGATCGGCGATGGACATGATGCGCCAGACCTCGCCGAACGATTTCGGACTTCTGCGTGATGTCATGGCGATGCGCATGCACAGCACGATGGCGAAGACCGTGCATCGCTCCGTCAAAGAACCCCATCTGCAACAGCTCTGCGAACACTTCCTGCAGTACGTCGGGTCCAGCCCGTTCCTGGCACCGGCGATCCTTTCCCTGATCGCAGCGGCGCAGACCGACCACGGCTGCTGCTACGCGATGGGCGGCACGCGCATGGTCGCGCGGACCCTCGAGAATATCGCCCGGGAACTGGATGTGGAGATTCTCACCGGGGTCGGCGTGCAGCGAATCATTCACGACAATCACCGCGCCACGGCGGTCGAGCTTGAAGACGGACGCATCATTCCCGCCCGCTCCGTCGTGTCCAACTGCGATGTGCAGCGCACGAACCGCGATCTGATCGGCTCGGCGAAGTCATCGCAGGAACAGCGCGCGATCGCGAGTCAGTACACCCCCGCGTGCAGCGGCGTCGTGCTCTACCTCGGCCTTGATCGTCAGTACGATCATCTCGCGCACCACAACTTCCTCTTCAGCGAAGATTCCGAGCGCGAGTTCAACGACATTTATCACCGGGGCGTGCCCGCGCCGGATCCGACGATCTACCTTGCGGTCCCCTCACGCACCGATCCGGACCAGGCGCCGGAAGGCGGCGAAGCGCTCTACGCACTGATCCACACGCCGTACCGTCGTCCGGGTCAGAATTGGGATGGCGCAGACGGCCTGTTCGCGCAATACCGTCCGACGGTGATCGACAAACTGAAACGCTTCGGCATGGACGATATCGAGTCACACCTCGTCGTCGAGCGCCATCTCACACCCGACGACATAGACCGCATGTATAACGCGGAAGGCGGGGCGATCTACGGGCTGGCTTCGCACGGCAAACTGCGCGGCGGATTCAAACCTCGCAATCGCAGCCGCGTGCTGAAGAACCTGTACCTCGCCGGCGGTAGCGTCAATCCCGGCCCGGGCGTGCCGATGGTGCTGATGAGCGGTGTGACGGCCGCGAACGCGCTGCGTGAGGACCACGGCGAAACCGTCCCGCCGATCGTCCCGAAGAATCCGCAGATGCGCACACACCGTTCCGTTCATCAACCCTCTCAGGAGAGCGCATGTCTGGAGAGCGCCGCGGCAAGCTGATTCCGGCTGATCCGAGCCCGCGTGTGCGTCGTGGATTCGCATGGTACAGCCGCCGACTCGTGCGGAAGTCGTTCTACGCGCTGCGCATCGCGCGGGAAACCGAGTCCCTCGCGCGGGACCTCAACCGGGACCGCGCGCCGGTTCTCATCGCGATGAGCCACGCGAGTTGGTGGGATCCGATCATCGGCCTGCTGCTTCACGAGGCCTACCTCCCCGATCGAAACGCTTGCGCCCCCATGGATGCGGAACAGCTCGAAAGGTTCAGATTCATGCGCAAGCTCGGCATCTTCGGCATCAATCCGGATGACCCGGCGAGTCTCGACGCCATGCAGAGTTATGTCGATCAATGGTTTCACGCGAACGATCGGCCGGCGATCTGGATCACGCCACAGGGCCGATTCACCGATGTCCGCGAGCCGATTCGCCTGCGCCCGGGCGCGGCAGCGCTGGCGGCGAGTCACCCGGAGGCAAAGGTGCTCACCGTCGCCGCCGAGTACACGTTCTGGCAGGATCAGAAACCCGAAATTTTCGTGCGTTTCGCGCGCTGCGAATCCGAGCGCGATACGACGCCCGGCTGGCACCGCGCCTTGACCGAGACCATGCAGGAGTGTCAGAGTCGGCTTGCTGAACTGGTCATGCAGCGCGATCCCCGACAGTTCACCTCGCTCATCGGCGGCGAGACGGCACGCATCAATCCGATCTACGACTGGTGGCTGCGGTTGCGCGGCAAATCGGGCGGTATTGAGGCGCGACGCCCGACGCACGCCGCATCCACCTCCGAAAAACGACCGTCATCACGATTGCGCGAACGGGAAAAGGAATCGATCTCATGACGATCGTTTACGGCCTGCTGGTTGCGGCCCTGATCATCTCCGCCGGCGCGTTGATCATGACGATCTGGAACCTCGCGCTGTACCACCGCCCGAAACCGGACGCCACGCCGAGCAACCCGAATGGGCGGGTCAGCGTTTGTATCCCCGTGCGCAATGAAGAGAAGAACCTGCGACCGTGCGTCGAGGCGATTCTCGCCAGCACCCACCGGAATCTGGAAGTGCTGGTGTACGATGACCATTCAACCGACGCAACGCCGCGTTTGCTTGACGCGCTCATGGAGCAGGATGACCGCGTGCGCCGCGTGCCGACCCAGCCGTTGCCGGCCGGATGGAACGGCAAGCAGTTCGGCTGCGATCAGATGGGCAAAGTTGCATCCGGCGACTGGCTCATCTTCACCGACGCGGATGTCCGGTTCGAACCTGGCGCGATCAGTGCCGCCCTGAGCGAAGCGGAGCGGCTCGATGCGGCGATGGTCTCGACCTTCCCTCGCCAGATCACCGGCTCACTGAGTGAGAAACTCATC
This sequence comes from Phycisphaerales bacterium, assembly GCA_007693845.1. Taxonomy (GTDB): domain Bacteria; phylum Planctomycetota; class Phycisphaerae; order Phycisphaerales; family SM1A02; genus SKZB01. Next base: position 22,434 of record RECV01000189.1, read on the forward strand.
CTGCCGATGATCATGTTCATCCTGCTGAGCTATCTCCCGATGATCCGCATGCGACGAACGCTCGATCCGAGCGCCTCGGCCGGGTGCGGGCAGTTCCTGATGGTCACGCGCGACGCGTACCGCAAGGCCGGCGGGCACGCCGCGTTCCGGGACTCCATGCACGACGGCATCAAGCTGCCGCGCGAAGTGCGCAAGGCCGGCTACAAGAGTGATCTGTTCGATGGCACCGATCTGCTGCGCGTGCGGATGTACGAAGGTTTCCGCGCGACCTGGCGCGGCTTCGCCAAGAACGCCTACGAAGGCCTCGGTTCCGTCGGCCTGTTGATCTTCCTGACACTCCTGCACGCGGTCGGTCACATCTGGCCGTGGGCGTTTCTGGTGGCCTGCGCGGTGCGCGGCGAATGGTGGGGACTGGCGACGACCTTTGCGGCCAGCGCGATCGCGATCCAGCTTGCGCAGCGTGCAATCCTCGCGCGGACCTTCGCGCAGAGCATGCCTGCAGTGCTCCTGCACCCCGTCTCTCTGATTCTGATGACGTTGATCCAGTGGCACAGCTTCTGGCTGCACGTGACCGGTCGGCGTCGGTGGCGCGGTCGCACGCAACTCGCCGGCAAAGCCGACGCACTCGCCGGTCACGAGGGGTAAGACCCGCTCGCGGTCGCCGTCGTCACGCCGTTGAATTTTCTCCTCGGTCACGTCACCATGGCGTCGAGTGCTTCGGCCGGGTCGGGTTCAAGATCCGCAATGTCGAGACAAACGCAGAGCAATCCATTGCGGAAACGTCGCCGCGTGGGATACCCCGCGTGCAGAAGCACATTGAGCATCTTTCGGTTTTCGGGGTAGAGATCGCCTTCGAACTCGGTGATGCCGTTCCGCCGCGCGAGTCGGACGAGATGGTGCAGCAGCGCGGTGCCGATGCCGCAACCCTGACGGTCATCCTGCACGATGAACGCGATGTGGCCGACCTCCGGCCGCTGCTCATCGCGCGCGTACCGCCCGATGGCGACGATTTCATCGTGCTCAACCGCAGCAATCGCAAGCCGATCGTAATGATCGACATCCAGCACGATGCGCACGCCGTGTTCGGAGATCTTCGGCACGCTGAAGAATCGCATCTGCAGACTCTCCGCCGACAGCCGCTGCCCGAAGGCGAGAATGCGTTCCGGCTCATCCGCCCGGCGGGGATCGATCGCGCGCAGCGTCACGATCGAACCGTCACGCAATGTGATCTGAACCGGCTTCGGAATGACTCCCGGACGCTGATGTGGCATGGCTGCGGATGACGCGAGGGATCCGTGAAGGGCATTCGATCACGATCGGCGAACACGCTATCGTAGGGAGGGTGCCAACAGGTGGTCGATCGGCCGTTTGATCGTCGTGCCCGACTGATCGCCGGTCGCCTGCTCATTAGAATGGAGAGTCTTCATGGTTCGAACGGAAAGCCGCCGTCGGATGAAATGCTTGAGCGTGCTGGCCCTGCTGATCGGTCTGTGGTTGCCTTTGCTGGCCGGATGCCAGACGGAAGCGCCGGACCACGAGCCCGTGACGCCGGAGCCGCGTGATGTGCGCGAACCGACCTCGGATGAACGTGAGAGCATGTTCCGGGCCGCCAGCCGGGGCAACGACGAAGAGTTGAGGCACCTGCTCGAGGATGGAATCGATCCGAACACCACCGATGATGAGGGTTTCATCGCGCTCCATGCGGCAGCGCGGTTCGGCCATGTTGAATCGGCCGTCCTGCTGCTGGAAAAAGGCGCGGCTATCAATCACCAGTCGAACAACGGCAACACCCCGCTGCACTGGGCTGCCCGCGCCGGCCAGTACAACATGGCGGAGTTTCTGCTCGATGCCGGCGCTGATCCCAACCTGCGCAACGAAGTGGGCGGCACGCCGATGCGATTCGCCTTGAACAACAACTACCGGCAAATCGTGGAGCTTCTGATCGCGCGCGGCGGCACCGAGTGACCTGGCCGAAGAACAGTTCTATCGGCAAGTGTGGTGAAGGCACCGAAGCTCTCGCACCCCGCGACCAGACGAGACGCTCTGCCGAAAAGTCGCGACCACGCAGTTCAGCCATCCTGACTCACAACGAAATGGGCTGGCTCGGATTCGAACCGAGGTCTAACCGATTATGAGTCGGCTGCTCTGGACCGCTGAGCTACCAGCCCGATGGGGGCGGATGTGCGAGACGAACGGGAGTCGGCCATGGCCACCCGGTTCGACTGCGTCAGGAGATTGTACGAATGACCGCCCATCCCCGCATGTTCATATGGAGAACGTGACCCCGCGAACGCCCGATGGCCGGGGCGGAGCCCGTCGCCAGAAGTCGCGGCAACACCATAGAATGATGGCCCGGCCCCGATAGCTCAGTCGGATAGAGCAGCGGTCTTCTAAACCGCAGGTCGCAGGTTCGAATCCTGCTCGGGGCGCTTCGAAAGCGCGGTTTCGGCCGTGTTTTCACCTTCAGCGGAGCCGTGCGCGTCCTATGCGCGTCTCGATTCGCCCACAGAACGAGCGCAGCACATGAGATACGTCGGCTCGTCCGTTCGGAGCTTGTGCGATAGACTTTGGACTTAGAGCGGCTTCACCTCAAACCTAGCGCGGTTCGGCACCTGTACGGTTGCGCGATGTGAGTGATCGTCGTAGCTTTCCAATCAGCACATGAGCATGTGCAGATAAGGATGGCCTGCTCCCCAAAATCTGAGCCAGTTGGTATGAGAGTCCTTGCAGCCCCAAA
>RECV01000190.1 GCA_007693845.1 Phycisphaerales bacterium
GTGCCGTTGAGGTAGAGATAGCTCTTCGGATCGCAGACCACGCGGAGGGTGAAGGATTCGCCTTCATCCTGCGCGACGGCGACGTTGCCATCATCTGCGGCGTTGACCTCGCCGGCAGCGGCGGCTTCATTGGCGGGCTTGGCGGAGAAGGTGAAGTCGTAGTGCCACACCTCATCGGTATCGCGCTGCGATTCGGTGAGGTCGAGCAGGTAGCTGAAGCCGGAACATCCGCCGCCCTTCACGCCAACGCGGAGGCAGATCTTCGCTGGGTCGAGTTCCTGCTGCTTGATGATGGCGGAAACTTCACGTGCCGCGGTTTCGGTGACGGTCACAGCCATGTCGGTCAACTCCTTGCAAACGGTCCGACACACGCCGATGGCGTGGAAAAGGGTGGATTTCGATACTTCATTGTAGCCGCATTACGCGGCGAAATCAGGCGGAATCTTCTCCATGAATCATCATCGGCGATTTGACCGGTCCGGCCGAAGCGGCGACGCTGAGGCGATGCAGATTGCCCGTACGGTCCGAGAACTGCGCGACTGGCTCGACGGCCGACGTGCCGCGTTCGTGCCGACCATGGGCGCGCTGCATGAGGGTCATCTCGCCCTGATCCGCCACGCTGAGTCGCTTGGCGAGCCGGTGGTGGTCAGCATTTTCGTCAATCCGACCCAGTTCGGCCCGAACGAGGATTTCAGCCGATACCCCCGCACGCTCGAGACGGATCTGGCGGCGTGTGAGGAGATCGGCGCGGATCTCGTCTTCACCCCCGCCGCGGAGGAAATTTACCCGCCGGGTCAGCCGCCGATGGAGATCGCCCTCCCCCCGGTCGCGACGGAACCGGGGCTGGAGGATGCCCACCGGCCGGGGCATTTCCGCGGCGTGTGTCAGGTCGTCGCGCGGCTCTTTGATCTCGTCGAGCCGGCGGTCGCGATCTTCGGTGAGAAGGACTACCAGCAGTTGCTCGTCATCCGCGCGATGGTGAAGCAGGAACAGCCGCGCTGGCAGGGACTGACCGTGACCGGCCTGCCGACGGTGCGCGATCCCGACGGCCTGGCGATGAGCAGCCGCAACCGGTACCTCGACCCCGAACAGCGCGATCGCGCTCTGGGGCTGGCGCGGGCGCTCCAGGCGGCCCACGCCGCACAAAAGCCCGACACCGCGGAAGCGATCATGATCGAGACGCTGCGGGCGCACGATCTGGCGATCGACTACGCGGTGGTGCGGGATTCGGAGACGCTGATGCCGGTCGGTGATTTCAGTCGGCCGACGCGCGCGCTGATCGCGGCCCGGCTCGATGATGTGCGGCTGATTGATAATCAGGCCATGACCGTCTGGACATGAGTGCCCGGGCGGGGCAAGATTCATCCATGCAGAGCCGATGTCGCTTTCAGTTCAAACTCTTGCCGGCAGCGCTGTGGCAGCGGTCAGTGGTGTCCGCGGTCTCGGCGGTCGCGCTGATGTTGATCTGCGGCTGCGCATCGGTGACGCCGGCTGATCCGAATCGGCTGACCGCCGCGAATGAGCAAGACATCGCGTTTGCGGTTGAAGCGTTGCCGAAGCGTTACCCGGCACTGTTGCGTGATCATCTGCTGCATGATGATGCTGATGGGGATCTCGAACCCGCGGTCATTCAGATCGGCGATCGATCGACCGCGCTGGCGATCAACCCCCGCGCGTTCGAACTGCTCGGGCTGGTGATGCCGGCGGATGCGGACCCGCCGATGTGGGTGGTGGGCGAATCGTTGATCGTGCGGACCAGCGAAAACCGTCCGTCGTACCTGGCGGTTCTGAACCGGCTTGATGAAACTCGCTTCCCGGAATTGCAGAGCCGGATGGATTCACCGCTCTGGCAGAATGCCTACCTGCCGCGCTGGCGGTTCACACTGAACTATCCGGAAGCGAACACCGCGACCACGCCGCGCGGCATGGTGATTCACCTGGTGAGTATCGGCGATCGGTCGTACGAATCGCGCGTGACGGAGACGCTTCGCGCGCGGGGATGGGCGACGCTGGAAGTGCTGCCTTCGCCCGTGGTGATCCGGTTTCAGCAGAGGCATCCCGATCGTGAACCCTCGCTGGTGCCGGCGGAGCGCATCAGTGAGACGCTCGATGAGTTCGGCGCGGACTACGCCCATGCGGTGTACGACATGATGACCCACCTGCGCGAGGAGCACGAAGAATTTCGTGATCTGCCACTGGTCATCATCGGCTACAGCGCCGGCGCGCTGGCCACGCCGACGGTGGCGGCCAGGTTGCTGCCGGATCTTGATGCGGTGGTGATGATCGGCGGTGGAGTGAACGTGGCGGGCATCATGCTCGACAGCAGCGTGGCGAACATCGGTTCGCGCCTTCGTCGCGAAGGCGGGACGAATGCAACGGTCGAGGTCGATGCCCTGCCCGAGGCGTACCTGAGCACGAGCCGGTACGATCCGTATCACACCGCCCCGCTGCTCCGGTCCGTGCCGACGCTGATGATCCACGGCTCGCTCGACCAGATCGTGCCCGCCTCTTACGGCCGGCAGTTGCACGAACGGCTGGGCCGCCCGGAGAAGTGGTCGTATCCGCTCGGGCACGCGCTGCTGTTCTGGTGGCTGCCGACGCAGGCCGGCCGCATTGCCGACTGGATTGAACGCGAAGTCTTTACCGATCGGTTCTGATCCGTCCGCACGACTTCGCAGCACGAAACCGCACGCCCCACACTGACGAACGCCATGCCCGAAGCGACACGCATTCTGATCTTCGGCGGGACATTTGATCCGCCGCACCGCGCGCACCGCATTCTCCCCCCGATGGTGGCGGAGAAGCTCTCGTGCGCTGAGATCCTTTACATCCCGGCGGCGATCAATCCGCTCAAGCTCGACACGCGCCCCACCCTGAGCGAGCACCGACTGGCCATGCTGAAGCTCGTCGTCGCATCGGTCCCGAAGGCGAGAATCGCCACGATGGAACTGGAGCGAGAGGGGCCGAGCTACACCGTGGACACGCTGCGTGAATTGAAGGAAACCCACGGCCGCGGTACGGAACTGCGCTTGCTGATCGGCGCGGATCAGGCGGCTTCGTTTCACCGCTGGCGTGATTGGGAAACCATCGTCGAACTGGCCCGGCCGGCGGTCATGTTGCGCACGCCCTGGGATGATTCGGAGTCACTGGAAGCGCAGTGGCGCGAACATCACGATGCGGAGCGGGTGGCGTGGTGGCGGTCGTGTATCGTCCCGCTGCCGAACGTTCCGGTCAGCTCGACTGATGTGCGTGAACGAATACAGCGATGTGAACCGCTGACCGATCTGCTCGACCCGCCGGTCATCGAGTACATCTTTCAACACGGCCTGTACGGCGCGAATGCGGATTGATCGGGGCATTTGCCGAAACGTTGCGGACGATCGGGAGCTCACGACGTTGTCGCGGTTTCATTCTGCACGAGATCGAGCCACGCCTGACGCAGTTGCTGCGTGATCGGCCCCGGTTCGCCGGAGTCGATTGACTCGCGCTCGACGTGAACGATCGGCAGAATGCCCCAGCTCGAATTGGTCAGGAATACTTCATCCGCACTGAGCACATCATCAATGGTGAGCATGCGTTTCTCAACGTGCAGCCCCTCGCGTTCCGCCAGTTCGATCACCGCCCGACGGGTGATGCCCGGCAGGACGCAGGATGGAATCGCGTCTTCGCTTTCTTCCCCGCGCGCGATGGGGGTTCGCAATGTCCGGTCTTTGATGAGAAAAGCGTTGCTGACGCAACCGCCGACCAGATGATTGCTCACGGAAAACCAGAGCGCTTCGCTCGCCTGCTGCGTGCCGGCCAGTTGCAGGGCCTGGATGCGCGGCCAGTAGTTGAGCGTTTTGTGACCCGCCATGATGTGAAACGGGTTGTCGCGACTTTCAGCGATACTGACGCGGACCCCATTCTTGAAAAACGCCTCGGGGTATTCCGTCGGCGGCTGCGCGACGATGAGAATCGTCGGGTCCTGCGAACTTCGCCCGGAAGATTGCAGCAGATTGAGATCGCCCCCGGTCAGCGTCAGCCGCACCCGGGCCGCATCGAGTTTGTTGCGTGACACCGTCATTTCAACGGCTTCCGCAAGCGGATCGGTGCGCAGTCGTTCGGTCAGACGCAACACGCGGGCGGATGCCGCCAGCCGCTCCAGATGCTGCTCGATACGGAACACGCATCCATTGCGTACGAGCATGGTTTCGAACACGCCGACGGCATGCTGAAACCCTGCGTCAAACACCGAGACCTTTGCTTCGTTTCGATCAACGAACTTGCCGTTCAGCCAGACGTCCATTCGGTGCGACTCCATCTCCGTGTCGTGAACTTGACCTATTTGCTGCGGATGGCGGGCTCACCCCTCACTCCGGGGACTCGGGATCTTCAACGCGCTTGTAGCCGAGAAAGCGATACCCGCCGGGCCGGCCCTCATGAAGAAAACGCAGCTTGAAGCGCGGCTGATCGTCAACGCGCAGCACGGCATGATGACTCGCCCGTCCGTCGCCGATGGGGCGGGCGAGATCGCCCGATTCGACGACGATCTGAAGATCATCCGGATCGACCATTTCCCGCAGAAAACGACCCAGTACTTCCTGCAGGGCGGGCGGGGCCTTCAACCGGCGGGCGGTGGATTCCGCCACCGGTCTGATGCGGTCCTCGGCCAATTCATCACAGAGATCGATCACCGCCGCACGGATCTCCGCGCGCTGCTCGGCGTCGCTCATGCCGGGCATGGCGGTGTTCGTCAGCCACATCCCCGCAGCAATGATCAACACCAGAAGCGGAAAGATGATCATTCTCGCGAGTGAGCGGTTTCGATCCCGGTCAGCGGTCAATTGGGGGGCGGAGTTTGATGTCATCGAACCGCAGTGTATGCGTTCCGGCGATGAAACGCTGAACCGGGCCGCCTGACCGCCCGATGGCGGGCACATCGACGCAGCCGAATCCACCCCGGCTCGTGAAGTGCGATCAGTGATGCCTTCACATGTTCAGTTCGCCGGCACCGGATCGGCGTAGAGGACGTAGGTGCTGGACGACTCGAACGGTCGTCCCGCCGCCATATCCACTCGCGATGTGAACGGGTACGGCACATCGGGGCGAGCATTGTTGACCTGAATGATCTCGTGACCGATCTGATTGCCGTGCTGATCGAAGAAGGTGATCGCCACGCCGATGTTCCGGACTTCACGGCTGGCGTTCACGATGCTGCCCGAAATCGTCATGGTGGAGTAATCGACTTCATCGCGCGGCTGCGGGGTGTGGTAGAAGCCGAGGAATGGATCGTAAAGCAGTTGGGTCCGCTCGGCGTCAAGCGCCCGGTAGTGATACGCCATTCGGCCGGCGAACACATCGAAGCCGAGCGGCTGAAATCCCGCCTCCCGATATTTTCGGGATTCGTGTTCAAGCTGCTCGCGTTCACGCTTTTCATCCTGGGCTGCGCGACGTTGTTCCTCCCGTCTCGCGCGCTCCTCCGCACGTCGTTCCTGTCTGCGCTGGTACGCCCGCTGCTGCGCTTCGCGTTCACGGAGTTCGCGCAGCGACCGGTACGCCTCGAAGTCCCGGCCGTACTCGTGATGATCGAGTATGAACTGACGCAACTCCTCCAGTTCCCGTTGCGCGATCTCTGCTTCAAGTCTCGCATCGGCCAGTTGTGTGCGCAACGTGCGGTTCTCTTCCAACAATTCACGGATGATCTCATCCACAGCGCGATCACCCGTCAGGGGGCGGGCGGGTGAAGAGTCATCGCCCGTCGTGAGAAAGCCCGCGCCGATCATCGCGAGAAGCGGGATGCTCAATCCGAACAGACGCCACGTCATGGGCGACTCCTTTCCATGCAGTACAGGTCCATGCAGAACCGGCCGGGTCAGTCACTGGCGCACCACCCCGCATCATTCATGATTCGCCAAAGCCCGCCGCCAGTCGAGAATTGCCGCGAAGCTTCGGGTGGTTTTTGCAAAATCCGCCCCGACGATGCGGTTCAGTCCACGTCCGGGGCGGATTCCGGGGCTGCGGTCTCGGAATCGATTCGACTGCGAAGCGAACGGGCCCGCTGAACGAGTGATTCCCGGTCATCCGTGATCGCCTCCAGATCAAAATGCCAGTGAACCCGGCTGTGGAGATCCACGGGCGCCAACTCCATCACGAAATCAAAGGGAATGGAGTCCCACAGCGGCACCCTGGCCTCGCCGAGGGTCATCTGCGGTTCGTGGCCGTCCAGTTCGAGACGCACGTCGTATCGCCCGTAGTAGAGGAAGTCGAAATCAACCGGCGTGCGACCGATCTCGCGGTCATTCACCCAGACCAGCGCCCCGGGCGGCTCGGAGGTAATGGTGATCGTCCGCCGAACACATCCGGATGCAAAGACGACCAGGAGGATCAGTCCGAAGACGGGCAGCCGCCTCGGCATCTCGGGAATGGTCCGTCGGGTCGCGATCATGCGCGAAATGGTACCAAATGCCGCGCTTTCAGGAACCCGGGCCGATTCGAATCGCCCTGATCCCTGTTAGGATGCTGCGGAAAGGTCTTTTCATGCCCCTGCGATTTACCGCCCGAATTCTCGAACACCTCGCCCATGGCAACTACCAGCCGTCCACCATCGGCGCGATCGCACGCGATCTGCGCGTAGAGAGCGATGAACGCGACGCTTTCGACGAAGCAATCCGCCTGCTGCGCAAAGAGAAGAAGGTCGAGATCGATCAGGGCGGGCTCGTCCACCTGCCGAACTTTCCCGATGAAGTCACCGGCCGATTTCGGCTGAACGAGCGCGGCTTCGGTTTTATCATTCCAGATCAGCAGTACCGAGATGGCGATCTCTTCGTTCCGCCGGGTGAAACCGGCGGGGCTGTCTCTCGTGACCGCGTGCGGGCTGAGGTCGTGCGTGGCGGTCGCGGCCGGAGCGGCGGCGGGAGGTCCGGCTACGTCGGACGCATCATCGAAGTCATCGAACGCGGCCAGGACCACTTCGTCGGCACGCTCTTCAAGGACGGCGCGAACTGGTTCGTCGAACCCGATGGCCGATCGATTCACGATCCCGTCCTGATCCGCGACCCCCACGCCAAGAACGCCAAGGAAGGCAACAAGGTCGTCATCGACCTCGTGCACTACCCCGATCAACGCTACCTCGCGGAAGGCGTAATCGTGAAAGTGCTCGGCGAGGCCGGCCGCCCCGATGTCGAAACTGCCGCGGTGATCGAAGCCCACGGCCTGCGCACCGATTTTGACGACGCCATCATCGACGAGGCGAGAAAGGTCTCCAAGGCGTTCGACAAGCAGGCCGAGGGCCCTTGGAAGGACCGCGAAGACCTGACCAAGCAGTTCATCTTCACGATCGATCCGCCGGACGCCAAGGATTTCGACGATGCCATCTCGCTCGAGTACGACGCCAAGGCGGATGAGTACACGCTCGGCGTGCACATTGCGGACGTCTCGCATTTCGTTCGCCCCGATTCCGAACTCGACAAGGAAGCCAAACTGCGCGGCACGAGCGTGTACCTGCCCCGGTTGGTGATTCCCATGCTGCCGGAGGTGCTGTCCAACGGTGTGTGCTCGCTTCAAGAGGGCGTGAACCGTTTCTCCAAATCCGCGTTCATCACCCTGGACGGCAAAGGCCGCGTCATCAGCCAGCGCGTTGCATCCACGGTGATCCGATCCGCCAAGCGATTGACGTACCTTGAAGCACAGGCGCTGATTGACGGTGATCAGAAGGAAGCCCGCAAGCACGCGCGCACCGATGCGAATTACACCGATGCGCTCATCGAAAAACTTCAGCTCAGCAACAAGCTCGCGCGCATCATCGAGAAACGCCGGCACAAGCACGGCATGATCGTACTCAACCTGCCGGAGGTCGAACTGGTCTTCGATGATGATGGTCACGTGGTCGACGCCGTGCCGGAAGACGACGCCTACACGCACAAGATCATCGAAATGTTCATGGTCGAGGCGAACGAGGCGCTCGCGCGGCTGTTTGAGGACCTGCACGTGCCGATCCTGCGCCGGGTTCACCCCGATCCGACCCACGGCGATCTGGCGGAGTTGCAGATGTACGCGATGGCGGCGAAACAGCGCATCTCCGAAGAACCGGATCGGTTCGACCTGCAGCGGCTGCTCGACGCAACCCGGAACACGCCGGCGGTCCGCGCGATCCACTTCGCCGTGTTGCGCACGCTCGCCAAGGCGTCTTACAGCCCGGCCCTGATCGGCCACTTCGCGCTCGCCTCCGAGCATTACGCGCACTTCACCAGCCCGATTCGGCGGTATCCCGATCTCACCTTGCACCGCGCGGTCGAGGCGTACCTCGAATTGACGGACAACGGACAGAACGTGCCCGGCGGGAAGAAGCGCAAGGACCTGACGCAGCGTTTGCTCGCCGACGAACGCATTCCGAATGAAGGTGAGTTGATCGAGCTCGGCCGACACTGCAGTGAAGCGGAAGTCGAAGCCACCTTCGCCGAGCGCGAGTTGCGTGATTTCCTCGTCATGCAGTTCCTGAGCGAGCACCACCTCGGCAGCGAGTTCCCCGGCGTCATCACGGGTGTCACCAACCGCGGCGTGTACATCTCGATCGAGCAGTTCCTCGTCGAGGGCATGGTCGCCATGAAAGACATGCCGCAATCCGGCGGCAAGCCCGATCGCTGGCAGGTCAACGAATCGATCGGCCGCATCTACGCCTCGCGCAGCGGTCAGGCGCTCGCCGTCGGCGACATCGTCACGGTGCAGATTGCGGCGGTTGACCTCGCATCACGACATCTTGACCTCCTGATCACCAAGTTCCCCGAACGGTCGCGTGCGCGCGATCTGCCGCAGGATGAAGACATCAAGCACGGCAAACGCAAGGACCGTGGCGGCAAACCGCCCGGCCGGGGCGGTAAGGGAAAAACCAAGGACGCCAAATCCGGCAAAGGCAAACGGCGCAGTCGACGCTAAATCGTGTCGGTATGAACACGCACGATCGCCGCGCTCGATGCATTTGTCACCGCAATTCTTCGGCCGGACATCGCCTCACCCCTTCAACGATCGTTCGCATCGCTCAGGCGCTCGATGATGAGAATGATGGCCACGCCGATCACAACCAGCCCGAGCAGCCAGATCGCAGCGGCGGCGGCAATGGCGAAGTAGACCTCCTCCATGGCCGACCAGAGACGCGTGGCCAGCGTTTGCACATTCAAGGGTGAGAGCAGCAACGTCGCGGGCAGCTCCTTCGCGGTCGTGATGAAGACCAGCACGCTCCCCGCCGCCAATCCCGGCGCGAGCTGCGGCAGAACGATCCGCCACCACCGGGCGAGCGGCGATCCGCCGAACTGCACCGCCGCGTCGATCTGTTCCGCGTGAACGCGCTGCGCCGTCGCGCGGAGCGGCCCGGCGGCTTCCGGCAGAAACAGAATCGCGTAAGCGATGAGCAAAACGAGATGCGACTGATACAACCGCGCATCCACGGGCAGACCAAACGTCCACTCGATCACATGGTCCACTCGCAACGCCAGCCCCGCCAACGCGATGGCGACGACCAGCCCCGGCAGGGCGAAACCGAGCAGCGTCAGCGGCGTGAGCACGCGCGCCCAGCGCCGGGCCGACCCGCCCCCAGCGGTGCCGACGTGCAACGTCGCCAGCGGCAGCGCGAGAACGGGAACAACGATTGCGGCCGACGCAGCCAGCAGAAACGTGGTCCACGCCGCGGGACCGGCGGCGTGGAGAACCGCTCCCGGCATGTCGCTCCGCGCCAGCCAGCCGATCGCCGCCACCAGCGGAAAGACCACCGCAATCGCCAGCGGAAGTATCGCCAACCCAACCAGCAACACCCCCCACCGCCCGAACCGAATCGGCGCGGGCGGGATGGGAACCGCGGAGGTCGTGCGGCTTTGCGCTGCGCGGAAGGGAATCAACCCCAGAATCATCAACGCGCTGAGCGCGATCAGAAGAACGCAGAGTGCCCGGGCATCCGCCAGGCCGAACGCGGTGTTGTACCGGTGGTAGATCCCCCACGTCATCGTCTCAAAACCGACGAGTGAAACCGCGCCGAAGTCCGCCAAGGCGTACAGGCCCGCAAGCATGCCGCCCCAGACCATGGATGGCAACAATCGCGGCATCAGAATCGCGCGAAACGCGCCGCGCCGGCTCGCGCCGAGGCCGATGGCGGCTTCCTCCAGTGTGGTGCACTCCTTCATCAACGCCGCGCGGACTGACAGCAGCGTGTACGGATAAGTGCAACTCACCAGAATCACCCAACTGCTCACCGCCGGCAGTTGGGTCGGGCGCAGCGCGGCCGGCCAGAGACCGCTGAGCAACCCCTCGTGACCGGTGACGGCCATCAGGCCGAACGCGACCACATAGCTCGGCATGGCAAGCGGCGCAACGAGCAGAATCAGCAACAGTCCCCGCATGAATCCGCTGACCCGCGATCGCACAAGCAGCCAGGCCAGCGCGGTTCCCAACGCCATGGCGCCGAAGGCGACCAGCAGCGCCAGCGCGACGGACCGCCCGACCATGCGCCATGTTTCAATTGTTTGCACGATCCCCGCCAGATCTGCCGGCGCGTGGACCACGCCGAAGAGCAGATGCAGCACCGGACTGACCACAAGCAGCACGATCAGTGCCGCCAGCAGCACGGTCACCTGACGCGCGAGTCGGGGGGAGTCCAGATCCATAAGGACGATCATTCTGAACGAATCATCGCGAGTCTGCGAGCCGATCGAGTCGGGCACCCAACGGTCGCCGACGGATGAGATGTTTTCATTCGGCCCGAATCGAGCGCTGGCGGCTGGTCCGGACGTGCTGGGGACGATACCTTTCCCCTATGAGCACCACCACCGAACTGGCCCAGACGCCCTTCCACAGCTTCCACCAGCAGTCCGGCGCAAAACTTGTCGATTACGCCGGCTGGGAGATGCCGCTGCACTACGGCTCGATCATTGATGAGCACCATCAGGTGCGCAAGAGCGGCGGGCTGTTCGACGTTTCGCACATGGGGCGGCTGCGCTTTACCGGCAAGGATGCGCGCCGGTTCCTCGATCGCGCCTGCACGCGCCAGATTGCCGGCATGACCAACGGTCAGGTGCGGTACTCGCTCATCTGCAACGAACGCGGGGGATGCCGGGATGACGTCCTCGTATACCGCAATGGCGAAACTGACTACGTCATGGTCTGCAACGCCGCGAATCGCGCGAAACTGCTGGAGCACTTCGAGCAGATCCGGGATGACCTCACGTTCGCATTGAAGGACGAAACCACCGGCACGGCGATGGTCGCGGTGCAGGGGCCGGAGGTCATGGAACTGCTTGCTTCATTCACCAGTGAGGCCGCCACGCTCAAGCGTTTCCGGTTCACCGTGAAGAACCTGATGATCGCCAAGGTCATGATCTCTCGCACCGGGTACACCGGCGAGGACGGCGTGGAAGTGATCATGCCCGCCATGTTTGCCGGCCAGGCGGTAAAGATGCTGCTGAACAACCTTCGTCCGGACGAGTCGGGCGATGTGCCGATCAAGCCCATCGGTCTTGGCGCACGCGATTCCCTGCGTCTCGAAGCGGGCATGCCGCTGTACGGTCACGAAATCACCGAAGAGATCGATCCGATCTCCGCCGGTCTCAACTTCGCAGTCTCCCTCAAGAAGGGTGAGGATGATCCCGACGTCGGCTCGTTCATCGGGCAGCAGGCCCTGCAGAAGATCGCTGCGGAAGGACCGAAGAAGAAAATCATCGGCCTCAAGATTGAAGGCAAGCGGAGTCCGCGGCAGGGCATGACCGTCAAACACGGCGATCGCGCGGTCGGCGAGATCGCCAGCGGTTGCGCAAGCCCGACGCTCGGCTATCCGATCGCCACCGCGTACGTCGAGACGGAGCACACGGAAGTCGGCGTCAATCTGCAGGTTGATCTCGGGCGCGCCAGCGTTGATGCGGAAGTCGTCCCCCTGCCGTTCTACAAGCCGGGCTCGTGATCCACGCGTCCACCGCGCGTCCACGCCGCGGCTCCACCCTCCCCGCAACCGACCGGTACAATCGTGCCATGCCAACGCCGCGCGATCATTCCGTACTGTTTCTCGGCAAGGCGGACGATGAATACACCGCGCGGGCCTTGGCCACGACGAAGGCGACATTCGGCCGGGTTGAGTCCTTTCTCGGCCGGTGGGGCGACCCCTGGCCGAAGGAAGCACGGGACTGGTCCGGCGACTGGGTGATCTCCTACCTCTCACGCTGGGTCGTTCCGAACGATCTCCTGAAACAGGCACGAATCGCGGCGATCAATTTTCATCCCGGGCCGCCGGAGTACCCCGGCGTGGGTTGCACGAACTTCGCGATCTACGATGGCGCGCGGGAGTACGGCGTAACGTGCCACCACATGACCGCGTCGATCGACAGCGGGCGCATCGTCGCGGTGCAGCGTTTTCCCGTCGACGATGGCGAAACGCTCTACGAACTGCACTGCCGCACGCAGGAACACCTGATCGAGCTGTTTGAATCGCTCATGCGTGATCTCGTCGCGGGAAAGCCGCTGCCCGAATCAGAGGAAGCATGGGCGCGGCCGGCGTACACGCGGCAGGAATTCGAAGCGCTCCGCCGTATTGACCCGACCATGCCAGAAGAGGAAATCGCCCGCCGGGTGCGCGCGACGCGCTTTCCGAACATGCCCGGCGCATATCTCGAACTGGCCGGCCACCGCTTCGAGGTGCAGACAACATGAGCGCATCAGTGACGGAGAATCTGCGGCGGAAGCTGGATGAAGTTGATCAGCAGTACGCCGAGCTTGAACAGCGACTGCTCGACCCGGATGTCCTCGCCGATCACCATGAAGTGCGCCGACTTTCGGTGCGCAAAGCGGCGATCGAACCGATCGTCGAGCGGTACCGCGCTTGGCGCGAAGCGCAGAATTCGATCGAAGAGCACCGCGCAATCGTTGAGGCGAATGAGGACCGCGAACTCATCGAACTGGCGCGCGAGGAACTCCCGGAACTCGAAGAAAGGGCCGATGCGCTGATGGACGCGTTGCAGAAACGGCTCGTCACCGCGGATGATCAATCGATCGGCTCGGTCATCCTCGAAGTGCGCGCGGGCGTGGGCGGCGATGAGGCCGGCCTCTGGGCGGGCGACCTGATCGCGATGTACGAGAAGTTCGCCGCCGGCAAACGCTGGAAAGTCGAATGGCTGCAGGACGCACCGGCCGAGATGGGCGGGTTCAAGCACGCCACGTTGAGTATTGCCGGCGAGGGCGTCTGGGCCCAACTCGGTTACGAAGGCGGCACGCATCAGGTCAAGCGCGTCCCCGCTACGGAAACACAGGGACGAGTACATACCTCGACGGCCACCGTGGCGGTGTTGCCCGAACCGGAGGAGGTCGAAGTCGAGCTCGACCCGAACGATGTGAAGGAGTCGATCACCACCGCCCAGGGGCCGGGCGGACAGAACGTGAACAAAGTCGCCACCGCGGTGCACTTGATCCACGAGCCGACCGGCATCGAGGTGCGCATGCAGGAAACCAAGAGCCAGACGCAAAACCGGGAGAAGGCGTGGAAGCTGCTCAAAGCGCGTCTGTACGAACAGCAGAAAGCCGCGGCGGACGCGGAGCGCGCCGAGACGCGCAACGCGATGATCGGCCGGGGCAGCCGCGCGGAGAAGATTCGCACCTACCGGTGGAAGGAGAACATCGTCGTCGATCACCGCACGGGCGAGAGTTACAACCTCGGCTCGGTCATGGCGGGCGATTTGCAACCAGTGGTCGATGACCTTGTCGAACGTGACACCGCACAGCGCCTGGCCGGGTTGTGATCGGTGAAGCGGGAACAACCATGCCTGTATCGACACAGCTATAACGCAGTCCTGATATGATCTTTGACGATCTCCGCGAAGTGCGGAGTGCATTCCGGCCTGGGCGTTCTGGCGGGCCGCAAATTATGTCATTACGAAAGGGAGAAGCAACGATGAAGACTGGTCCTCTGCCGTCAACTCATTTTCAGCGCGCTCATTTATTGGTTTCCTCCGCCCTTCTGGCATTGTGCGCCGCCGCGATGCTGTTGCCTGCGTCCGCGCAAGCATGCACCCGCGCGGTCTACCACGGTCAGGACGGACTTGTCGTAACCGGCCGCAGCATGGACTGGTCGGAAGACATGTTCTCCAATCTCTGGGTCTTCCCGCGCGGCATGGAACGCGATGCCGGGATGGGACCCGAAACCTCCGTCACCTGGACGAGCCGATACGGCAGCGTGGTGACCTCGGGTTACGAAGCAGGCACGATGGACGGTCTCAACGAAAAGGGACTGGTCGCCAACCTGCTCTACCTCACGGAATCGAAGTACACACCCGCGGATGACACCCGCCCGGCACTGGTGATCAGTTCCTGGGCGCAGTACATGCTGGACAACTTCGCCACGGTCGAAGAAGCCGTCGCCGACGCCAGAAAAGGTCGATACCGCATGGTGACCGTTGAAGGCCCCGGCGGTCACGCGGGAACGGTGCACTTATCGCTCTCCGATGCCAGCGGCGACTCGGCGATCTTCGAGTACATCGAGGGTGAGTTGCAAATCCATCACGGCCGTGACTACCAGGTGATGACCAATTCGCCGGTCTTCAATGAACAGCTCGCGCTGAACAGATACTGGCAGGAGATCGGCGGGTTGACGATGTTGCCCGGCACAAGCCGCCCCGCGGATCGCTTTGTGCGGGCCTCGTTCTACATCAACAAAATCCCGGAGACCGCCGACACGCACGAAGCGATTGCGGGCGTCTTCGCCGTCATTCGTAATGCCAGCGTGCCGCTCGGCATCGCACGCCCCGACCAACCGCACGTGTCTTCCACGCTCTGGCGCACCGTCGCTGATCAAAAAAACAAGGTGTACTACTTCGAGAATACCGCCAGCCCCAGCATTGTCTGGATCAAACTCGGCGAGCTTGATCTGTCCGAGAATTCCGGCGTGCGCAAGCTCGACCTCGTGCACAACCCGATGATCGGCGGCAATCAGACCGAAAATCTCGAAGCCGCGGAACCTTTCGCTTTTCTCGTCCCGGAGTGAACGCACGATTGAATGCCGACAAGTCTGTCCGCCCACTGCCTTGATGCAGTGATTCAACCCAGTTGTTGTCACCCGTTTCCGGAAGACTTGCACCATGCCCGACCGACACAAGCACTCCTTCATCACCACCATCGCTGTTGTCTGGCTTTTTGCCTGCATTTCCTCTGATGCGATCGCGAACACCTTCTCGTCAATCCAGCATTCGCGAAGTGTTGTGCTTGAGCATCATGCCGCTGAAGTCGGCTTGTCCGGCATGGATGAAGCACACGATCCATGGCGGCTTGAACTGACCGCGTGGGTGTGGATGGTGAGCGTGGACGGTGATCTCGGCGCGCTCGGCCGGAAAGCCGACATCAGCGCCAGCTTCCGTGATGTCCTGCGCGACTCCGACTCGCTGTTCGTTTTCAACGGCCGCATGGAACTCGGCTACGAGCGCTGGGGCTTTTTCGTTGACGGGATGTTTGCAAAACTCGGTACGGACGACGTCCCCACCGCACCCGGATTTCCCGATGTGGATGTGACGTACCGGCAGACGCTGCTGGACTTCGGCCTCATGTACCGGGTGGCGGAGTGGAGTCCCGAAAACGTCGAGAATGATTTGCGAAACGCGACATTCGATCTCTACGCCGGCGTGCGCTACACCAACCTTGATCTGGAACTCGACCCGACCGGCTTGCCGCGATTGCGCGATCGCGTGGACTGGTTTGATCCGATCATCGGTGCGCAACTGGCGTATCCGTTCTCGCGCCACTGGCACGTGTTCGTCGGTGGCGATGTCGGCGGCTTTGGCATCAACTCCGATTACACCTGGAAGGCCACTGCGCTTCTCGGCTACGACTTCCGATTCTTCGACCACCGCGCCACGCTTTCACTCGGCTACCGCGCGATCGGGCAGGATTTCAGCCGCGGCAGCGGTGACCGCCTATTCACATGGGATGTCGTGCAACACGGCCCGCTGATCGGACTGTCGCTCAGCTTCTGAATCCGAGTGAGTTGCTACAAGCCAGCATCGAGCACGTATGTAGACACCTTCGCGCCAAGCAAGCGTTCCAAACGCGCGAAGCCCATCTCCATCCCCTCAGCCATGGGAGATTGAAGTGCTGTCTCGCGCGCATCGCGACTGTTGTATCGAACAATGATGTCGACGCGGGTGCGATCGGCTTGTGCAGTGAACGCGGTCGTCACCTTGGTTTCGCCACCGGCCCAGTCTGGATCGAACAATTCGGTATGCACCAGACGCTCGGGCGGATTCACTTCCCGAAACTCGCCGCTCAAGCCCATCTCGCCACCGTCCGGCAGGTGCCAGACATAGCGCAGCTTCCCGCCAACACGCAGATCGATTTCACAGGTTTCCAGCGAGTGCCCATCCGGGCCGAACATCCACTTCTTCAGGATCGAGGGCGTGGTCCACGCCTCGAAAACGCGCTCCCGCGGGGCGTCAAACTCGCGCGTGATTTGTATCTCATGGTCGCTCGGGGTGGCAACGTTCACCTTTTCTGGTTTCGGCATACTGAATCTCCCATCGTTGTCAGTTGTCGATGATGAGTG
Source organism: Phycisphaerales bacterium (assembly GCA_007693845.1). Lineage (GTDB taxonomy): Bacteria > Planctomycetota > Phycisphaerae > Phycisphaerales > SM1A02 > SKZB01. Next base: position 16,532 of record RECV01000190.1, read on the forward strand.
CGAAGGACTTTTGATTGCTCGGGCCAGATGGGCTTGCAGGTTGTCGAACGCCTCGGACCATCCGCCCCGGTGCGAATCGCGCGAATCAATAGTGGCAAAGCCGACCTGCTCAAACGTCATCTCCGTCTGTGCGGCGTTGACGCTTTTCAATGTAACCGTGACGATCGTTTCAGCATGCGGCTCAAGGACGTTCTTCTCCCACGTGTGTGTAAAGACCAGCCGATGCGGTTCCCGAACTTCCCGATAGGTTCCACACGCGATGTACTCGTTGCCATCAGGAGCGCGCATGCCCGACCGCCACGCGCCGCCCGAACGAAGATCGACATCGGCGAACAGCACCTCAAAGTCCTTCGGGCAGAGCCAATGAAGCAGATGCTCGCGCTCGGTCCAGGCGCGCCAGACCAGTTCCGGCGGCGCATCGAACGTGCGTTGAATGATCAATCGAGTCTCGGTGGACATCATGAACGATCCTTTGGGGTGCCTGACGTGCGGTGAGACTGGGGCAGATCGGTCAACTCTTTCGGCGATAGGTCAAGGTTGAAAAGCATCGCCACTGTCCGTCATCGCCGAGCACGTGCGAGGTCATGATGCGTTCGTCCCTGCCCTTGAGTTCGATCACGTCCTTGTACTTCACCATCGCGCCTCCCGCATCGGGATTCATGCTCGGGCCTTGCACGAACATGGTGAGGGTGTCGCGCTTCTCATCCCAGTCGCTCCCTTCGTACACCCAGAGATGCGTCATGGGCGAACAGGCGCAGGCCCCGACAAAATGGTCACGCTGTGGGTCATAACCAAGCGTGATATTCACGCTCATTTCTGTGCCGTCCGCCATCGCGAGCGTGCCTTCCATAATGATCCACAACTCGCCGAATGCTCGCACGTGCTCGATCCCCTTCGCTTTCGTGGGGGATTGACCCGGCTCCATGATGCATTCCGAGTCGTAGGTCCATTCGCCGACGAGCTGTTGCAGCCAAGTATGTTGTCGTTGCGATTTTGCGGCCATCGGGCAGTCGGTCTGAGTTTCCGTCATGAGTTTGCTCCTGTGACATTGGTCGTGAGGTAAGTGTCATCCGGTGTCTTGTCGACTTCACCCGGCAAGTGGAACATAGACGACCAAGCGGGCTCGTGGCTTATCGCATGGACGCAGTTCGGCTGTCACTGGCGATCGGGCCGACCGGACAGCTTCGATCAGTCATCTGAGGTCGGGCGCATCGGTTGATCGTGGGTCACATCGCGCGGATCGGTGAGCGATGGCAGGCCATGCCGGCGCCGCAGCCGGTTCTGGTCTTCCAGATGATTCTCAAAATCAGCCGGCACAACGGCGCGAGTGCGGCCGTCACGCTGGAGCAGATGAACCAAGGTTGAATCGTCGTCAACGAGCACGGCAAGCCAGAGATTCGCATCGGCATCGGCGGGGTCAATGCCGTGGTACGTGAAGACGAATGCGCCGAGCCGGTGCGCGATGACGTCTTCGGGCAGACGTTCTGCCGCCAGGTCGATGGCGGCTCTCTTTTCATCCGTTGACATGGCGTTTAGAGCATCAAGCGTGTATCCGCCCACGCGGACATCGAGCGTCGTCTGCGTGCTGCCGCGCGGAAGAAAGTGTTCGGGACTCACCGAATCCCCCATCAACAACCGTGCTGCATGATCGGGCAGTTCGTTTCGGTTTCGAGCCCTGTAGCTGCCCAATTCGTGATTCATCATGTCTACAGCAAGATTTGGCGGCATCTGCCGGCCGGCCATCGGCGTGAGACCGGGCTGGAACGCCGTCATCGCAATCGCGCCAGAGTAAAGAACGATCATAATCACCATTGAGATCACGGGTAAGGCAAGCCCCGCCAGAACCGCCCGCCACGCCGCGACCTGTTGCCCGACGCGCAGCATGATGATCGCGCTGACGAGCCACCAGAGCCAGCCGAAATACCAGCCGAGACACGGCACGATGGTCGCAATGTTCGCGCCGGAACTGTAGAACAACAGATTGATCGTATGTCCGAGGGGCTTCGCGACCGTGCCGGTCATTTTCAACACCAGATGAGTAACCAGTGCCCCGATGACGGCGTAAATCAACAACAAGATGAAGATAAATCCAAGATACAGAATGAGAAGCAGACCTACAAACAAGATGTTCGGGCCCGGCATCATTGCGATAGTGAACAGCCCGAAGATCACACAGAAGAATGCAAAGAACGAACCGTAGATCAACAATTGGGTCACACTGAAGAATGACAGCGCACGCGTTTTCGCGCCGTATTGGAGCACTCGGTCGCCGAGGACGTGTGGCCGAATCAGCGCCATCCAGCATGTGCGCCACCAGTCGCCGACCACACCGCCCTTGCGATCGGCCCAAGGCAGGAGCGGCGGCATGGTTTCCTCTTCGCTCACATCCGCCGCGGGACGCAGCACCATCTCATCCAGGTGGATTCGTTCACTGCATTTGACGCAGTCGAATGATTGCGGCTGCGGGTGGCCCCGCGCATCCTGCCCGTAGTACTCCTGTCCGCAGTGGGGGCAGCAGAAGCAGACTTTGTTGGGCGCGAAGGTGTACTGGCTGGGCTTGAAGTCTGTGCCGCACTCCGGACACATGCGAGCCGTCAGGTTCCAGAGCGAGTAATCACATTGTTGGCAGCGCATAGTTCCCCGCAGGAAAGAGGTCACGTTCGGCCGGGACGATCAGTCTTCCGGCGCATTCTCCGCCGTCTGATTCCGAAACTCCTGAATGAGTTGCCGGGTGATCGGCCCGACCTGCCCGTTACCGATGGTGTGTTCATCGACCTGACTGACGCCGATGATCTCCGCCGCCGTGCCGGTGAGGAAGACTTCATCCGCATGCAGCAGGGTTTCGAGGGGGAAGAGTTCCTCATCCACGACGTGGCCGCACGCCGGCGCAATCTCATCCATCACGAACTGCCGCGTGATTCCCATCAGAATGCCTGCTTCGCGCGGCGGGGTGGTGATGCGGCCGTCCTTGACGAGGAAAATGTTGTCGCCGGTACATTCCGCGACTTGTCCATCAATGTTCAGCATGATCGCTTCGAGCACATCGGCGTCAATCGCTTCAATCTTCGCCATGATGTTGTTGAGATAGTTCAGCGACTTGACCGATGGGTCCAGGCATCGGATTGGAATGCGCGGCCGCTCCGCCACGACGACCTTCATGCCGTTCTCGTACAACTCTTCGGGGTAGAGTTGAATCGTGTCGGCGATGATGATCGTGCCGGGCGTCGGGCACTTGAAGGGATGCAGACCGAGCGTGCCCGCGCCGCGCGTGAAGATCAATCGAATGTACGCATCGTTCAAACCGTTCGCGGCAATCGTCTCCCGAATGGCGCGATCGATCGCATCCGGATCGTACGCGGGCTTGAGACGGATTTTCTCTGCGGACTGGTACATGCGGCGAAGATGCGCGCCGAGCTTGAGAATGCGCCCGTTGTACATCCGGATGCCTTCAAAGCAGCCGTCGCCGTACAGCAGTCCGTGATCGAACACGGAGACGGTTGCTTGATCCTGATCCACCAGTTCGCCGTTGAGCCAGACTTTCTTCATGGTGGAAAGTGTACCGCGCATCGGGATCGATCTCGGATGAGCCGGCCGGCCGGTATCCATTCAGCCGCCCGCGAGTGATTTGGCGCGTTCGAGCACCTGGTCCAGCATGGTTTCGGTCAGCCGGCCGGTGAATGTGTTCTGCTGGCTGACGTGGTAGCAGCCAAGCAGGGTGATCGGATCGATCGGGCATTCCGCGCCGTGGCCGAACTTCGGCTTCGGGGAGGGGACCGGCCACTTCAGCTCACGCATGGCCGTCAACGCGGCGTTCCATCCGATCCCGCCGAGGCAGAGCAGCACCCGCGGCTGCAGGGCGACAATCTCCTCAAGGAGGTAAGGCCGGCATCGCTGGAGCTGCGTGGCGGTTGGCTTGTTCGCGGGCGGGGCGCAGCGCAGTGACGCGGTGATGTACACATCGGAGAGTTTCATCCCGTCGTCCCGCGCGACGGCTTCGGGCTGATTCGCCAGCCCCGCGCGGTAGAGACCGGCGTAGAGAAAGTCCCCGGATCGATCACCGGTAAACATGCGTCCGGTTCGGTTCGCTCCGTGCGCCGCCGGCGCCAGGCCGACGATCATGATTCCGGCATTAAAATCACCAAACCCGGGCACGGGTCTGGCCCAGTACGTCCAGTCGGCGTACGCGCGGCGTTTGGTGCGGCCGACTTCGTCGAGGTACGCGCGCAGTTCCGGACAGCGCGTGCATTCCGGAATCTGTTTCTGGAGAACTTTCAGCGTCGAGGCGGCGGATCGTTTACTCATGCCCCGCTGATCCTAACGCACCGGGCGAGACACGATCGAGCGGCATGAGACTGATCCCACCGGCGGCGTCGACGATGAGTTCGTACTGATCGCCCTTCCCGACCGGCTTGTAGACGGCTTCCCCCTGCGCGACCCGTACGCCCATCGCGCGGGCGAGCGAGTTGTCGGTCGCAATCTGCCAGAACTGTTCCCACAGTCCCTGCTCGTACCGGCTGATGTCGGAAGCGGTGTAGCCGGGCGGCACCGCGCCGGGGGTGTCGAGTTCGATCCCATCGCGCGGCGCGAGGGCATCGGAAAAGACCCGCCGCAGCAGCACCAGCGTTCGGCCGTGCATGGGGTGGCCCTCTGCGACGAGTTCGTGGTCGAATTTGACCGTCCAGGCATCGACGTAGATGGTCGCGCCCGGCACGGTGATCCGCTGCCGCGCGAGTTCCCGGCCGTCCTCGTTCAACTCAATGAACTCGATCGTCGTGTCGACCGGCTGACCCGCCTCGTCCGTGGTCTGTTCGATGACCCGGAGGTGGGCCAGGCGGCGGGATCGGCCGAGCCGCTCGAGCATCGCTTCGCGCTGGGCGATCCGCTGTTCGAGCTGCTGATTGAGCGCTTCGATTTCTTCCAGGGCCTTCTGATGCTGATCCATCGAAAGGCGGGTGAAGATGAAGAGGATGACGCCCGCGGCGATCAGGGTGACCAGAATTCCGCGGATGAGTGCAGCCATGGTGGCAAACCCCTGTGGGTGAGGAAGATAACGGGCCCGCACCAAGAACATCGGCAAACGTGAAGTTGTTGCACCAATCGACCGATAACAGCCAAGGATGTTCTTTCTACACTGGTTCAATCATCACGATCACACGGGTCCGCACCGAATCATCTCGCCCCGATGGACTCGGGGCCTGATGATCGTGGTCGCCTGGATCGCCCTGAGCGGGACGCATCTCGGCGCGGAGGAGACCCGACGATTGGTTCAGGGCTTTGCCGGGCCGGATCTGACGGACATGCCCGAGCCGTACCGCATGCATCGGCTGGTTCGCCACTTCAGTTTCGAGGAGGCGGAGGTCGCCCCCTACGAGATGCCATTGCACTTCTATCGCTACGGCGCAGAGGACGGCGCGGCACGGGGATTCCCGCCCTTTGGCGCCATGCGTCTCTCCGACCGCATGGCCGCGACCGGTCGCTGGTCGTTCGAGTTTCAACTGGACGGCGGGTCCATGGCGGCGCGCGTGCCGACGGCCGTCATCCCCATCATGCCCTACGCCGACTACGTCGTCACAGCGCGCGTCCGCACGAAGGATTTGCAGAAAGCGCGCGCCGGATTGTCCGCCTGGCTGTACGACAAGCAAGGCGCGATCATTCAGCCGACCATCGTGCAGAGTCGCATGATTCGTTCCGAAGGCGAATGGTCCGTGCTCGCATTGACCGTTCGTGGCGACCACCCGACGGCCGCGGATCTGGGAATCGAACTTCAGGCCTTCCAGCCGCGTCAGTTCCGGGGCGTGACGAGCGGCGAGCACCGGCCGGAAATTGAAGATGTCCGTGGAACCGTGTGGTTCGACGACGTCACCGTCTGGCACGTGCCGCGCATCGAGCTGACGACACGTACGCCGGGTCATGTGGCGATCGACACCAAACGCACGGTTCTGCAGATGAAGGTTCGCGACCTGGCGCACGCGGATCTGGAAGCGCATTTGCGGATCTTCGATCTCGACGGCAGCGTCATCTGGGAGAAGATCATCGACCGGCCGCAGGCGATCAACCCGCGGGATGTTGAAGTTGAAACACCCGCCTTCGGCTGGTACCGGGCCCTGCTCGATATCCGCACGGAGGGACAACTCACCGCGCGGCGCTGGCTGGATTTTCTGGTCCTCCCGCCACGCCATCGTCCGTTGCACGGCTGGCACAATCACTTTGCGGTCGAGTTGCCCCCCGACTGGTGGGAGCATTCCACCGAACTGAACGACTTGGTTGACCGACTTGACGTCGGCACGGTCATCATGCCGGTGCTGGATTCGAGTCTGACCAGCCGCGAGGTCCGAAGCCGGTACGAATCGATGCGTCCGGCGGTGGAAGCGCTCCGGGAACACGATGCCCGATTGATCTTCTCACTGCACAGCATGCCCACAGAGCTGGCGCAACGTCACGACCGGACCGTCAGCGAGGTCCTGCCGGCACTGGCGGATGATGTTCAGATGTGGCGGGCGTACCTGGATCAGTTGCTGATCAACTACGGCCTCGAAGTCGAGCACTGGCAGATCGGTGCTGCGGAGAATGAGCATGCATTTGACCAGCCGAACCTTGCTCAGCTTGTTCGGCGGGTGCGCCAGACAATCTCGGAATTCGTGCCCAACCCGATGGTGTACGTTCCCTTCAGTGTGGAACAGGTGGAAACCTCGATCGACGCGCTGCAGGCCGCATCGATCTGGATCCCCGCCTCGGTGAACGCGCACTCGATTCCGGAAGCCGTCGAACCGTGGCAGCAAGGGGGCCAACGACGGATGCTCGCGGTCGAACCGCCGATCGCGCACCACTACGCCACGCGCGAAGCCACACTAGACGGATTTCTCCGGCTCTTGCACGCGTGGCGGATGAATCCCGATCTGCTGACGACGCCCGCGCCCTGGATCGCCGGGACCGGCAACGGCGGGGGGCTGATGCCGACGCCGAACTTCGGAGTGATTCGACAGATGATCGATCACCTCCACCGGCGCCGGTTTGACGGCACGGTCCATCTCGGCGATCAGATTTCGTGCTGGCTGCTTCGAGGCGACGAGCCCGGCGACGATGCGCTCGTCGCGTGGCTGCACGACCTCGACCCTGCCGCGGAACGTCGATTCACCATGCAACTCAGCGATGACCATCTCACGATCTTCGACATCTTCGGCAACAGTCAGACGGCCTATCTCACCGCCGATGGCCATGAGTTCACGCTGACTCCGATGCCGGTCATTATCGAAGACGTCAGTCTTGACCTCGTTCGCTTCCGTGACAGTTTCGCGCTCGAGCCGGGCTTTCTTCCCGCAGAGAATCGCGCTCACGAGCACGAACTGCTTCTGCACAACCCCTGGCCGGTGCCGATCTCCGGCACACTGCGTTTACATGAACACGATGATCTTCGAATCGCGCCGCGGCAGCACGACTTCCTCATTCGGCCGGGCGAAACCGGACGCATGCCCGTGCAGATCGTGCTGGATCGGGGCATCCTGGCCGGCACGCGTCACCTGAAAGCGGATATCCGTCTGCAGGCCGACGGCCAATACGACCTGTCCGTTTCCGCGGAATTCGAGGTCGGCCTGGAAGATCTTGAGTTCACCGCCACCTGGCGGACCGCGCTGAACGTCGAAACCGGCGAAGAGGATCTCATCGTGACGCAGTACGTCACCAATCGCAGTGAACGGATCATGAACGTCGAGTTGTTCGTGGTCGCGCCGGAGTTCAGCCAGATGCGCCGCATCGTCTCCGGACTGGAGCCGGGAGACATGGCCATTCGCTCCTTCCGCCTGCCGAACGGCGCGGCGGTGTTGGCCGGCCGCGCGATGCGCATCGGGGTTTCCGAACGGGGCGGCGTGGCGCGGCTGAACCAACTGCTGAGCATTCCCTCCCGGGTGTCTGATCTCGCCGGCCACACCGAGACCGCTGATTCACCCTGACCGCGGCCGCCGGCTGCGTACAAATCAACCCATCCCCGAACCCGTGATCCGGCGCACGATCTCCGCATCGGCATCCGGAACCATTCGCCGCACCACCGAGGCGTCGAACCGCTCGGGCACCTCCATGGACGGCGCGGCGCAGTCGAGCAGGCACCGCAATGCCGCTTCAGCCACCGCGGCCGGCGCGTCCGCTCCGTCGGGTGACCAGTGGTTGTAATCGACCCAGGCGAGACTCACCGCGTAGCGGCGCAGCCCGCCGGCATCATCGAGAACCTGCAACTGAAAACGCCAGCCGTTCTCTGCAACTTCTTCGCTGAGTATCTCGATCTGTGCCACCGAAGCTCCTCTACCGGGTATAGCATGATGAAGCGAGTACGTTGCCGCGCAGCGGGGCTCGAGTCCGACGAATTTCTCTGCCGAAAGCCCGTCCATGAGACGGGCCCACGTCTGATGTCCATCTGCCATGAGCTTCCTGCTTGAAACCCTGCGCCTGGGTCTGACCAATCTGCTGCTGCACAAACTGCGCTCGATCCTGACCAGTCTGGGCATCATTCTGGGCGTGGCGGCGGTGATCATTATGGTCTCCATCGGCGAGGGGAACAAACA
>RECV01000264.1 GCA_007693845.1 Phycisphaerales bacterium
CGAACAGTTCTGCCATGCCGGGATCTTTCTCCGTGAACTCGCTGACCGCGACCTGCGCGTTGTTGACCAGCCGTTCGCGGTCCATTTCGGTCCGCGGCGCGGTGGCGCAGCCAGACAAGCACGTGCTTGCAAGCATGATCACACACATCAATCCAATAATGGTGAATGACTTGATCATTGTCGTTCCCTTCTGAGTCAGTGAGATGATTGAAGAGTCTGGCCGATTGGTCGGAGTTGAGTTCAATCGATTGAACCATTGAATTGTACATTCATCCATGCGCACCCAGCGTCCGCCCGGCCGAACCGTCTGAGTGCGCGTGTGCGGCATTGTACTCTGAAGCTCGATTTTCAGGTCAGATTCGGATAGGTTCGATTCGGAGAAGGAGGAATGGGTGTTTCGGTCGACGACATCAACGCCTTGCAACGTCAGCTCGTGATCTTTTTTCTGCTGGTGCGTGGTTGTGGTCGGTGGATTTTCGACTTCCATCCCGGCGGGTCGTGCGGTATGTTCTGAGTAACGAGCAACCGTGATGCTGGGCAGTCGTGGGAGGTGTGCCATGCGATATCGAATCAAGGGTGCGTGCCGTGGGACCGGTCGCGACATGACGATCGAATTGGAAGCGGCCGATGCGGATGATGCTCAACAGCAGGCCGCCGAGATGAATCTGCTCGTCGCGGCCATTGAACCCGCGCCGATGACGGCGCGCAGCGGTGATGAAGCGCCACCCACCGAGCCCGGCCGCGCTGAATCTGATCTCGTTCGCCGGGTGAACGCGGTGTCCAGGAGTCATCCGCCTGACTACTTCTGGCTGAAACTCGTCGGGCGTGCCCTCAACATTCTCGGCTGCCTCACGATCGGGTTGACGCTCATGTTCAACCTGCTGTTGCTGATCGGGATCATCGACCTCGGCGTATCCCAGGGCAACGTTGCAGGAATCACGATGGCCGGCGGGATTCTGGTGATCTTGAACATTCTGGGCGGCGTGATTCTGGGAATGATCACTCTGGCGCTCGGCCAGGGGCTGCTCGCGTTTCGGGATATCGCGCGCAACAGTTGGAAACTGCCCCAGATCGCTGATCGTTCAACGCAATGACAAACTGACAGCGAGAGCGTGTTCCCATCAAGTCGTGTGTGTCAAGTGTCGCGAGGAGCGAAACACGGCGCGGCCGGGCGCATCAGTCATGACACTTGATGGGGTGACTCGTCATCACCGCACCAAGCCCGCAGGTACTGGTCAATCGGCGATCACCCAGTAGTAGCGGTCGCTTGCGATTTTGCGAAATCCGCCGCTCGAGAGGTCGCCATCATCGATCATGGCGTCGATCTCGATCATGTAGTCATCGTCGCGTGTGGTGCCCGTTCCGTTGAAGTGGACGCCGATGCCGGAGGTGATACCCGAGGAGTTCATTTCTGAATCCCAGACGCCGCCGATGGGGGTGCCGCCGACCCAACTGCCGGGATCGATATAGTCGTCGAACCCGCTGGGCAGGGTGCCGGAATTGCTGTCTTCAAGAAACTCGCCGGTCTCGAAGCGATACAGCTCGGCCGCATTGACGAAGGACTTGAGATTGGAAGCGAATCTTGTCCTGGCCGCGTCATCAACGGACACCGCAAAGCTTTTGACGACGATTGTGGCGAGGACGCCGAGAATGATCACAACCACAAGGACTTCGATGAGGGTAAAGCCGGGACGGCGTTGGCGGAGGACTGGTTGTTCGCCGGTGCCGGTGGTCCGTCGATGTGTCGAAAGATTGTGCTGTAAAGTCATGGTATCGCCCTCAACAACGGCCCCGCACAAGGTGCTGGAGCGTCTCATCGTACGATCCGCTTGCACCGGTGGCGGCGGGCCCGCGATCATTTGCCCGCAGAAGGCCTGCACCTGATTTGTCCACACTGCTCCGCTTGCCTGTTCGGACCAGATCGAACCGGCCAGGCGTTGATTACCGGGCGTCATTCGGATGCGTTTCGGGCGAAGGCGGGAAGAGGAAATCCGTTACGCTGGTGGGCATGTCTCATCGGATGTCAACCGACCGTCTGGTCGTGATCGCGGTGAACGCGTGCCTGCTCAGCAGCGTTGCAGCGTATGTCCTCTGGCGGCTGAACCCCAACGTCGCGCTTGAGCACCATGAGATCGAATCAACACAGGCGGGGTTGTTGATGCTGGCGAGCATGTTGCATCTGTATTATGGCTGGAGTGAATCGAATCAGTCAGCGCGGCACGTCCGTGACGGGTTGGCGCTATTGTGTCTTTCGTTCTTTATGCGCGAGATCGACATTCACGAGCTTGGCGACGAGGCGGTGATTTATCCGTTGGAATACGGATTGCGCGGCGTTGTGGTGGTGCTGTGGATCATTTTCGCACTTCGAGTGTGGTTCGGTCTCGGCGGGCTTGTGGAGTGTCGTTGGCGAGTTGCTCTCAGCTCCGCGATCCTGTTCTCCATCACGGGCTGTCTTCTGTACGCTGCATCCTGGCCGTTCGATAAGGAAGTGATCCGACTGGACGAGGGCTGGTCACTAATCATCGAAGAGACGTTGCAACTGAACGCGACAATCCTGTTCGTCATCGGCGCGTTCGGCAACGTGGTGCAACCGCGCGGAATTGAAAGCGAATGACGGTTCGACGATGAGTTCAGCACGCCGATTTGCAGTGGACCCAGGGTGAACAACTGCCACGCGTTTGTTACTCGGTGGTGTTGAGTTCCGTGGCGTCGTGAGACGACTCTCGGGCTTCGTATTCGGCCTGCTGGGCTGGGACGATGTATTCATCGAAGTACCAGCCACTGGCCTTTTCGAACGTGATGTAGAAGCCCACGCCGAGCACCGCCACGAGGAAAGTGACCAGAACGAGGTTGAGTTTCTTGCGTCGCGGATCGATCGAACATTGATTCTGCTTGTAGCGGAAGAAGAGGATGCCGAAGAGGCCGATCGCCACGGCTGCGCCGCGGAGTATCCACGCACCGGTGCCCGCTGCGCCGTCCTCTTCGTAGAAGAAGTTGGCGAAGGAGATCGCGTAGATGCCGCCCATGAGGCCGAAGGCGAAGAGCACGGCCGGCGCGACGCAGCAGAGCATGCCGGTCAGTCCGGTTGCCGCGGCCACCTTGAACGCCCAGCGCATGACGCGGGGCTGATCGGATCGGCCGGTCGTGCCGGCACTCTTGGTTGCGCTCTCAGAATCACTCATGGCGTCTGTTCTCCCTGCTGCCGCTGAATCGCAAGTCGATGTTTACAGGGAGCATAGCACGCGCTGGCGCGAAGCCAAGCGATCCGAGCGGGAAATCGCCGACGATTCGGCAGTGGTTGCCGATCAGGGGTTATACGGACCCAATCGCCAGCATCCCGAGGGCGGATCAGTTGTTCTCGGCCGTCGCGGCGGAGTCGCCGGATTCGGTGCGGCCGGTGAAGGGACAGGCCGAGGGGGTGGCGGGTTGATCTGGGGTGGGGGCGGCCGTTGACGAAGTCGCGGGGCGGTCGGCGGACTTCTCGCCTTGCTCTGCTGTGCTTCGCGCTGGGCTCGGCTGGGCCGGTCGCGGCCTGAGGTAGAGATCAACCAGCACGCCGTCGTGGGGCTTGGTGGAAACGCCCGCCCGGGCTTCGGTTTGCGGGCTGGCGGCTTCGACCCGGAGCAGCTTGATGCACGCCCCGACGACGAGCGCAACCTCCAACTGGCCGAGACTCTTGCCCGGGCAGAATCGTGGGCCGTGCCCGAAGCCGAAATGCAGCAGGTCGTGTTTGGCGCGCAGCTCGGCGACGTTCTCGCTCCAGCGTTCGGGTGCGAATTCATCGGCGGGGGAGCCGGTCGTCTCAACGCCCCAGTGATCTTCATGCCGGTTGGCGTGCCAGATGTCGAGGAGGATGTGCGTTCCCTTGGGAATGAACAACCGCTCTCCGTTCGATGTGGCGAGCCAGGTATCAACCGTTGCGCGGCGGGGGTGAAAGTACAGCGAAGGCGTAAGGCGCAGCGTTTCATCCAGAACCTGATTCAGATACTTTGCTTGAGCCAGCGCTTCCGGTGTGAACTCCTCAACATCCCGCACCTCGGCGTAGAGTCGTTCCTGCGCTCCGGGATGGCGCGCGAGGTGAGCAATCGCCCAACTCGCGTACGAGGTCGTTGCTTCCAGCGCACCGGCGAGAAAGACGCGTATGTTGCTGCGCAGAGCGTCATCAGGCGCATCGGATCGGAACTGGCACCACTGGCCTTTCTTCGCGCGGCGGGTGGCGATGACGATGTCCGTCAATTCCTCAAAGACCGCGCGGGCTTTCCTGGCTTCAGTGATGCTGCGACGAAAACCCGGAACGAACTGCAGCGGCAGGCCGAGCCGGTTGATGACCGTATCGGTCACGATGTGATCGATGACCCGTTCGAGCGAAGGCACGTGCCGCTCACGGATTTCCTCGTAACTCACATTGGCACCAAAGAAGTTGTTGACGAGCAACTCGAGCATGATCGCCTTGATCTCGGATTCCAACGGCAGGCGGACCGGCTCACCATCGCTTTCGATTTTCTGACGGAGCAGATCCAGACGGTCGGCTACGGTCGCGCGGAACGACTCTTCAAACCCGCGGAACTGCTCGGGCTGAAACAGCGTGGTGCGCGCAAACGGCGGGGTGGCGAGCTTTTTCTGGTGTTTCCACTCGGCACCGTTGGCGTACAGCAGCGTATCGGGGCCCGTCGCGCGAGCAATGCCCGTCGAGGGCAGCGTGTCGCGGTCGAACTGGCCTTCCTTCGCGCCGGTCTCGGTGGAGATCGCGCGAATCACACGCGGGTCACGTGTGACAAGAACGGGCGCGAAACCGGGAACATCGAGATACCGGTTATGCCGCGCTGCACCCGTTTCGCGCTCGGCGTTCCAGTGGTACGTCGCCAGAATCTGCAGCGGCTCGCGGTAGTTCCACGGATGAGGAAAAGGCAGCGTGGGTCGGCCGGAGCCGGGCGCGAAGAGCGGCACGCGCGTGGGCAGAATCTCGCCGCCGGCAAACGGATTTCGCCGAAGCAGTTGGCGCGGCAAGCGCTTGATTCGAAGCACGCCCGGAACACGATCTTCGAGCCAGGTTGGCCAGCGGTTGGTCATGAGGTCGCCCCGTGTACAGCCGAAGATGCGACAAGATTGTTGGTAAGGGTAATCAACTATCACCCGCTTGCCCAGTGATCGTGGTTCATTGCCCGAAGCCGAGCTGATGGCCGGTGGGACTAGGGCAGAGTGAGAAGTAGTTCCTTGACAGATTGACGGCGATTTTTCCTGCGGGGAAAAGGCACTTTCCTGCGGTGAAAGAGTCTCGGGGCGCAGGGAAAATGGATCGAGGCGCGGGGGAAAGGCTTCTTGCTTTCGTCTTGAATACCGTTCCCGTGGGGAGGTCATTCCGAAACACTTTGAAAACGAATTTTCGTGCGGAGAGAAGGCTTTCTCCCCGCGCGAAGGAACCACCACAACTCAGGAAAAACAGATATATCGCTCGGTGGATGCCGGGTCACTCCGCGACATCATCGCCGCCAAGGCGGTTTGAACTGCCTAGTAATGTTGCCCAAGGCCAAAGCGAGTGCGAGGATTGTTAGTGCCATGATTCCGATAGCATGGCGATTATGATCGCAGTGGAGTGCTGAACGAGCCGTCGACCGGTCTTGGGCCGGCGTGGCAGAGACGAGCAGGCAGGCGCAGCAACCGCCAGTCACGCGAGCTTCCTCAGGGGGATGACCTCTAACGTCGGGCATTGACAGTTGACTGTCATGCGATTGAAGCGACACGGCACTGGCTGACGGCTCACCTCCGCTGCGGGAGCGATCCGAGCGTGCGATTGCCCTGACTTTGGTTGGCCGAGCAATAGATCGAATCTCGGGAGACTGGTAGACTGCCTGAAGGGGAGGCCGGTTGAGAAGCTTAATCGCAGGTTGATGCCTGCGGCAATGACCAGAAGTCCTTTTGCCGCCGTGATGGAGGCC
>RECV01000147.1 GCA_007693845.1 Phycisphaerales bacterium
TGTAATCGATGACCGCGAGTCCGGCCCCTTTGGCTTCCAGCAGAAGCGTGTGCGGCATCTCACCGCTTGTGATGTACATGTCCAGTCCGCTCTCATCCGTCACATCGGTGAGATAGAGCGGCGGGTTGTTCTGCAGCAGGCGATCTTGACCGTCGGCAGCGTCGGCGTGTTCGTCCGTTGATGACGCGGCTGGCTCCGGGGACGTTGGCTCGCCGCACCCCGTGGCCAGGATCAGCACCAATCCGAGAGGCATTGTCCAGGCCGGGTGAGTCGGTCGCGGTCTTGTGGCGGAGGGTAACTGCATGCGTTTCAAGATCCAAGGTCCGGCACGGGGTGGCGATGAGAACGGATTTCATCGTGACGATCGAGGTACTCTTGCGCCTGGTCCGGCTGATCCAGCAAGAGATGGGCGCGGTAGAGCTGGTAGTAGGCGGGGTAATGGTTCGGGTAAAGCTCGATTGCCGTTTCGAGGTACGTCACGGCCTGCTCCAGCTCGCCGGCTTGCAGTCTCATTTCACCCAGTTTGGCGTAGGCGTTGGCAGCGCCGTCATGGCGATGGGGGAGATGTTCCTGGTACTCGATTGCACTTCGAAAGTGCGTTTCCGCCTCTTCTGTCCGTCCGGCATCAAAGGCGAGCAGCCCCAGCGCGTAGTGGGAATCGCCTTCTTCCGGATCAAGTTCCAGATGGCGTTTGAACGCTGCCTCGGACTGCTCCGGCCTGCCGAGGTAGTACAGACACCAGCCGTGGAAATGGTGCACCGGCGGGTACTCGGGGTTGAGCTCGACGCTGCGTTCAAAATGCGGCAGGGCCCTGGCGTAACTCTGGGACACGTGGTCCGCCAGTCCCCGGATGAAATGCGCCATCGGGTCGTTCGGATGCTCTTCCAGATACGGCTGGATTCTCGCTTGCGCCCTGTCATATTGATCAAGTTGTATAAGACGAAAGGCCTCTTCTACAGGTCTGGCCATTTCACCCTGCGGGTAACTCTCCGGCGGTGGGGGCACCTGCTCGGGCGTGGCTGTTTCGGAGTCACGATTGGCATATTGATTGCCTTCGTCGGCTGTCCCGTTACAGCCCCAGCCGATTAGGACGGTTGCCAGCAGCAGGAGCACGGTAACGCCCGTCGTCTGTTTTTGTCCCAATTGCTTGATTTCGCTGGATTTCGACGAATGTGCCACGTCATGTGCCGACGGACCCGTCTCCCGAAAAAATCGTTTTTTGTTTGGTGTTGGTCGGTCTGTGGACAGCATGGGGAGAGATGATAGGCAATCTGCAGGAACGAAAGAAGATGAAAAATTTCTTGCCTCGCCTCACCTACGGACTAGACTGAAACAGTCGGATCAGCGTGATTCGTCGGATCTTCAGACAGAGCGCGTTTCAGAAGTGATCCAACTGCGGACCCACTGTGGCGGGGGTTGAGCAGGATGAGGCATTCATTTCCTCCTCGCCAGTGCTCCCCCGGTCTGCCGGATCTCGTGACTTCCTGAAATTCGTGATGCCGAAGTCATTGAACATCACGTTCAAAGAGCGGACCGTCTTCTTTTCTTCGTCTAACGCCCAGACATGTACGCAATTGCATGAAAAATCGAATCGCACGACCGGAAACCGTCTCGGCGGAGCCGACGAAGCGAATGTAGATCACAACTCTCAGGAGGCCACAGTGTTCAAAAAAAAGTTCAGGCACAGGAACAGGAAACAGATGAATAGGACCACCTTCATTGGAGTGTGTGGAACCGGCTTGACTTCCATCCTTCTCAGCAGCTCCTTCGCTCTTGCGACAACCAGTGGCCCTACCAATCACGTGATTCAGCCCGAACCGGGCGGGGCGCTTCCGGGACTGACCCAGGAACAACTCAATCGATACGAAGACGGCCGCGAAGCGTTCCAGATCCAGTGGGACGGGCCGACGGGTCTGGGGCCGGTGTTCAATCAGAACAGTTGCAGCAGTTGCCACAACGTCCCGAGAATCGGCGGTTCAGGCACCGCATTCGTGACGCGTTTCGGCACGACTGATGAAAACGGCAACTTCGATCCGCTGAGCGAATACGGCGGCTCGCTCCTTCAGGACCGTACCGTTGAGGGTTTGCCGTCCGTCTGCGAACAGGAAGTGCCGGAGGCGGCCACGATCACGCAGATGCGAATCACGAATCTTTCAATCGGCATCGGTCTGGTTGAGGCGATTCCGGATAGTCAATTGACGGCGAATTCGCCTGGAGAAGGTGGACGTGCCCCGAATCGCAACGTCGACGGACGTGTGAACTGGGTCCCCGTTCTCGAAGATCTTGATGCGCCGCTGCGTGTCGGACGTATGGGCTGGAAAGCGCAGTTGGCCACCGTGATGTCCTTCTCGGCGGATGCCTCCCTCTTCGAGATGGGTCTGACGAGTGATATCTTCCCCGATCCGATCGCGCCGTGGGGCGATGAATCGCTGCTCGAAGATTGTGATATTCTGGGACCGCCCCATCCGCAGCTCACGGCGGATGAGAATGGAATTACCTTCCTCGACCGCATTACCGACTTCCAGCGCTTCTCCGCGCCGCCCCCTCAGTGGCCGAAGGACGGCATGACGGGAGAGGACATCTTCATTGCGGTCGGTTGCGCTGACTGCCACATTCCTTCGTTCACGACGGCTAACGATCCGGCGTTGGAAGAGGCCCTTCGCAATCAGGTGATCAAGCCCTATTCCGACTTCCTGCTGCACGACATGGGCATGGCGGGTGACCCCATCGCGCAGAACGGTGCAGAGATGGGTGAAGTTCGCACACCCGCGCTCTGGGGCGTCTCGGTCCGCGATCCGCTCTGGCATGATGGTCGTGTCGACGGCGGTTCGCTGTATGACAAGATCTGGAGCGATGATGAAGAGTTCCCTGGCATCATCGCGCTCCACAACGCGAAGGGCAGCAGCGCGGCATACTCCGCTCAAGAGGCGCTCAAGTTGGGCGAAACCCAACGACAGCAACTCGTTGACTTCCTCCGTTCGCTCGGCCAGATGGAACTTGATGCCAACCAGGATTTTATCATCGATGAAGTTGATCTTGAAGCGCTGATCGGCTGCTTCACCGGCACGCGGAATCTGGATCCGTCTGATCCGGATTACATTACTGCCGATGATTTCTGCACGATCTTCGACATGCAGCGTAATGGCGATGTCGATGAGTACGACTTCACGGTCTTCACAGAGCAGTACGAAGGATTCTTCTTCCCGACGGACTGTGACCTCTGGGATGCTTTGGTCGATAATCTGCCGCTCTTCCAGCCCGATGCGGATATCGTAGTTCAGCTTCCGGTCGAATGCGGCGGTGACAATCCCTGCCCGGCCGACCTGACCCGCAGCGGTGTGGTCAACGTCTTTGACCTGCTCGAATTGCTCGAGGCGTGGGGGCCGTGCCCCGATTGTGCCGCCGACCTGACCGGTGACGGCGTGGTCAATGTCTTCGACCTCCTCGACTTGCTCGAAGCGTGGGGTCAGTGTCCTCAGTAATCCTCAACGGATCGGTCGGTCGTCATGCCGGCCGATCCGACATTTCTTTCACTTGTACTCGTTGACAGATCAGCTTTTGATCGCACCATCTCGCGAATTTTGAACTATGAAAGGGAATCCAGAATGAAGTATCGTTACAGGCCTTGTTTGCTTGCTACCAGCACCGTTCTGATCGGCGCTATGACGGCCAGCGCGTCAGCGCAGTGGGTCAGCTTCAGCAACCAGACCAACAACCGTATCCAGAGTTCCAGCACCGCGTTCACCACCAGCGACTTCGAAGAACGTGACTACTCCTACGGCGACTTGAACAACAACGGTTGGATCGATCTCGTCGCCATGCGGAAGCAGCCGGGCACCAGCACCGGCCGTCGCGTGAACCGCCTCTTCATGAACGAAAACGGCGTTCTCGTCGATCGCACCGTGGAGTACGCATCGGCGGTCAATCAGTCGATGCTGCCGGGCGGTGCCACGGATGAGGGCTTCCTCACCGAAACCAACGACCGCGATTCGGTCCTCTCCGACCTCAACAACAACGGCTGGCTCGATCTCGTCACCGCGACGACGATCAGCAACGGCCAGCCCAAGCACATCGGGTACCCGCGCGTCTATATGAACCTCGGCGCCGATTCGAACGGTGACTGGCAGGGTCTCATCTTCGAGAACGACCGCATTCCGCTGATGGAAGCCATGCCGCACATGCCGCGTTTCTGCGCGGTCGATGCAGGCGACCTCACCGGTAACGGTTATGCCGACCTCTACTTCGGCGATTACGACGGCGGCCTCGCGGGCGGCGGCGCGCCGATGACGCTCGACTTCAACGACCGCATCCTCATCAACGATGGCAACGCCTTCTTCGCGGATGAGAGCACCCAGCGCGTTCAGAACACCAGCTGGCTGAACACCGCGTTCGCCTCGGCGGTTGTGATCGCCGACATGAACGACAACGGTCGCAACGACATCGTGCGCGTCAACTCGCTCGGTGGGTACCAGACCGGCATCTTCTACAACTCCTCGAACGAGGGCTTCTTCAACCAGCTTCAGAACGCCGTCGGCTCCTCACCGTATTACGTCGCCGTGGCGGACCTGAACAACAACGGTCGTCTCGATATGGTCAGCGCCCGCGATGGCAGCGATCGAGTGGATTTCAATCAGGGACCCGGTTTCACCGGCCAGGTGAACTGGAGCGGTCAGAACCTGCCACAGTCAAATGGCTTCCGCAGCAATATCACTATTGCAGACCTCAACAACAACGGCTTCAAGGACATCTGGATCTCCGATATGGATGTCGACCTGCTGAATTGCAGTAACGGCGCCAACATTGCGAACATCTATCGCAACAACAACGGTAACAATTTCAGCGCGGATGATGGCAACATCAGCGGCGCGGCCAACCTCCGCAACACGTTTGATGCCGCGATCTTCGACATCAACGGCAACGGCTGGAACGACATCGTTCAGGCCCGTTGCTCGAACGCCGGTGCCGGTAAGGGCACCACGGTCTGGATGAACAACCCGACCTTCGGCATCAACATCGGCCTGGGTTCGATCCCGAGCACCGTGGATGCTGATGATGAAATCGCGCTTCAGTTCACGGTTCGCGCCTTCGGCAGCGGAACGCTTGATACCGACAGCGTGACGTTCTTCTACTCCGTGGATGGCGGAAGCTTCCAGTCGATCACCGCGACCTCGATTGGCAGCGACGATTTCGAAGTCGTCCTGACCGATGTTCCCTGCGAATCGACCGTCCGCTACTACGTCGTGGCTCAGTTGGACAATGGCTTCGAACTGGCTGCACCGGTCGGTGCTGAACTTTCTCCCAATGAACTCACCGTGGGTGATTGCGACGATCCGGCTGATCCCTGCCCGGCCGACCTGACCGGCAGCGGCGTGGTCAACGTCTTCGACCTGCTCGAACTGCTCGGCGACTGGGGCGCCTGCGAAGGTTGCCCGGCCGACCTGAACGGTGACGGCGTGGTCAATGTCTTCGACCTGCTCGACCTGCTCGGCGCCTGGGGATCCTGTGACTGATTGGACCCTCTCACGCCACTCGTCAACCTGAGACGAACTCCGACGCCCCGGCCCCGGCCGGGGCGTCGTTCTTTTTGTGGCCCGCTCAAGGTCATCTTGCCGGATTCATTTATCATTCTGGCATGACTCCTTCCATTCCGCTCGCCAAGGTTGCCTTCATCGCACGTTTCATCCCGTTGCTCTGGCTGAGTACCGCGTTTTCGGGATCGGCTTTCGGTGAAAGGACCGATGTCGCGATTGAACAGCCGAATGTGGCGATCGTGCTCGATCGGGTCGGGCGGTACGGTCGAAATCCCACGCAGACCGATCCACTTGAGTTTCAGTACGCAGATCAGGGACGGATCGACATTG
>RECV01000292.1 GCA_007693845.1 Phycisphaerales bacterium
CGGCGGGTTCAAGGAATCCGGCTTCGGCCGCGAAGGCGGCGTGCAGGGCTTGCGCTCGTACGTTGATATCTGAATCATGTTGAGTGGGAGAGCAGGCGGGTGAGGCGGCCGTGCCTCATCGCGCAGCGCGAGCGATCTCTACCGGCTACACTGCAGCCATGCGACGAGAGAACCACCCGGGACGTATGGCGCCGCGCATCATCGCGGCGATTCTGCTATTCCCCCTGTTAGCCGTTTACGACGGCTTGAAATGGCGTCATACATCACGCGTTGCGGCTATCGTGATTCTCCTGTCGGCAGCACTCGCCATAGGCGCGCATCTGCTAATCAGCTTCATCGCACTGGTATTGCATCAGGTGGACGCTTTGCCGCCGTGGTGGCCGCGTTCTCTGGCCATTCTGATCGCCACGATTGCCATGCTGCTCATCGGCATTGAGTTTGTCTGTCGTCGTGCGCCCCGGCCGGCATCCGCATGGCTGGGCGCCGGTGTCCTGACCATCGTGGTCGGCGGGATCGGCATCTGGCAGTTCCAGCCGATTGAGTTCGCGAACGCAACCGCTTTCCGCGTGACAAGTCGAGCGATGGTGGATTCACTCGTCAGTGACCAATTCGATTACCGAACCGCCGGGCAGGACGGCATCCGCAGTGCAATCGTTGCGCTGCCCACGCCGAGCGATGCAACGTTCGGCGACCGGACGGAAATGTTTGCCGGCTGCCGCCTTCCGGTTGATGAATCGTGGCAGAGGGATGAACGCGACGAAACGACGCGCAACTTCATTTTCGACGAATCAAGCCGAATCGTGTTCTTTTCGGACAATCCAATACCAGACATCGCGACTGAGTTTGCCGAGCATGCCAGCATTGACGAGTTGACTTCCGCCGCGCTGGCGGCCGAGCATGATCTGGCTCAGCTTCGCACCCTTTACGAAACGACGTACGAGGACATTCGCAACGCGCGGAACTTCGATGAGTTGGTGCAGGCAGAGATGCGCTACATGATCAAGATCTTCTCGCCGATCCCTCGGGGGCCGGTCACGGCTTTTGAGGGCGACTATCTTCGTGGATTCTTCAGCGCGACCGATCAGCCGCAACAAAATTTCACCCTCATCGAAGCGGTCGTGTATGACACCGAGGGCGCGTTTCGACTTCGCATCTTGGCGCATCGTGAGGGGGTCTTGGAGGAAGCCGAGACGGAACGATGGATCACATCGATTCTCGCGAACATCGATTGTTCGCCTTAGCTCATCGGGATCGGTACGTTCACGACCGCCGCATGGCGGGCTTGTTGATACAGAAGTCATCTCCGCCAAGTCCTTCCCGTGGTCCATCGCGATGGCTGCGCGGATTCCGTACAATCCGCTCGTGTGTCGCCTTCATGAAATCGCGCGCTTTGTGGATGATGTCGATGCGGCGGTTGCGTTCTACGAAGCGCTGCTTGGCTGCGCGCCAGCGCACCGGAACGAGGGGATCGCGATCTTCGATCTTGAAGGCATCAAGCTGTTGATCCATCGGCGGTACGACCCGGGGCCGGATGACCTGCCGTGTGAGGATCACATCGCGTTCGCGGTGGATGACCTTGATGCGGCGGTGGCCCGGTTCGTCGAGCGCGGCGGCAGGGTTGAACGCCCGCCACGAGATTATGATTGGGGCCGCTCTGCGTACGTCCGCGATCCCGCGGGGGCGCTGGTCGAATTGCAGCAATCACCTGCAAAAGCATGACCAGCATCCGCGGTGTGTCGATCCTCCCTCATGCCCGGGGCGGCGGTGGGGCTGCTATCATGCGGTGCTATGCCCACGTCGAACAACGCTCATCGCCGCATCGTCATCACCGGTATGGGGTGGATCACCCCGCTCGGCTTTGACCTCGACATGGTCTGGCAGCGACTTGTGCGCGGCGAGTCGGGCGTCTCGAAGATCGATCGCTTCGATGCGTCCACCTTTCCGACCACGTTCGCGGCCCAGATTCGCGGCTACGACTTCACCAAGTTCGTGGAAAACCCCAAGCACCACGAACACGCGGGCACGCACACCCAGTTCGCCCTCGGCGCAGCGCGGCAGGCGTGGGAACAGGCCGGCCTCAGCAGCGCGAAGAACCTCGACCACCGCCGCATCGGCATGTACCTCGGCGCGGGCGAAGGCGTGCTCGACTTCGACAAGTACTCGCGCGTGAACCTCGCCGGCTGGGATGACCAGACGATGACGGTGGACGCGAAGAAATGGGCCGAAGCAGCGAAAAGGCACTTCGACCCGTGGGCGGAAATCGAGCAGGAACCCAACATGCCGATGGCGCACCTCGCGCGCGAGTTCGGCATGCGCGGCCCGGCGTACAACTGCCTCACCGCCTGCGCGGCATCAACCCAGGCGATCGGCGAGGCATTCAGCATCATTCAACGCGGCGAAGCGGATGTCATGGTGTCCGGCGGCACGCACACCATGTTGCACGTGCTCGGCGTGACCGGCTTCAATCGACTTACCGCGCTCTCCAACCGCAACGATGAACCACAGCAGGCCTCGCGCCCCTTCGACCGCACGCGCGATGGATTCGTGATGGGTGAGGGTTCCGGGATTGTGATCCTCGAAACGCTCGAACACGCCGAACAACGCGGCGCGACCCCGCTGGCGGAAGTGATCGGCTACGGCTCCAGCGCGGATGCCTTCCGCATCACCGACATTCAGCCGGAAGGCCGCGGCGCTGCGGCGGCCATGCTTGATGCGCTCAAACAGGCGGGGATCGATCCGCTTGCGGTGGATGAGAACGGCGTGCCGTACGTGCATTACATCTCCGCCCACGGCACGGGCACGCAGGAGAACGATTCGATCGAAACCAGAGCGGTGAAGGCGGTCTTCCGCGAGAATGCGCCGAAGGTGCCGGTGAGTTCGATCAAGAGCATGATGGGACATCTGATCGCCGCGGCCGGCGCGGTCGAGTTGATCACGTGCATCATGGCGATCAAGCACCAGACCCTTCCGCCGACGATCAACCTGCACAATCCGGACCCGGATCTGGATCTGGATTACGTTCCGAACGAAGCGCGACCATCGCGGGTTGAGGTCTGCGTCAGCAACTCCTTCGGCTTCGGCGGGCAGAACGATGCCCTGGCCGTCCGCCGAATCGGATAGCCGTAAACATAATCCGGAACCCGGCATCGTGGACCGCCGCGTTCTGAACAGCGTTGGCGCGGTCACCTGATTGATATGTTCATACAGTGGAGCAAGCATGCTTGCCCAGATTCACACCATCTTCACGCCTTTGCTTTCACATTTCTCTTGGCGCGGGGTGGCGGGGTGTGTACGTTGAGAATTCTGCCGCGTTGCTGAGAAGGATGAGTGACCCCGCTCACGCCGGTTAAGAAGCAGGTTCGGCACTTGATCCGGGAGATAAACCGGCGTGGGTTTGAGAATTCAAGATCAAATTCGGGATCGATGGGACCGGAGATACGGGAACCTGCGACTGTTTGTCGTACCGGCGCGGTTGTTGGGTTGGAATGATGATCAATCCACCCTGCTGACGACGACATCTTCGCCGATCAAAGTCATGTCAAAATCTTTGACGGGCGCGTTCCTCGCGAAGCAAGCGAGAGGCGCGCAGTGTCAACACCCATCCAATGCATTGACACCTACGTGAGTGGAGACCGATCAGCACGCACAACTGATCAGACAGAAAAATGACCAAGGAGAAGTACCGGATGACACGAATCAACAAGACGAATGCGCTCCATGTGCGCACCGCCATCGTTGCTGCCATCATCGCGCTGACCGCCGCGGCGGCCGCACCCGTCGCCGCCCAGACCACGCACTACGCCAGGCCGAAGGCCGACTGTGGGGGCAACACCCCGTGCTACGCTGCGATCCAGGACGCGATCAACGCTTCGGTCAACAATGACACCATTCTCGTCCTGCCGGGAATGTACAACGAAGCGATCAACTACAACGGCAAGACGATCGAGCTGCGCAGCACCGATGGGCCGGAAGTCACCACGATTACCGCCGAGGGGCTGAAAACGCGCGCCGTTGATGTTCCCGCCGGCTCCGGTACCGGCACCGCATTGGAGGGCTTCACCATCACCGGCGGCGTATCAACCGCCGGAGAAATCCCAGCCAATACAGGTGGCGGAATCCGCGTGCTCGAAGCGACGCTGAAGGTGATCGACTGTGTCATCGAGAACAACGAATCAACTTGGGGCGGCGGTCTCGCTATTCTGAATGAAGCCATCGTGACGGTGGAGTCAACACAGCTTTACGGCAACGCGGCGTCAAGTGCTGGCGGCGGTGCAATTGTTTTTTCGAATGCCTCGGCTGAATTCACCAACTGCCTTTTCGAGAACAATAGCGCATTGTTTGGTGGCGGCATTGATGTAAACACGACCGGGGTCGTCACGCTCGACGCCTGCGCGTTTATCGGCAATGAAGCCGAAAGCAGTGGCGGCGGCGCGCTTGTCATCATGAACACCTCAGCAGCGTTCACCAACTGTCTCTTCGAGAACAACATCGCAGAGCTTGGCGGCGGCGGCATTCACCTCAACCAAAACAGCATCGCCACGTTCGATGCCTGCGAATTCACCGGCAATCAAGCTGACTCCGGTGGCGGCGCGATTTTCACCTGGATCACCTTGAGTGAGTTCACCAACTGCCTCTTTCAGAACAACATCGCGGAATCTGGCGGTGGGCTGAATCTATTTGCCAGCGGCGGCATCTTCAGTAATACGGTGTCGGTGACTTCGAGTGAGATCGTCGGTAACTCAGCTACAGAAGAAGGCGGGGGCGTGTTCATCGAACCCGGTAGCGAGTTGAATCTCGGCACGACCACCGTTTGCGGCAATCTGCCCGCCAACATCACCGGCGTGTTCAACGATCTCGGCGATAACACGATCGCGAATGAGTGCCCGAATCCCGCTGACCTCAATGACGACGGTGTGGTCAACGTCTTCGACCTGCTCATCCTGCTCGAAAACTGGGGCGAGTGCGCCGATCCGAGTGACTGTCCTGCCGACTTGAACAATGACGGCACGGTGAACGTCTTTGACCTGCTCATCCTGCTGGAGAACTGGGGCTGAGTCAGCAGGAGAACCACAAGGATGATGCTGCGCGATCGCACGCGCAGCATCCTCGCGGCATCATTCGCTGCGCGGGCCGATCGAACCGCGGTTCGGGCCGGCCGAAACGGGCGGCGGGTTGTACGAACCACGGCTGATATCGGTCGTTTCAACGGCCGGGTTGACCGATTCCCGCCTCGGTTTGACCGGTTCAGGCGCAGAATCGGCCGAAGCAGCGCCCGAAACGTTCGAACGAAAAATCCGTTCGAACTTTTCCCCCGCCGGTTCGGTCAGACCATCGCCTTCATGCCCGGTGGGATTCTGTGAATTGGCAGTGACCGATGAAAGCCACGGATGACGCGCTCGTCATCCGTGGGCCTTCTTTTGCCATGGATTCCTGTCGTGGCGTGAAGCTCGAACCCGCCGCAGCGGGAGTCCGGGTGGAGCGAAAGAAAAAGTTCATTTCGGCTCAGGAGTGGGCCTCAGCATTTGCGTTACCTGAGAGGAAGCGGCTCTTTTTCGGCTCGGCAATTCACCTCAGCCAGCGCGCTGATCGGGCGCGCCACAGGTCAAAGAGAAAGGAACGGAACAATTATGGCCAGCAACTCACTCATCACCGTCAGCACGCTCGGATTCTCGTGTCTCTTCATCAGCATCGTGCTCACCATGACCGGCCAGGCGTCGGCGGAACGGGCGGTGCAGGAACAGGAACATCGTGCCGCGCCCGCCCATTCGGCAAACACGGGCGAGCGATCGTTGGGCGGCCTGGCCGGCGGCTGCGAGCCGGTATGGCTGCT
>RECV01000120.1 GCA_007693845.1 Phycisphaerales bacterium
CTGCTGCATCTGCGGAAAATCGTTCACCGCAGGAGAGTCGCCTACACGACAACACGTTCCACCGAAGGCGATCTTCGACAAAGCCGATAGAACGCCGCCGCTGATTCTTCCTGCACATGAGCAGTGCAACAATGACCAATCGCCGCTCGACACTCTAATTGCTCAGCTTGTGGGTCTGTTGCACGGCAAGCAACCCACACAAAGAGCTTTACGATTGGATGTCAATGTATTCGCCGGTCACGACGGAAACCCTACAGGCGGCATCAAAAACTTGCCCCTTCGTCCGATCATCTTTAGATGGGTCCGCTGTTTTCATGCGGCGCTGTATCGTACGTATCTCGAAGACTGCGGCGAGAACATCTTTGAACCTCTTACGGCTGGGCGTATTGTAAATGGAACGGCGCAGTTCGAAGAAATCACCGATGGCCGTGCTGCATTGACCCATGCTTTCAAGCAACAATTCAAGGCAGGAAAAACGGATGGTGTGATTTGCTACAACGAAAAATGCCATTATCGATGCACTTGGCTTTCGTTTGACAACGGAATGCCATTTTGTCTGTTTGCGTTACGTCTCTACAACTGGGAGGAGTTGGGTGATCCAAGTCAGCCCCGTCGAGGATGCGTTGGCTGGTATCCTGCCAGTGTTCCATCTGGTGCATCGAGGGGAACGGGGTTGGAGTTGCCAATTTCGAACGACGAGCCATTCGACCCCTTTTTGTAGTGAGTCGAGGCATCCTTGTGAACTTTTCGTAGTCACCCACGTCGCTTACGCCGCATCTCCCGCATCGTGCAGTGAGTTTCCCGAAGCTCGCGGGCAAGCCCCCGAACATTTCGGGGAACTCCCCGGATGATTCGGGGATGGCCCCGGAAAGCATGCGGAAGGCCCCTCCCCTCGCGGAGAAATCTACTCTGCGGCCGTGGAATCCCACTCCGGCGGCGGGGCAAGCTACGTTTTTTCCGTGAAGTGCCGCAAACGAGTGCAGCCGTGCTGGGATCGGGCCGATTCTGCGGATGAACGGCCATCACCCCACAAAAATGCGCGGGGTCGACTGGATGCCCGCTTTCGCGGCAATGACAAGAACGGAATCGAAGACATGGCTCACGACTACATCCCCCGCCCCGATGATCAATTCCTGCACTGGACTGACAACATGCGCAAACTGCTCAGCGCATCGCCGGAGAGTTTCGGCGTGACCCCAGCGCAGGCGAGTCGCTACGCCGATCTGTTCGAGGTTTTTGCCGAGAAGTATCGCATTGCGATTGAGCCGACCACGCGGACGAAGCCGAGTGTTGGCGCGAAGAACGATGCGCGGCGCGAACTTGAACGCGAAACGCGATCGCTGGCGCAGTTGATCCAGGCGACCAGTCACGTGACCAATCAGCAGAAGGCGGACCTCGGCCTGACGCTGCGTCGTCGTCAGACGCCGATCGCGCGGCCGACCGACCCGCCGCGCGTTATCGTCGAACTGCTGCGCGGCTCGACGGTGCACGTGTGGCTGCGCGATGGGGACACCTCAAGCCGCGGCAAACCCGATGGCGTCGCCGGCGCGACCGTGTTCAGTTACGTCGGCGACCAGCCGCCGGCCTCGGTTGAGGACTGGAAGCTGGAAGGACTGACGACACGAACGGAGCTGGACATCACCTTCGGCCGCGATGGTCATATCGAGCGCGGCGCACAGGTCTGGGTGACCGCGTGCTGGTACAACTCGCGCGGCCAATGGGGTCCGGTGGCGGAGGCGAAGAGCACATACGTCCAGTGCCCGACACTGTGGTTCGAGAACGCGGAGCTGCGCAAGGCGGCATGATGCATTTAGGAGCGTTGATGATTGTCGTCATCTAACCGAGCGGGTATAGTTGATTCATTATGCAGTTCACACGGATTACATTTGACCCGCAGATCATGGGTGGCAAGCCGTGCCTGGGCAAGACGCGCGTGACGGTGGGCACCATCGTGGGGCTTCTGGCGGCGGGACGCACGACGGCTGAGATTCTTGAGCATTACCCCTATCTGGAAGAAGCCGACGTTCGTGAGGCGCTGAGCTACGCTGCCTGGCGAAGCGAGGAGCGCGACCTTCCGCTCAGCGCGTGATGAAGATTCTCATTGACATGAACCTGTCGCCGAAGTGGTGCGAAGTCTTCGAGCGCGAGGGCTGGCAAGCAACTCACTGGTCTGCGGTCGGATCGCACAACGCGACCGACCGAGACATCATGGAATGGGCGACGACTCGTCAGCATGTCGTCTTTACGCACGATCTTGATTTTGGAGCGATGCTGGCTGCAACACAGGCCGTGAGTCCGAGCGTCATTCAGGTTCGTACGCGCGATCCGCTGCCCGACCGGCTTGGATCGATGGTGATTGCGGTTATACGAGAACACGCTGATGCCCTGCGCGAGGGCGCCTTGATCATTGTCGATGAGGCGCGATCTCGGATTCGGATTCTGCCGCTCGCTGATTGACTGGCAGTGGGCCAGAAGGCGGTGCTCCCGCATGCACCAGACATCCATCCGGCCCGATACGTCACCCGCTCGCACGGAAACTTTTGTGTGACAGCCACTTGAAGCCCTCCGGGCCGGGCAAGCCCCGAACGGGGATTTCGGATCAGTTTCGGCGATCGGGAAGAATTCTCCGGTGAGCCGTCTTGACAAGTAGGGCTGGAACCGTTCCAGTCCCCGCCCTACGCTGCCGCACGCCGTGTGGGTGGATTGTTTCATCCCCGGGTGGGAATCAACCGATACGCCGAGAGCGCATGGCCAAGAAAAAGACCTCCAAGGCCCGAACGAGCAAGAAAAAGAAGACCGCCGCCAAGGGCAGCCGGTCGCGCTCATCCGCTGTCAACGCCGAGGGCAAGCATCTCGTGATCGTCGAATCGCCCGCCAAAGCGAAGACGATCAATAAATATCTCGGGCCGGATTACGTCGTGCAGGCCTCCGTGGGCCATGTCCGCGATCTTCCCTCCAAAGCGCCGAAGGGTTCCAAGCAGCCCGTGCCGGGCGTGGACCTCGAGAACAACTTCGAGCCGAGCTACGAGATTCTCTCCGGCAAGAAGAAGGTCGTCGACGAACTGAAGCGCGCTGCGAAGAAGGCCTCCGACGTCTGGTTCGCGACCGACCTTGACCGGGAGGGGGAAGCGATTGCGTGGCATCTCGCGCAGGAAATGGGGATCACCCCCAAAGACGCCAAGCGCGTCGTCTTCAACGCCATCACGAAGACGGAAATCGAAAAGGCGTTCAATGATCCGCATCCGATCGATGAAGACCGCGTCAACGCGCAGCAGGCGCGGCGGATTCTCGATCGCATCGTCGGCTACCAGGTCTCGCCGCTGCTCTGGAAGAAGGTCGCCCGCGGCCTGTCCGCCGGCCGGGTGCAGTCCGTGGCGGTGCGCCTCGTCGTGGAACGTGAACGCGAGATTCGCGCGTTCGTGCCGGATGAATACTGGCGCGTCAACGTCAAGCTGAGTATCGACCCGCAGCAGGCGGCGAAGCTCGACACCGCGTGGCGGGAGTTCATCGCCACCCTCGATGAGCGCAAGCGCACGCCGACGATCAAAGCGCAGAATGCCTGGCTGACCAAGCACGAGGCGCTCCGCGCGGAACTCGTTGAACTCGGCGGCGAGAAGTTTGAACTCCGCACCGACGCCGATGAAGCGCGCGACCTGTCCGGCGAAGTGAAAGACGTCGCCGACGCCGTCGGCCTGCGTGAGATCAAGATCACCTCCGAAGAGAATCCGAAGGGCAAGGGGCCGGCGCGAACGATCCGCAAGGTGGATGCAGAGCTCGACCCGAACGCGCGGTACACGGTCAAGTCCATCGAGACCAAGCGCACCTCGACCCGTCCTTCCGCACCGTTCATCACGTCCACGCTGCAGATGGCGGCATCGAGCCAGCTCGGCTTCTCCGCCAACCGCGCGATGCGCACCGCGCAGGCGCTGTACGAGGGCGTCAACATCCCCGGCGAGGGACAGGTCGGTCTGATCACCTACATGCGGACCGACTCCACGCATCTTGCGCCGGAAGCGCTCAACGCGGCTCGTTCGCTCATCAAGAATGAGTACGGCGAGAAATACCTGCCGGAGAAACCGAACTTCTTCGGATCGACCAACAAGTCCGCGCAGGAAGCGCACGAGGCGATTCGTCCCGCGGATGCGAACTACACGCCCGACCGGCTCCGATCGGCGTTGACGGAAGAGCAGTACAAGCTCTACCGGCTGATCTGGCAGCGGTTCATCAGTTGTCAGATGAAACCCGCGCATTGGGACTCCACCACGGTGCTTTTCGAGCGCACCGATCGCAAGACCGGCGCGGTGCTGAAGTCTTCCGGCCGCGTGCTGGCGTTCGACGGTTTCTACCGCGCGACCGGCGTGCCGACCGCGAGTGATGAGCAGACGCTGCCCGAATTGAAGGAGAAGCAGGAAGTCGCGCCGTTCGCCATCGAGCCGGAGCAGGTCTTCACCAGCCCCCCGCCGCGGTACTCCGAAGCATCGCTGGTCAAGACGCTGGAATCCGAAGGCATCGGGCGGCCCTCGACGTACGCCTCGATCATCCAGGTGATTCAGGACCGGAACTACGTCGAGCAGATCGACCGCCGCTTCCACGCGACGGATCTCGGCGAGGTCGTGACCGACAAACTCATCCAGGGCTTCCCCCGGCTGATGGACATCGGCTACACGCGAAACATGGAGGAAGAACTCGACAAGATCGCGGAGCACAATGCCGACTGGCGTCAGATGCTCGCGGAGTTCTACGGGCGGTTCACCGAATCGCTCGACCACGCGATGGAGAACATGACCCACGCGAAGGCGGAGATCGAACCCGCGCCGTACCAGTGTCCGAAGTGCGGCAGCCGCACCGCGTACCGGTTCGGCAAGAACGGCCGGTTCCTCTCGTGCGGCGCGTATCCCGACTGCGATTACGCGGCGCCGATCGATCGCGAAGGCCGGCCGATGCTGCCCGAGCGGGTCAATATCAAATGCCCGGAGGACGGTTCACAGATGATCCTGCGCACCGGGCGCTTCGGGAAGTTTCTGGCGTCGGCCAACTATCCGGACGTCAAGTTCGTTCTGAACCTTGACAAGAAGGGCAACCTCAAGCTGCCCGCCCCCCCGCCGTACAAAACGGATCTGGAATGCGAGAAGTGCAGCGCGCCGCTCTACCTCCGGTCGGGCAAGCGCGGGCCGTGGCTCGGCTGTTCGAAGTTCCCCAAATGTCGCGGCCGGATGGCCTGGTCGAAGCTGGATGAGCAGCAGCAGCAGGATCTGACCGACGCGCTCGAGAAGCACGAGAAGGCCAATCCCCAGCCGACGATCACGACGTTGGACGGCGAACCGATCAAGGAAGGCACGCCGATCAACGATCTGCTCATCCCGGGCGAGGTGCAGGAGCTGGACATCCATCCGGACGCCACGCCGCACACCGAAGCGGCGTAGCTCGCGCCATCCCCCCACGTCGGTCAGCTTGACCCGATCTTCATTGAATCCGGTGCGGATTTCGGCCGATTCCCCCCATCGATCGGGTGGTTTGTATACACTATCCCGGCTCGGGCTCGACTCGGGAGAGTGTCCCGCAAATGGAGTGCGATTCTCAGGAGAAGCGCAACCGATGGCACGAATGAGGGCGGCGGATCGCCGACGACAACTTCTCGAAGTCGCAGCCGAACTCTTCTCCGCGCGGGGCTACCGCGGCACGACGACCGCGGAGTTGGCCCGGGCGGCCGGGATCACCGAACCGATCCTCTACCGGCACTTCAAGAACAAACTCGACCTGTTCGTCACCCTGATCGATGAAGTCGGCCGCGAAGTCACGCGCGGCTGGGAGGCGGCCTTGCGTCAGGCGAAGTCACCCACCGACCGGCTCCGCGTGCTGCTGGCGGGCAACCCGGCAACGCACGAGCGCGGCCGCAGCGTCTACCGCGTGATATTCCAGGCGATGACCGAAGCGGAAAACGACCGTGAGATCGCCAAGCCGATCAAGAAGCACCTCGCCACCCTCCACGGATTTCTGAAGGATGAGCTGGCCGAGTTGCAGAAAGCCGGGGCGGTCCGGAAGGATGAACCCGCCCCCGCCTTGGCGTGGATGCTCATGCACGTGGCGATCGGGTACGGCCTGAGTTCGCCGCTGAAAGTGCCCGGCCACGCCGCCGCGATGAACCGCAAGAGCATGCAGCGACTGATCGAGGAACTGGTGGCCCCGGTCGCCGACCAGAACGAGACTTCCCGCAAGAAGCCGGCCGAGAAGAAATCCGAGTGATGCGGCCGTATGCGACCGATCGCGCCGCTACTTCTTCTTCGCCAGTTCCTTTTCGAGCTTCTTCGGATCATCGATGATCGTGAAGAGGCGATCCATCTTCGTCATCTTCAAAACGGAGAGGATCTCCGGCGCGATCCTGTAAAGGATCAGCCGAATCTTGCGCTGCTTGAACTCGTTGTGCAGTTCGATGCACATGCCGAGTCCGGTTGAGTTGAGAAAGGTCACATCGCCGAAGTGAAGCACCGTGACGCGGGGCGGGGCAGGCAGTTTCTGCAGATCATCCCGGATGGTCTGCGCGATGATCGGCCCCTCGCGCTGTCCGATGCTCGGCCCGACGAGTTTGACCATGAGCACGCCTTCCGCAAACTTGCTGCGGGCAAAGACGGATTCACCGGTGCCGGTCGCGGAAGAGTCAGACATGCAATCCCCCTCGTGGGTGAGTGGTTCTGAGCATGATAGGGAATCGAATGGCGTTCGTCATGGATGTTTCTCTCGACGGATTGTCATCACTGATACAGTACCAGATATGTTTTCCGCGCTGATTCACAATGCAAGACTGATCACGCTCGCCGGGCCGGACGAACCGCGTCGCGGCGATGCCATGCGCTCGCTGTCGCCGATCGATCGCGGATACATCGCGGTTGACGATGAAGGCCGAATCGCTCAGGTCGAACCGGGCGATCCGCCCGGGGAAGTCCAGGCGCCGCATGTGATCGACGCTCAGGGCCGGGTCGTGCTGCCCGCGTTTGTCGATTGCCACACCCATGCCTGCTGGGCGGGCGAGCGGTACGATGAATTCGAGCAGCGACTGGCCGGCGCAAGCTATCTTGACATTCTCAAATCGGGCGGGGGGATCATGGCAACGGTGCGCGCCGTCCGCCACACGAGTGAGGATGAACTGCTTGAACTGCTCCGCATCCGTACCGGCCGCATGATCGCCCTCGGCACCGGCGCGTGCGAGATCAAGTCCGGCTACGGGCTGGACACCGACACCGAACTCAAGATGTTGCGCGCCATTGACCGCCTCCGCCGGGAAAGCCCGCTGCGAATCAAAGCCACCTTTCTGGGCGCGCACGCTCTCGATCCCGATCAGCCGGACTTCATCGAACGGACGATCAACGAGACACTGCCCGCGGTCGCGCGAGAGTTTCCCGGCATCACCTGCGACGCGTACTGCGAGGAAGGTGCGTGGTCGCTCGAAGAGACCCGCCGTCTGTTTGAAGCTGCGCTGGCGCACGATCTTCCCTTGCGCGTGCACGCCGATCAGTTCAATGCGCTCGGCATGACCTCGCTGGCGGTCGAGATGAATGCCATCAGTGTGGATCATCTGGAGGCGACCAGCCCGAAGGACCTTGAGATGCTGGCGCGCAGCGACACCTTCGGCGTGGCGCTGCCCTGCTCGGGTTTCCAGCTTGATGACCGCTACGCGCCGGCCCGGGCATTTCTGGATGCCGGCGGCGCGCTGGCGATCGCCAGCAACTACAACCCGGGTTCCGCCCCCACGCCGTCCCTGCCGTTTACGATCGCGCTGGCCTGCCGCAAACTGAAATTGAGCGTGGCCGAAGCGTTCACCGCCACCACGCACAACGCGGCGTGCCTGCTGGGCATTCAGGACGAAGTGGGATCGATCCAGCCCGATCGGCGCGCGAACCTGCAGATGTGGGATTTCACCGACGAGCGCGAACTGCCGTATGAATTTGCGACGCCCGGCCCGCTCTGGACGATGCTGAACGGCCGCATCGCGCACGAACGCCGAAGCACCCAGACATGAAATCCGATGCATTCTCGGTTCTGTCTGGCGGCCGCGCCAGGGCCGCCGCGGCTGGCCCCCGAAGTGCCCCCCGTTGACGAAGCGCGATCAGTCCCTACCATCCTGCCATGGTCGTCACCGCCGCACGAGATATTGAGGGCGCGACTGCCGCCGCCCAATGCGTTGTTCGCACTCACGAGCGGCTGGTGGAGTTTCTCCGCGCGGGTCAAACCCTGGCGCAGGTGGATCGGTTCGTCGCGGAAACGCTCGCCGATCTGGACTGCAAGAGCGCGTTCCTGCGGTACAAGATTCCCGGCCATCCGCCTTTTCCGAGCCATTCGTGCCTCTCGGTCAACGAATGCATCGTTCACGGCACGCATCTCATGAGCGATCATCCGCTCGAGGCGGGCGATCTGTTCTCGATCGACATCGGCGTGAACCATCAGGGCTGGATCGGCGATGCCGCCTGGACCTACGCGATCGAAGCGGCGGATGAGACGGCACTCAAACTGATGGAAAGCGGCCGCGAATCGCTCCGGCGCGGCATCGAGGCCATGCAGCCCGGCAAGCCGCTCTCCGACTGGGCCCGGGCCGTGCAGCATTGCGTGGAAAAGGAGTACGGCTTTCTGCTGGTGCGCGGTCTGGGGGGACACGGCTACGGTCGCAAACTCCACGGCCCGCCGTTCATCTCGAACGTCCTGCCGCGCTACCCCGGCGAGTGGCCGGATGCGTCGAAGAAGTTTGAGCCGGGCATGCTCATTGCCGTCGAACCGATGATCGCCGTCAGCACGGCGTCGATCACGAGCAACTCGCGCGAGTGGCCGATCTTCACCGCCGACGGTTCGATCAGCGTGCACTATGAAGCGGATGTGCTCATCACCGAAGACGGGCCGCGCGATCTGACCGAAGGCATGGCGGATCTGCCCGACATCGTCGGCTGATCGGCGACGCCCCCTCGCGCGCGGGCCATGCCAGTTCGAGTTACACCAGTCCCTGTGACTTCATCGCTTCCGCGACGCGCAGAAATCCGGCGATGTTCGCGCCATCCACGTAAGTGTCCTTCACTTCGTACGCCTCCGCCGCTTCGGTGCAGCGATCGTGAATGGTGCGCATGATCGACTTCAAGCGTTCATCGACATCCTCGCGCGACCAGTGCTGACGTTGACTGTTCTGTGACATTTCCAGTCCCGAGACCGCGACGCCGCCGGCGTTCGCCGCCTTCGCCGGCCCGACGATCATCTCCGACTCGCGCACCAGTTCCATGGCCTCGGCATTGAGCGGCATGTTCGCGCCCTCCGCGATCAGCTTCACGCCACTGTCCAGCATCGCTTTCGCTTCGCTTTTCCCGACTTCGTTCTGCGTAGCGCACGGAAACACGCAGTCCGCCTCGATCGACCAGAACCCGGATGTCCCGTCGCTCCCTTTCTCTCGCTGATGGAATTCAACATCACCCTCATCGGTGGCGAAAGATTCAAGCGAATCACGCTGCTCGTTCTTGACGTGCATGATCGCTTCCACCTGGTCAATCGTCAGCCCGTCTTCGGCGACAATGTAGCCGCTCGAATCGGACATGGCGATCACCTTGGCATCCATTTCGATGAGCTTCTTCACCGCGTATTGCGAAACGTTACCGGCCCCGGAGACGAGGCATCGCTTTCCTTTCAAGGTATCGCCATGATCTTCCAGCATGGTGGCGGCAAAGTAGATGAGCCCGTAACCGGTCGCTTCCGGCCGCAGCTTGCTCCCACCCCATCCGTCTCCCTTACCGGTGATCACGCCGTCGAATCGATTGCTGAGCCGCTTGTACTGGCCGAAGAGGTAACCAATCTCGCGCGCGCCGACGTTGATGTCGCCGGCCGGCACATCCGTGTCCGCACCGATGTGTCGGTAGAGTTCGCTCATCAAGCTCTGGCAGAAGCGCATAATTTCGTGATCGCTCAGTCCTTTGGGATCGAGATCGCAGCCGCCCTTGCCGCCCCCGAGCGGCAGCATGGTCAGGGCGTTCTTGAAGATCTGCTCGAAGCCGAGGAACTTGAGCACGCTGAGATTCACCGATGGATGAAACCGCAGGCCGCCCTTGTACGGCCCGAGCGCGCTGGAGAACTGCACCCGCCAGCCGCGGTTGATATGGAGTTCACCCGAATCATCCTGCCAGGGCACGCGAAACTGGATCACACGTTCCGGCTCAACCAGCCGCTCGAAGATGCGATGTTCGCGCAGGTCTTCCCGCTTCGCCAGTACGGGGTGAATGGATCGCAACACGCCGCGCACCGCCTGGATGAATTCCGGTTCATGCGGATTTCGCTCCTCCACCGCATCCAACAGATCAGATGTGATCTTTTCACCTTCACTCGTGCGGGTAGCGATCTGACTCATGCGGGCCTTTCTCTCCTGGGATTCAGGTCAAATGATTGAATTGGCGACGAAGTCATGACGGATCACTTTCTGTCGGCGATCCGTAGCCGCCGCCGCCGGGGGTCTCGATGATGAGCCGATCGCTGGGTTCCGCATCGCACTGGTCAATCGACTCCAATGTACGATCGTCGCCATTCTTTCGCACGATTCGCTGTCGCCCGCACGCGCCGGGTTTGCCCTCGTTCAGACCGTACGGCTCTTCCACGCGGTGCTGGGTCAACAGAGAAATCTCGACCGGTTCGAGAAACTCGATCTCGCGCACCACGCCATCCCCGCCGCGGCACCGGCCCGCCCCGCCGGACTCACGGCGGATTTCGTACCGTTGCAGACGCACGGGATAGCGATGCTCGAGCACTTCGGGGTCGGTCATGCGGGTGTTCGTCATGTGCGTGTGAACCGCCGAAGCGCCATCGAAATCATCCCCCGCGCCGGCACCGCCCGCAATGGTTTCGTAGTAACCGAAGCCGTCGTTGCCGAAGAGCAGATTGTTCATGGTCCCCTGACTGCACGCCACCAGTTCCAGCGCGCGGAGCAGCGTATCCACGAGACGCTGGCTGGTTTCGGTGTTGCCGCCCACCACCGCGGGTGCGCTGGCCGGGTCTTCGTCGAACCCGGGGTTGAGCAGACATTCCGGCAGCGTGATCTCTACCGCGCGGAGGATGCCCTCGTTGAGCGGCAGACGCTCACCAATGAGCAGACGCAGGACGTACAACACCGCGCTGCGCACGATCGCCGGCGTTGCGTTCAGATTGCCGGCATGACGTGGCGAGGTGCCGGTAAAATCGATCACGGCATGATCGCAGTTGATCCGGATCGCCACGTGCAGTTCCGAACCGTCATCCAGCTTTTCCACCGCCCGTCGCTCGCCGTCTTCCAACTCCGCCAGCGCTTCACGCATCAGGCGCTCCGCACGATCCGCCAACGCGGCAAGCTGGGCGCGAATCTCATCCAGTCCGTGTTGTTCCACCAGTTTTCGCAGGTCGGTTGCGCCACGATGGTTCGCCGCCACGGCCGCGCGCAGGTCCGCCAGGTTCTCCTTCACGGAACGGGATGGGTGCGGCGCCTCGCGCAACACGCGTTCCATCTCGTTCCAACACGGCGATCCCTGCCGAATCAGATGCACCGGTTCGATCACCACGCCTTCCTCCGCGAGCGTCGTTGCGCGCGGGGGCATTGAGCCCGGCCGTGTGCCGCCGAGTTCCGCGTGGTGCGCCCGGTTCGCCACGTAACCGATCAACTCATCATCGTCCGTGAACACCGGGCTGATCACCGTCACATCCGGCAGGTGCGAACCGCCACATCCGGGATGGTTCGTCACGATGCAGTCGCCCGGTTTCATGTCGATGCGCTCGGCGACAGCGCGCACGCACATTCCCATGGCGCCGAGATGCACCGGAATGTGCGGCGCGTTGACCACCAGTTCGCCGTTCGCATCGAGCACCGCGCAGGAAAAATCCAGCCGCCGCTTGACGTTCGTTGAGAGGGCGGTTCGTTGCAACACCTCTCCCATCTCTTCCGCGATCGAGGCGAATCGGCTCGTGAACAACTCCTGCCAGACCACCTCCGGTGCGTCCTTCGTAACCTTTCGTCGATCTTCCGTCTCCGAAGCGCCATCGGACGCCCTTTCAAGAATCATCCCGCCGCGCGAGTCACAGATCGCATTCCAGCCCGATTCAATCACGTACGCGCTGCGCTGATCGAAAATCAGTGCGGGACCATCGACTCGATCGCCCGGGTCGAGATCGTCCCGGCGGAATCGGGGCACCTCACGCCACTCACCTCCAAACCGCGCGCGAACGGCCTCGTCCGATTCGCGGCGGCGGCCGCGTGGCAGTTCGTCCGCCTCACCGGCGGTCTTCTGGCGGGATGACGCAACAACCCGGAGCGACTCGACCTCCAGCGCATCATCCTCCGGCGCGTGGCCGTAGCGCTGCTCGTACCGTTCCGCGAACTGCCGGATGAGGTCATCCGGCCGGGCGGATTCATCCACTTCCACGGCGAGCGTCGCGTCCTGGCCCGGACGGCGCAGGTTGATCATGCGGCGGCGGATTTCGATCTCCTTGCGGTCCACGCCCTCCTCCGCCACGGCATCGACCGCTTCGCTCGCCATCGCCTTGAGTTGCTGATCAAGTTCCTCACCGATCTCATCGAGCGACTGCAAAATCTGCCGCTCGCTGAATCGTTCGATGACCGCCGCGCTGAGCCCGACCGCGCTGAGCAAGGATGCATCCGCGGGCATGAGCACCGTTTGCATGTTGAGCATGTCGGCCAGAGCGCAGGCGTGCTGACCGCCCGCCCCGCCGAAGCTGACCAGCGCGTAGTCAGCCGGATCGTAGCCGCGTCGCAGCGAGACCTGGGCGATGGCGTCAGCCATACGCTCGTTGGCGATCCGAAGGAAACCGTCGAGCAGTTTGTCATCGCTCAGATCAGAAGCATCGCTGATCTGTTCGCGCACCGCCCGGAGAGCGGCGCGCGATGCCTCCTGATCAATCGGGATCTCAAACTGGTCCGGGTCGATGCGGCCGCAAAGCAGATTGATGTCGGTGATGCTGAGCGGCCCGCCCGCGCCGTAACACGCCGGGCCGGGGTCCGCCCCCGCGCTTTGGGGGCCGACCTGCAGCCGTTCGTGGCGGTAATGACAGATGGAACCCCCGCCGGCAGCCACGGTTTCGATCGCCAGCGCGGGTGCGCGAAGTCGTACGCCGGCGACGACCTGCTCAAAGCGATACTCGAAGTCCCCGTCGATGCGCGCGACATCGGTGCTGGTGCCGCCCATGTCGAAACCGATCACGCGTTCGATCCCGGCGTGCCGCGCCGACGCGGCCGCCCCGGCCACGCCCCCCGCCGGTCCGCTGAGCAGACTGTCCTTGGCGCGATATTTGTCCGCTCGAACGAGCCCGCCGGCACTGGTCATCACGTGAAGTCGGGTCTCTGAGCGTTCATCGCGCCGGGTGATGATGGATGCGATGGAGTCGACATAGGAGGCAATCACCGGCGCGAGATACGCATCGACCGAGGCGGTCTCCGCGCGGGGGAGAATCTCGATGAGCGGCGCCAGAGCCGCGGAACAGGAGACGTGTTCAAAGCCGACCTCGCGCAAGATCTCTTCAACGCGCTTTTCGTGTTCATCGTTGCGGTAGCTGTGGAGCAGCGCGACGGCGGCGGACCGGAAGCCCTGTTCGTGCAGCTTTCGTGCCGACTCGCGCAGTGCATCTGCGTTCAGTTCGGTGAGAACGCAACCGTCGGCGGCCAGTCTTTCCTCTACTTCGACGATCTCACGCGGCAGGGGTTCGGGTCTGCGGATATCCAGAGCGAACAAGTCCGGTCGCTGCTGATCGCCGATCAAAAGGAGATCGCGGAACCCGTGGGTGATGAAGAGCGCAGTCTCCGCGCCGGCCCGCTCAAGCAGCGCATTGGTGCCGCGGGTACTGGCCAGACGCAGTTCAAGCGACGGCAACTGGCCGTCCGCCGGCGTGCCGGTAACGAGACGGGCGGCGAGAATCGGCGCGGGCTCATCGGTCGTCAGTTCGATCGTGGCGTCGTCGGCATCCGCGAGGTGACGCTCGCGCAGCGGTTCGTCCAGTTCGACCCAATCGTCGCCGGGCTCATGCGAAAGAATCTTGCGCCATGCGTTTTCCTTGCCGTTCTGGTCCGCATCTGAAACGACTGTCCGCAACGAGTAACCGCGGAGATGAACACCCCGTGTGAGCCAGGGCGCGGCGATCCTGACGGTTCGATCGGACTGTTCCTGCAAGCGCGCCCGCAGCCGGGCCGAGCTCAACACTTTCGCGCGGTGGGAGCTTCCATCGGGATCGCAGGCGATGCAATCAGTGAAGGTTCCTCCGGTGTCAACGCAGATGGTCCAGACGCGGCTCACGGAGAAACATGGTAAAGCGGCGCGCCGTCAAAGGGCAATTACGTGCCGCTGCCTTTCAGCCGACTCGAAACGGATCGGCCTGAGTTGGTGCAGCTCACGCATGTTCGGCTGCCGCGTCTATCGCAATCACTGCCCGAGGTTTTCGGCCTGCTCGGCAACGTCCTGCGAGTGCTGTTCGGCCTGTTGCGCGACGCCCTCGGCGGCGTCCATCGCCTGACCGAGATGCGATGATCGACCACCCTGACCCTGCTGATCCTGAGGCGTGGTGGCGCCATCGCTGTCGTACCCGCCGTCGCAGCCGGCCATCATGAGAACCAACAACGTCATCGCGGCGATCGTGGTGAATATGGTGATGGAAGTGCGCATGCTCGATCCTCTCAACTCAGGTCATGTTCCATCGAATTTTGACACCCGGCCACGAGCGGCGGCAGAGACTCGAAAAAGGGCTCAGTCCGACTCGCCGAGGTCATCTTTACGATAGTCAATGACCGGGCGTCGGGTCGGATGTGATTCAAGATATTCGGTCCGCCAGCAGCCGACCCAGTGCTCCGGCTCGATCTCGTAGAGCATGTACTCATCGCCTTCGGGCGACTTCGCGAGGTCCCGGGGCGGCGTCATGCCGGGCCACCACGGCGTCACGCCGTGCTCATGACCGGGCAGTTTCGTGAACTCATTGGGATCGTTGACGACCTGATCCACGGTGATCAGACGATGCTGCTTCTCGTGCAGTTTCGGTATCGATCGCAGGAGGCCACGGGTATACGGGTGGTAGCACTTGTCGAAAAGGTCGTAAATCTTAGCGTATTCGACCACCCGGCCGGCGTACATGACGCAGACGACATCAGCGTTTTCCGCAACCACACCAAGGTCGTGCGTGATGAGCATCATGCCCATGTCGCGTTTGCGCTGCAGATCGCGGAGCAGGTCGAGGATCTGCGCCTGAATCGTCACATCGAGCGCGGTGGTCGGTTCGTCAGCGAGCAGAAGCTTGGGCTGACACGCCAGCGCCATGGCGATCATGACGCGCTGACGCATCCCGCCGGAGAACTGGTGCGGGTAGGCCTGCAGGCGTCCGCGCGGATCCGGGATGCCGACATCGGTCATCGCCTGCACCGCAATTTCCACTGCGCTCTTTGCTTCCACATCCTGATGCAGGAAGATCGCTTCCAGAATCTGATCCCCGATGGTGTACACCGGATTGAGCGAAGTCATCGGCTCCTGGAAGATCATGGCAATGTCTTTGCCGCGCACGTTCAGCATCTGCTTCTCGGTGAGTGAGAGCAGGTTGCGACCTTCAAAGAGAATGGTGCCCCGATCGAATCGTCCGGGCGGGCGCGGGATGAGTTGCATCGAGCTCATCGCGGTCACGCTCTTGCCGCAGCCGGATTCACCGACCACCGCGAGGGTCTGGCGCGGGTAGATCGACATGGACACGCCGTTGACAGCATGGACGACCTGACCCCCTTCGAGGTGGAAGCTGACGGCGAGGTCCGCGACTTCAAAGAGCGGCTTCCCGGGCTTGGATCTGCTGGGAGCGGGTTGGGTCGTGGTCTGAGTCATGCGTCGAGATTCGTCGTCAGTGCGCAGCTTTCTTGAGTTTCGGGTCGATC
This sequence comes from Phycisphaerales bacterium, assembly GCA_007693845.1. Taxonomy (GTDB): domain Bacteria; phylum Planctomycetota; class Phycisphaerae; order Phycisphaerales; family SM1A02; genus SKZB01. The sequence goes on from RECV01000120.1 coordinate 15,896, forward strand.
GCATCGCGCATCGCTTCACCGAACAGCGTCAGCGACAACACGGTCAGGAAGATCGCAAACCCCGGGAAGATCGCGAGCCACCAGATGAACTGGCCGACATCGCTGAACGCTTCGGAGAGGAGCTGCCCCCAACTGGCCTGGTCGGCCGGCCCGAGTCCGAGGTAGCTGAGAATCGTTTCGAACAGAATGGCGGCCGCGACGGCAAACGACGCTTCCACGAGCACGGGCGTCACGCCGTTGGGCAGCATGTGCCGGAACAACACCGACCGCATCGGCAGGCCCAGCGCACGAGCGGCGTGGACAAAATCCTGATCGCGCAGGCGATAGAACTCCGCGCGGGTAAACCGTGCCGCACTGGTCCACGTGAAACACCCGATGATCGCCATCATCACGTAGATGTTGCGCGGCAGCACCGCGGCGGCGACGATCAACAGGAAGAGCAGCGGCACCGCCATGAAGATCTCCACCACACGGTAGAGCAACAGGTCCACCCACCCGCCGAAATATCCCATCAGCGCGCCAAGCGTCACCCCGATGAACGCCGCGATGCCCGTAGCCACGAGTCCGATCGAGATTGAAAGTCGACATGCGTGCAGGAGCTGCGCGAGCACATCCTGAGCGCTTCCGTCCGAACCGAGCAGGTACTTCGGCCAGGTCGCCTCTTCCCCGTCCGGCGTGGTCTCGGGAACGGCCAGGCCGCCTGGGGGCCGCAAGTCGTAGCCGAGCTGTCGCTGGTACGGAGACAACGGGATCACCGTGTACACGGCTTCGATCCGGCCCTCCCGCTCCCACTGCAGGTAGTCAAAGCGTGGAGCCGGCGGCTGCCAGGCCTGCGAGACAATGGAACCGGCGATGGCGCCGGTGGCGAGGATCAGAAGAATGTGATTCAGCCGATTCCGGGAAATCGGAACCAGCGAAAAGATCAACGTGAAGAACGCCGCGACCGAAAAACTGGCCACGGGAATGAACCAGTCAGAGCGTTCCATTGCACGAACCCAGTCCGACACCCCCGGACGATCGACCATCGACGCCACCAGTTCGGATGTGGCTGCGATGAACCCAGCGAAAATCGCAATGTAAATCACATCGATCAGTCGATCGCTGCGCTTCTGCTCAGCACGCACGACCATGAAGAGCGGAACCATCAGCGCCAGAAAGAGAACGGCACCGATCCCGACGGAGACCGCCAGGTTCAGGGGTGTGAGTCCTTCAAGCAGCAGAACCGTCGGCGTCGTGAGCGCAGCGCTGATGAGCACGGCCTTCAGCACCCGCTCGGGAATCGGATTCTTCTTCTCCAGCGGCAGCATCACCCAGATCGGAATAATGATCCCGCCGATGATGAGCAGCAGATCCACCGAACTCAGACTTTTCAGCAGCGGCAGCGACATGCTGACTCGTTCACCGGCTTCGTTCAGTTCCCACATGACAATGGGATGCCCGCTCGCAATCAGCGGCGCGAAGACGGCGAAGAAGGCAACGATGCCGATCCAGCTCAATCCGAAGATCGCACCGGGACGGCCGAGCACCTGATGCCAGGCATCAGCCCAGAACCCGCGGGGTTCGGTCTGCAGATGACCGTGCATCAACGCAGCGCCAGCCGAAGTGCCGGGCCTGGCCGGTGCGGCGGCGCTGTCCAGGTCGTTCGCGTTGTTCGGGGGAGTGGTGGACATTGCGGATGAAGTGAGAAGTGCTGCGAGATGAAACCGGGAGTGGATGTCGAGAACGTGCGTGGCGAACCATGAACCGTCGCCGGTGAGTCTTTGAAGCTCAACTGTACGAAATGCGCGGGTCGGCCATGGCGTAGAGAATGTCGGCAAGCAGGAGCGCGAAGATATTGACCGCGGCAATGATCAGCGTCACGGCGAGGATCACCTCGCGGTCACGCAGGTTGATGGCCTCGATCACCAGACGCCCCATGCCGGGAATGGAGAAAATCTGTTCAATCACCACCGAGCCGGAGAGCATGGCGGGAAAAATCATCACGAACATCGTGATCAGCGGCAGCAGACTGTTCCGGAAGACGTGCTTGAAAATCACATCCTTGCTCGCCACGCCCTTCGCCTTGGCGGTGCGCACGTAATCCGCGTTCAAGTTATCGAGCATCGCTGCACGGGTCTGCTTGGAAAGCACCGCGAACGCGCCGTACACCAGACAGAGAATCGGCAGCGTCAGGTGCCAGAGCGTGTCCAACAACACACCGCGCTGGAAGGCGCCATCGACGAACGTCGGAAGAAACGTAAAGGTCTCTGCATCACGATGACCGATGCCGGAGACGGGGAACCAGCCCAGAAACTCTTCGTTGGCGACGAATCCGACGGCGAGAACACCCGCCCAGACAATCGGAATCGCCCAGAGACCAACGAGAACGACGCCGATCGCAACGTCGATGAAGGACCGACGCCGGAGGGCTGCAATCATCCCGCTGGGAATCGCGATCATGTAAATGATCGGAAACGCGATGAGATTGATCATCAGGGTCACGGGCAGCGCATCGGCAATCAGCGCAGATACCGGACGAGAACGGGAGAACGACATCCCCAGGTCCGGTGCCGCGACGCTGAGCACGCCGGGAATGATGCCGTACCCGGCTTCGGGAAAAGGTCTTTCGGCAAAGATCGCGCCGAGTTCAAGCTGCGAACTTCGCGCCGCCTCAAATGCCTCCAGAACCTTCTCGCCCTCGGCCTGTACTTTGTCCCACGACTCGGTTGAAGGGTCCTTGCCGAATCGCTGAAGCGCGTTGAAGTCGACCGTGCCGTCTCCCGCCACGACATCTTCCCGGCCGATCTCGCGCGCATACTCGGCCAGAGCGTCACGCAGCCCGATACGGGCCGCGACGAACTCGGCGCGCCGCCGCACATAACGATTCTCCGCTTCCCGGTAGGCCTGACGCCGGGCATCCGAATCAACATCGTCCGCGAAGCCCTCGAACTCGACGGCATCCGGGTCGGGCAGTTCATCGGCGTACCACTCCCAGAGCGGTGGCGGCTCAATGGTGCGCGGCGCGGAGATAATCTCTCCGGCCCCACTGATCTGATCGCGCGTGCCGAACTTGATCGGACTGATGCGGCGCAGCCAACGGACATACTGCATGACGGCCGGATCGCCGAGGCCGTAACGGTCTTCGAGGTACGCTTCCTGAATTGCCCGATTGGTGGCATCAGCGTCGCCGCCGAACGCCAGGTCCGCGCCGATTCCACCCGGACTGAGCGCGATCAGCATGAACACCAGGAACGTAATTCCCAACAGCGTGGGAATCATCAGCAGAAGGCGTCGGACGATATACGAAAGCATCGGCGGTGCGTTGGACGGAAAGACGTGGGGTCAGAAGCCAGAGAGAAGGTCGCGGGAAAATCCGAGCGGGTTTACATTGGTGAGGCCTGCTGAGCACGCGGTATGTAGAACTCACGCTGTTCGATGCCGGTCATGTACGGGTGCACATTCTGGTTGCGCCGATTGATGAACCGCAGCCAAGGCCGCACCGCGAGGAACGTGTACGGCTGTTCTTCGTGAATGATCTGGTGCAGTTCGTGCCAGTACGCCATACGCTGGCCTGTGTCGATCTCCTGTCGGCCGAGATCGATCAACTCATCAGCGCGATCATTCCGCCAACTGATGAAGTTATCGCCGCCGCCGGCAATCTGATCGGAATGCCAGATCTGGTATGGATCCGATTCGGGGGAAGAGGGCGACCACGCCATGGTAATGGCGTCAAAGTCACGGTTTCGCAACCGGTCGGCGTAGATGGACCAGTCCACCGGGTCGGGACGCATGCGAATGCCGACGCGGTTGCATTGATCGCGGAGATAGTCGGCAATGCGCCGAGTGGTTTCCGCACCGGTCGAGTAGGTGAAGCGGAAGTCAAACCGATCGCCGCGCTCGTTGCGGAGCACCCCATCCTCCTCCGTCCACCCCGCCTCGGCGAGCAGTTGGCGCGCCTTGTCAAGGTTGTATTCATGAGGCGTGATATCGGGATTGGCCTGATCGGTGCGGGGGTTGAACGGTCCGGTGGCGATCTCGCCGATACCCATGAGGATGTTGTCGATGATCGCCTGCCGATCGAGCAGATGCGTCATGGCGCGCCGCACACGCGGGTCGGCGAACGGACTTTCGCGGCCGTCCGTTGAACGCGTGTTCCAGGCGATGAAGCTGTATCCGCCCCGCAGGTTGAACCAGAGTTTGGCGCGATTGCGCTCCAGCCACGCTTCGTTGTCCCGGAACTGCGTGAATTGACGCGGCGTCGGCGTCATCATGTCCGCATTGCGGTTGTTGTAGGCCGTCAGGGCGGCAATGTCTTCGACGATCACCGTGTAGCGCAGTCGATCAATGGCCGGACGGGGCCCCCAGTACTGTTCGTTCCGCACGAGCACGATGTCATCGCGACCCGGCCGGTACTGATTGTCGATGCTGAGATTCCGCAGGCGATACGGGCCCGATCCCATCAGCAGGCCGGTGGACTGATTGAATTGCGTCGGCGAAATGTCTTCGTAGAAGTGCTTTGGAAGGACCGGCACGCCCATCGCCACATCGCGATTGTTGAACTTCGGCTCGGTGAAGTTGAACTCGACGACGCGATCGTCGATCACCTCGACCGAGTCGATAATGCCGTACACCGCTCGGTACCGATCGGACTCAATCTGCGGGTTCATCCCCAGATCGTGGCTGAACTTGACATCATGGGCCGTGACGGGTTGGCCGTCACTGAAGCGCGCATTCGGCCGAATCAAGACCCGCAACCACATGCCGCTCGGGTCGTACTGCCACGCCTCGGCCAGAACGCCCTCCATGTCAAGGGTTTCGGGGTTATACCGGCCGAGCGATTCGACCACTTGGTCGATGACGAAAATGCCGTACACATCACGATAAATCAGCGGCGTGATGGTGGGTGGCTGGGCGCCGAAGATCTCGGTGTAGGTGCCGCCCATCGCGTAGTCTTCTTCACCCCGCGGGTCGTTCACGAGGGTAAAGGGTTGCTGCCACTCGATTTCAACGCCCGCCCGCGCCCAGGAATCATCGCGTTGCGCACTGCCGGCCCCAGTCTGCCCCGATGCCGGAGCGGCGACGATGCCGTCTTCCAGTCGCTGGCTCATCATCATGACCTGCTGTTCAAGCCGGTCGATCTGGTCCTGAACGGTCCTGACCTCCGACCAGCGCCGATCTTCCTGCGCCATGCTCAATCCCATCACCACGAGGACGATGATCAGGAGCACGAGTAAGACGAAGTCCTTGAGTCCAAAGCGGTTCTGCATGATTCTGCCCTACCAGACTTGGCTTTGCGTTCGACCGACTCGGGCTGATCACCCGATGGTCGTGACGGTGTCAGAGATGGCGATACGTACTTGTCAACAATATCTTGCCGAAACCATCAGGGTAGCGAATCTGCCGAAGTTCGCCAGCAAGTCGCCCGTCCGAACGGAAGATGCAGAATACCGCCCGACGGGGGCCATCCGTGACGGAAGGAGAACGGGGTATTTGCGCAATCTGAACAATTGGCTCCTACTATTTTGTACTTACAGTCTGAACGAATTTTGTTCGGTAGTCAGGAGTCACGCGTGGCTGAACCCAACATCCTTATTGTTGAAGACGAAACCGACATCTCCGACCTCATTCGCTTCCACGTTGAACGCGAGGGCTTTAACGCCAAGGTCGTCCATTCCGGCAAGATCGCGCTGGACGTGATCCAGCGTGAACGGCCCACGCTGATCGTACTGGATCTCATGCTGCCTGATCTGGATGGGCTCGAGCTTTGTCGGCGGTTGAAGTGGGAACCGGGCACGCGCTCGATTCCGATCCTGATCGTCTCCGCCAAGGGCGAGGAAGCGGATATCGTCACCGGGATCGAACTTGGGGCGGATGACTACGTCACCAAACCGTTCAGCCCGAAAGAGCTGATGGCCCGGCTGAAGAACATTCTCCGCCGGCAGAAGGAACAGCTTATCCCGGTGGGCACGAACGGCAAGCAGTTGAAGATCGCCGGCGGATCACTGGTCATCGACACCGACCGTCACGTGGTGTCGATCGAGGGCGAGCGCATCGAACTGACGCTCACGGAATTCGGCATCCTGCACTACCTGGCGGCCCGGCCCGGATTCGTCCGCACGCGGGACCAGATTATTGCGGCGGTACACGGCGACTCCGCCGTCCTCTCCAGCCGAACCGTGGATGTTCACATCACCTCGCTTCGCCGCAAGCTCGGCGAACTCGGCAGGACAGTGGAAACCGTGCGCGGCGTCGGGTATCGTCTCGCCGAACCGACCACCGTCGGTGAAGCCAGCCACGACTGAGTCCCGCTGCTCTCGGAGCGTCCGCAAACTGAACCTGCCGCATGGCCTTCTTTGGACAACCGCGAACCCTGCTCTGGCGTCTCTGCCTGGCGCTGATCGTGGTGCAGGTTCTGGTCGGCGCGATGCTCGCGGTGTACGCCTGGCAGACGGTTCGATCGTTCCATCACGATCAGACACAGTCGCAGCTCGAACGCCTGATCCCGTTTCTGGCCGCCTCGTATGACCGAATGATCTCGGACGGGGCCACGCAGGCATTGGATGAACGCGTCAAACGGGATGGCGGGGAAATTGGTCTGCGCATTTCGGTCTTCCATGATGACGGCACGCCGATCGCGGATTCGCACCATGCCCCGGCGCGAATGGACAACCACCTCAATCGGCCGGAAATTGTTGAAGCGCAGCAGCATCCAGCACGGGGCGGACGGGCGATCCGGTTCAGTACTACCGTCGAGCAGGAGATGATGGTCTTCGCTCGCCGACTAAACGACGAACAAGGCAATCCGTACCTTCTCCGCGTCGGAATCCCCATCGCGGATGTCAATGATCAGTTGATGATGCTCGCGCGAGCACTGGCGCTCGCGCTGGGCATCACGCTTCTGGCGACAATCGCCCTGATGTACATGGTCGCGCGCTCGCTGTCGAATCGCGTCTACCGGCTGTCAAGCAATGTCCGGACAATGGCGCAATCGGAAGATGAGCCGACGTTTGAAAAGGACACGATCCGGGAACTTCTGCCGCTGCAGGAAGCGCTCGAATCCATGAGCCGACGCCTGCGAGAACGCATGATGCAATTGCAGACCCAGCAGCGCGAACACCACGCGATTCTTCAATCCATGAACAACGGCGTGCTCGCCATCGACATGCAGCACCGGATCGTCAGCACCAACCGCATGACGGAGGATCTGTTCAATCTCGATCCGGACGGGGTCCGAGGGCGCCTGCTTCAGGAAGCGATCCGTTCCCCCGAACTGAATCGCTACATTGCCGATGCGTTTGAGCAAAAAGACGGCATCACGACCGAGTTGCGACTGAAGAATCAAAGCGGCACGGTTCTGCAGGTGACCAGCAGCCGCATGCTCAACCCGAAAGGGCAGACCGTCGGGCTCCTGGTGGTTCTGAATGACGTGACGGCGATTCGAAGACTGGAATCGATGCGCAGCGATTTTGCCGCGAACGTCTCGCACGAACTCCGCACGCCCATCACCAACATCAAGGGCTACGTCGAGACGATGATCGATGTCGGCGTGGATGATTCCCAGCAGACGACCCGGTTTCTGGAAATCATCAAGCGCAACAGCGATCGCCTCGCCGCCATTATTGAAGATATTCTCTCCCTGGCCTGGCTCGAGCAGCCGGACACGAAGAATGTCCTGCTCCGCGAGAAAATGCCGATCGGTCAGATCGTCGATTCCGTGATCGGCCAGTTCGAGAATGCCGCGACGGCGAAAGAGATTCGACTGGAGCACGATATTCCCGAGGATCTTGAGGTCTCGGTCAACGCACAATTGATCGAGCAGGCCCTGGCGAACTTCGTCTCCAACGCGATCAAATACAGCCCAAACGATACGATCGTTCGCATCGAAGCGCAACAATTGCCTGGATCGAGCGAGGTCAGAATCACCGTCATCGATCAGGGGCCGGGCATTTCCGAAGCGCACCTGCAGCGGGTTTTCGAACGGTTTTACCGCGTGGATAAAGCCCGCAGCCGGGAATTGGGCGGCACGGGACTGGGGCTCGCGATTGTCAAACACATCGCGCTGGTGCACGGCGGACGCGTCAGCGTTGAGAGCCAACTCGGCCAGGGCAGCCGGTTCAGTCTCATCCTCCCCAACGTCGAGTGATTTTTCTTCATGTTTTTCGGGCGGATGACCCGACGGTAGTGGCGTTGGTCTGACGGCGTATGCAAGTCAGCACAAACATCTTGCGCAATGGACATACGGTCTGAACCATTTTCTAACGGTCGGTCGGGATTCTGCCCGCATTCATCCCGCCCCCAACGATTGTTTTCTCTCTTTACAAGGACGACACACTATGCAAAGGCACGCGCTTTCTCTACTGACTGTGGGTTCCGTGCTCGGACTGACGATGGGTGCCGGTGCTTCCACCGACACCGACGTCATCAACGAGCTTCGTGAACAGGTTTCCGCACTGCAGAACGAAGTGAAGTCACTTCGCAACAGCTCGGATGACAACTGGATGACCGAGCAGCGAGCGAACGAAGTTCGCGCGCTGGTCCACGATGTGCTGGCTGACGCCGACACCCGCGCCAGCCTGATGCAGAGCGGCATGACCGCCGGTCACGACGGCCGCTTCTTCCTCGCCAGCTCCGATGGCAACTTCCGGATGAACATCTCCGGCCGGACGCAGCTCCG
>RECV01000294.1 GCA_007693845.1 Phycisphaerales bacterium
GATGGATGGCTCGCTGACGGAACTGGATTTTCTCCCGATGGGGAGTACCTATCAGCTAGGTCTCGGCGGTTCGGCGGATGGAACGAGACTGTACGCAGGCGGCGGCATCAGCAACGGAGCAGACAAGGTCTCCGGCATTGCGGTCGATCCCGAGACCGGTGCGCTGAGCCCGATTCCCGGCCAGCCGTTTGTTTCCGGCGGTACCGCACCCAAGCAGGCGGTCGTCTCGGATGATGGACAGTTCGTCATCGCGGGGCACGGTAGCGATGCGACCGTGCGCACGTTCTTCGCTGATGAACTGGGCGCACTGACGGCCACCGGCGTCAGCTTCGATGTCGGCGCGCAGGGGACGCTCGGTCGCGTCGCCACGATGGATGATCTGGTCTTCGCAACCGACACCGCCACGTTCGGCAACGGGCTGATGGGGGTTTACTCCTTCACGCTGGGAGAGCAGGGTGAGCTTGATCAGAATGGCCCGCTCTATGACACCGAAGGCCTCGCGCCGAACGGCATTGCGGTCTGGAATCCCGTCGGCGTGCCGTGCCCGGGTGATCTGACCGGCGATGGTGATGTCAATGTGTTTGATCTGCTCGCGTTGCTTGAGGCCTGGGGACCGTGCGCCGACCCGAACGATTGCCCGGCTGATCTTGACCGCAGCGGCACGGTGGATGTTTTCGACCTGCTTCTGCTGCTCGAAAACTGGGGCGGATGTTGATCCGCAGCGGCTGACCGCAGAAACTGACCCGTTCGCAACACGGCGGCGGCCCCTCACGGCTGCCGCTTTCTTTTTGCGGGAAAGTTGATGCTGCCGTGACGTCGATGGTTCTCTACAATAAGAGGTGTCCCCATCCTTCCCGGAGGCCGAGCTCATGCGTCATTTCTCTTCGATCCTGACACTGGTGTTGATCAGCATGCTCTGGCCGGTTCACGCCGCGTCCGGACAATTTCTTGAGCCGGACCCCGATGCCCTCGCCGCGCTGGAGAAGATGGCTCAAACCTACCGCGAGCGGCCCGCACTGACGGTGACGACCTCGGTCAACGTGCAGATCGAGAAGGACGGTCACGTGGCGGATGGCAGTGAGTTCGACGCCACGTTTCACTTCGCCCCCGAAGGCGGTGCCCGGCTGCACTGGCGGGATATGACGATTTACGTGACGGACGGCGAGGTGACCGCGTTCCACGATGACAACGACAGTGCGTATTTTCGCATGTCGGATGATGGCTCGCCGTACTACGCGCTTCTGGCCATGTTCATGGACCTGCCGTTTCCGCACCTCGCGCTGGCGTTCGGCGAAGAGGACCCGCTCGATCTTTCCATGCAGTTGCACAGCCGCGCACCGTGGATTCGGCCGACCGGCCTGGAAGACATTCGCCGGGATGATCAACCGGTGCGCATCATCATGTTGACCAGCGAGTTTGAGCGCATGGAGATGGTGATCGATCCGGAGACGCAGCTCATTCAGACGATCGAGCTTGAGATTCTCGGCGGGCATCTGGTCGAGGCCGGCACTGTGCTGCGGTACACCCACACCTTTGAGTACGAGTTGCCCGAGCACGAAGAGATGCTGGCTAAGATGAAAGTAGATCTCGGCGAGCGCTCACGCGTTGATCGTCTGGTGGCGCTCCGCCCGCGGCGTGAGGTGCCGGCGGCCGGAGATCGGCGCGGCGTGGTGGCGGGTGATGTCATCGGTGAGCCGGCACCGAAGTTTGAGCTCGAAACCTTCGATGGGGACCTCATCTCGCTTGAAGATCTCGAAGGGCGGGTGATCGTGCTTGACTTCTGGGCGACCTGGTGTCGCCCGTGCGTTCACACGCTGCCCATGCTGCACGAGATTCAGAAGTGGGTCGATGAGGAACGATTGCCGGTGCGCATCTACGCGGTGAACGTCTGGGAGAACGCAGATCAGGGCGAAGCGGCCCGGGTCTCGCGGCTGGAGAGCGCGCAGAAGTTCTGGGATCAGCGCGAGTTCACTCTGCCCGTGCTGATGGATTACACCGACGAAACCGCGGCCGCGTACAACGTGCAGGGCATTCCGACCGCGGTCATCATCCGCGCTGACGGCGTTGTGCATACTTTGCACGTCGGGGTGATCGATGATTACGTCGAGCGGTTCAAGAAGGATATCGAAGAGGCGATCCGTGCGCTGGAGTTCTGATTGACCATCGACCGGGACAGCTCACGGATGCGGTTGCCGGTGCTTCAGGGTGCGGGCGATTCCGACAGCGCGATCGCTCCCCATCCTCTCGAAGAGTTGAGGTCGCAGCTCGCCGGCGAAATTCGTCTCGATCGCCACAACCGCCTGCTCTACGCCACCGATGCGAGTATCTACCAGGTCGAGCCGATCGGTGTGGTGATCCCCGCGTCGATTGATGATGTTGTCCGTACCGTCGAGTTCTGCGCGGAGCGCGGCCTGCCGATTCTGCCGCGTGGTGGGGGGACCTCGCTCGCCGGTCAGGCTGTCAACCATGCTGTCATCATCGACTTCTCCGCGCACTGCGATCAACTGTTGCACATCGATGAGTCGATGCGCACCGTTGAAGTCGAAGCCGGCATCGTGCTCGCGCATCTCAATCAGCAGCTTGCCCCGTACGGACTCATGTTCGGGCCCGACGTCGCCACCGCGGCGCACGCCAACCTCGGAGGCATGATCGGCAACAACTCTGCCGGCGCGTATTCCGTTCGCTACGGCCGTACCGTTGACAATCTGCTCGCGCTCGATGTCATGCTCGCGGGCGGCAAGCGATTCCGCTTCGATGAAGGCGCTTCCGAACGCGATCCCGAGATCGCCACGCTCACCCGCGCGGTGTTCGACATCATCGATCCCATCGCGGAGCAGATCGACCGGGCGTATCCGAAGAACTTGCGGCACGTTGATGGGTACAATCTCGACCTGTTGCTTGCCCAACGCCGCGCTTCCACACCCGGCACGTTTGACCGCGTCAATCTCGCGCATCTGTTCTGCGGCGCGGAGGGCACGCTTGGCGTGACACTTGGCGCAACGCTTTCGCTCGTTCCCGTTCCGAAGGAGCGCGAACTTGCGATCCTCGCCTTTCCGGATGTGGACGCCGCCCTCGAAGCCGTCAACGCGATTCTCGAAACCGAACCCGCCGCGGTTGAACTTGTTGATGATGTCGTCATCAACCTCGCGCTACAGAACCCGGAGTGCCGGCGTTACGTCGAGCTCATGCCGCGCGATTCCGATCCGGATGCGATGCTCGGCGCGGTGCTGTACGTCGAATACTTTGCCGAGACGCGCGATGCGCTCGATGACCGGATCGCCGCGCTGGAGCGGACCTGCCAGAACCGCCCCTTGCGCCGATATCCGGATGCGGAAGAGCGCGCCCGTGCGTGGAAACTGCGCGCCTCAGGTGAGCCGCTTCTGCACGGTCTGCGCGGGCGGCGCAAGCCGCTCACGTTCATTGAAGATGCTGCGGTCGATCCGAAACATCTGCCCGAGTTCATTCGCCGGTTTCGCGCGATCATCGAAATGTACGGCACCACAGCGGCGTACTACGCCCACGCTTCTGTCGGGTGCCTGCACGTCCGGCCGATGATCGATCCCCGTGATCCGCCCGATCTCCACGCCATGCAGCGCATTGCTGAGGAAGTCACCGACCTCGTCAAGTCCTTCGGCGGGGCGCTGTCCGGCGAACACGGTGACGGCCGCCTTCGTTCGCATCTGCTCGAACGCTTCTACGGCAAACCGATCTGCGACGCCTTCCGCAGGATCAAAGCGATTTTCGATCCGGATCATCGCATGAACCCCGGTAATCTCGTCGAGCCCGCGTCGATGACCGAACACCTGCGCGTCAAACCCGATCGATCAGCCGCGGAGATTCCACCCGTTGAGACGTTCTTTCGTTACGACCGTGAGAACGGCTTCGACCATGCGGTCGAAATGTGTAACGGCGCGGGTGTGTGCAGAAAGATGCAGGGCGGAACCATGTGTCCGTCCTACCGCGCCACCCGTGATGAACGACACGCAACGCGCGGCCGTGGCAATGCGCTGCGGCTGGCGATCTCCGGGCAATTGTCGCGCGAGGCCGGGCCGGGATGGAACGATGCCGAGACGCACCGCACGCTCGATCTCTGCCTTTCCTGCAAAGCGTGCAAGAGCGAATGTCCCAGCAACGTCGATCTCGCCAAGCTGAAGGCCGAATACCTCGCCCAAGCCGATCGACAACGCGGCGGGGCTGACCTGGCGCGTCTTCTGTTCGGCCGGGTTCGTCAGATCAACGCGCTCGGGTCTGCCCTTGCGCCGCTGAGCAATTTTCTGGCTGGCTTTTCCATCTCGCGCTACATGGCGCAGCGGGCGCTCAACGTTGATTCTCGGCGCTCTCTGCCGGGCTTTGACAGATCACTTTTTCGCTGGGTGCGCAAACGAGCCGCATCAGAACGATCCTCCGCGCCGACGGTGCTGCTGTTCGGCGACTGTTTCACCGCGTACAACGAGCCCGCGATCGGTCGTTCGGCCATCGCACTTCTGGAGAATCTTGGCTACCGCGTCATTCTGCCCGATCTCGGCTGTTGCGGCCGCTCGATGATCAGTCTCGGCCTGCTGCCCGAAGCGATCCGCACGATCAACGGCACGATCAGCCGACTGCAAACCGTGCTTGAGCGCGAAAAGCCCATCGCGATTCTGACGCTCGAACCGAGTTGTCATTCCGCGCTGATTGATGACTGGTGCGATCTCAAGCTCGCGCACGATCCCGCGGAGGTCCGCAACCTCGCGCAGCGGGTCTTTTCGGTTGAAGACTTTGTCATTGCTCATGGCGAGAATCATCCCCGGCCACTGGCGCTCGGGGCCAACGAAACGGGATCGAACGGCAAGACGAGCCATCGCCGCGAGGTGATCTTTCATGGTCACTGCCATCAGAAGGCCCTGCATGGCACCGATGCGACCGTTGGCCTCTTGCAATCTCAGTTGGGTGATTCGTTCGTGCCATTGGATGCAGGGTGTTGCGGCATGGCCGGAGCGTTCGGGTACACGCGCGATCATTACGAGCTTTCACGTGACATTGCGAATCTCGCGCTGGTGCCCGCGTTGCGTGACCATGCCGAAGCGACGATCCTCGCGCCCGGCACGAGTTGCCGGCACCAGATCCGCGACCTCACCGGCCGCACTGCCATGCATCCCGTCGAGTGGATCGAGAAACTGTCGCGCGATTGAAAATGAAATGTACGCCCCTTCCAGCCACGATGTGAGTTCACCCCCATGATGAAGCACTTGACCGCCGTTTTCTTTCAGGGCCTGATCACCATTCTGCCATTGGTGGTGACGTTCTTTCTGCTCTTCTGGTTGGGGCTGGCCGCAGAAGAGACATTGGGCGAGGTGATCAGATGGATCCTGCCGGAGAACTGGTATCTGCCGGGAATGGGCGTGGCCTTCGCCCTGGCGCTGATCTTTCTGGTCGGCCTGCTGGTCAACATCTGGGGTGTGCCGCAGTTGATTCAGATCGGGGAGTTGTTGATCAGCCGCGTGCCGCTGGTGAAAACGATCTACGGCGCGGTGCGAGACCTGCTGGGGTTCTTCTCCACGCCGGGACGAAGTCACGGCGTGAGCAAGGTGGTCATGGTGACGCTGATGGACACGGACATCCGGGCGGTCGGCCTGCTGACGCGGGATCATTTCGATGACCTGCCGGACGGGCTGGGCGGACCGGGTCTGGTGGCGGTGTACATTCCGTACAGCTATCAGATCGGCGGCTTGACGGTCATCGTGCCGCGCGATCGCAT
>RECV01000138.1 GCA_007693845.1 Phycisphaerales bacterium
GCGGGAATATCGAAGTTGGGGGTCAGGTGACGCTGACGGGTGATGTTGAGCTGAAGGCGGGAACCAGTATCTTCCTCTCAGGAATTGTAGGCGAGGACTACAAACTGTCTCTGGACGCCGCGAACGAGATTAATCTCTTCGGCGATGTCAACGTGAGGCAGTTCGAGACCGGTGCGAGTGGAACCACGCATCTGCGCCAGTCACTGAGTATCACGGCACGTGAACTCGTACGCTTCGCCAACGCGCTTCAACTGCATGGGGCTGCTGAGATTCGTGTAACCGAGATTAGTCCCAACACATTTGCTATTGAACTCCAGACAGTTGATGGCAATCATAATCTAACGGTTGTTGCGGAGCAGGGTAGCATTCTATTCAACGATCAGATAGGCAATTCGGAGGCACTGGCCGATTTTGTCGCCAACGCTGGGCCAAACGGTCAATTGATCGCTTTTGCCACGCAAAACGCCCCGAACAATGTTCCGTTCGTCGTGGTCAATGGCGACATTCAATTGAACGTTGGGAACCCCCTGCCGACGGACCCGGAACTAGCTCAGATTGGTGCAATTGGGGATCTTTGGTTCAGCGCCACGAATGGCACGTTTGAGATGGGACAAGGCCAGAAGATGACCGCACTCGGCAATCTCGTGATCGAGGCGAGCCACGCTATCATCGGTGATCTGAATGCACTCAATGACATCGTCGTGGACGCGCAGCAGATCAGTATCCTGCTACGCGAACCTGGAGGTGATGGCTTCGATCAGGGCGTCGATTATGTTGCTGGCGGAAACATTGATTTTTCGGTCGTCCCAGTTCTAGTTGGGCCGGACAATCTGCCCCCGCCGCAATTTGCGACCCCGACCGGTGAAGTTTCCCCTACGCTCCAAGGATTCATTATTCGCGCCTTTCTAGACGAGGTCGGGGGACAACAGAATTTGCTCTTCAGACTCATTGGTGAATCCGGATTTCTTGATGTCTCCGCGGTCGGTGTTTCTATTGAAGATTTGAGTGAGGCACTGGCGGCTGAAGCTCCATTGGGCGTTGATGAGGATGAGATTGATGACGAAGTCCAAATCGGCGCATCGGAACGGGAAGAACTCGAGCGACTGGGGCTTATCATCCGTGAGCTTCGTCCAGAAGAAGTGATAGCTCTGACCGAAGGGCGTGGTGTTTATATTGATCAGTTCGAAACATCCTGGGAGGACGACGGTCGCCCCTTACCCATTGTTGCTTCCCGCCTCGACGAGCGGCCTGTGGGACGAGTTGTTGAAGCCTATGAGCAACTCATGGATGAAGCCAGCGTAGAGGGTGGGCGGTTGGCTATCGCAGAGGCATGGGTAGACTACAGAGACCAAGCGGAATCGGCTGCCGAGCCTGCGTCCTATGTCGAATTTCTGTTGACGCGCGAGGATGAGTATCGTGATGCGCTCGATGTATTGCGCGCGATACGTAACTTCGAGCAATTGATGACGTCGTTGGGTCTTACGACCGAAGAGGTTCGTCGAGGGATTATGCGGGTACCGGATGGTGTGTATGAGCGTTATGCACTTGGGCTCGATCGCTCTGAGCTTGAGCAAGTCATCGTGACTCTGAGGCGAATCGACTAACTAATCGTTGGTATCAATCTTGCAATGTGAGCACCTTGGCCTGTAGTCCTTCGACATCGTAAAAGGGTACTGTGAAGCGCGTTTCTGATACTTGTTGTGCCCAGCTGGAGGGACGAGGTCACTGCGAACACCGTATGCTGCAAGTGGAGGCACGATGGAAAACATGGCGCACCACACGCACCGCGACCCGACTACATCCGAGGGGTCGTCGGATGCAGCATCTCCTCAGAAGCGTCCGGCCAGACCGGACCCAGCGGAAATGGTGCGGATCCTTGATTGCACCCTCAAGCGCGATGCCAGAGCGTTGCAAGCATTGAAGGATCAAGAGCAAGGTGTTCTCTACGAGGTGGCGCAGCGTCATTCGGGGCAGGCTTTCTGCTTCGCTCCTGTGGCGGTTGATTTGATTGACGCGATGATCCGGCTGCAACTCGGGCTTCCTTCGCAGCGGTCGCAGGGGTTTACAGAGATTGTGCGTGCGATTGCCGCAACACTCTGGGAGGACCAGCATTGTCGTTCGCGTCTCAATCAGTTATGGATCATGTTGAACGAGAACCATCGGACTCCGAAATGAATGAGCGCGCATCTCATGGATCTAGTAGTACTGGAGCCGCCGAGCCCTCGACTCGATCCGCCCCTGACCCGGATTTAAGTAGGTCGCGGCTCATTCGAGTTCATCAGAGTCTTGTGCGATCTTTGGCGTGGCAGATACACCAGCGGCTGCCTTCCCACGTGGAGATCGATGATCTGATTGCAGATGGTCAGTTGGGGTTGGTGCAGGCTGCCAGAGACTTTGACGCAACACGTCGCGTCCGATTCACCACCTACGCCTTCTACAGAATTCGAGGGGCGATTTTGGACGGCCTTTCCAAACGATCTTGGTTTAGCCGGGCTGAGTATCACGCCCGCAAGTACGAACAGAGTGCGAGTGATCTGCTTGGTCTGATGGCGCAGGATTCTGATGCGGATTGGAACGACGATCTCAAGGGAGCGGCGCATTGGCTGGGAAGGGCGACTGCAAGTCTTTCGGTGGCTTATCTGGCATCATCGATCGATGACAGCGAGCACGGGCGAATCACGATTGACGAGGTATCTACGGCGGCCGCAAATCAATCAACGGCCGGACCGAAGGAGGATGCCATGACTCGTGAATTGCAGGAGCGACTACGCGGGCTTGTTGAGCATCTTGCCGAGCCGGCTCGGACTCTGATCAAGAAGACCTATTTTGAAGGGCTCACACTCCAGGATGCCGCAAAACAGTTGAATGTCAGCAAGTCATGGGCTAGCCGGTTGCACGCAAGAACCCTTGAACGGCTGGCTCGCGGGCTTCGCATGATGGGGGTTTGTGATGTGTGATCGCCGGAGAGGGTGGCTTCATGTGCGAAAATGGCCCTTGAATGCCGGATTTGCCTTGTATGATACGCCGTATTCTGGTTATGATGGGAGTTGTCCGTCCGGATGTGGCTTGCGGCGTCGTAAGGCCGTGGCGGGACAGGCGTTCTTTGGAAAGTGGGGGCTTCAGTGCACGTAGCAGCCGACGCTCTGGAAATAGGACGGCTAGTTGCCCCGATCGCGGAAGATCGCCCCGCGGGGGATGATCTGCGCGCATCATCATCGCCTGACAACGCGTATCACGTGATGAAATCCGCCAGGAAGAGTGCGCGTTCCTTAGAGCGTCAACTGCCTGCGGTGGACCCTAATGATCGGTCAAAGACCGAGGAAGAGATCCGGAAAAACTGGCGGATCATCCTGCAAAGCGGACAAGCGGTCCTTCAGGACGAGTCTAAAGACCTTGAAGTGGCAGCATGGCTGATCGAAGCCCTTGTCCGAGATCGAGGTTTTCCCGGCCTGAGAGATGGCGTGCGCTTGGCAACGGGCTTGATTGAACAGTACTGGGACGAAATGTATCCATCCCGTGATGAGGAGGTCGGCTATCTGTTTCGTGTGGCCGCTTTGCGAGCATTGAACGGTGAGGACACTGTTGGAACGCTCATCGCGCCAATCCAGAAGGCACCGCTTATCGCCGCCAGTGAAGATAAAACGTTCAGCTACTCCGACTTTCAGTTCGCGCGGCAAATTGAACAGATCGAGGATCCCGAACGTCGTGCTCGCCAGATCGAGCGCGGTGTTCTGACGATCGAGCAACTGGAACAGGTGGCTACTCAAGCAGGCGAGCAGGCTTTGGCCGAACAACTTCAGCATGTACGGGCTTGTCTCAAAGAGGTGGATCGGCTCGATGACCTGCTGCAGAAGAAGTGCGAGGAAAGTTCAGGTAGTCAGCCTCTCAATCTGCAGTTCGGACAGATTCGTGAGACGCTGCGTGACTGCGAGCAGAGTATCCTGCGTTTTTACAGCGAGCCGACGCCGGTGGAAGAGGGCTCAATGGACGGCGATCTGGAGGCGGGAAACGAGAGTGGCAGTGTGTCGGGCAATGCGGCACCGGCGATGGCTGCTCCATCGGAGACCATGACGCGCGATCAGGCGTTTCAGGTTCTGCTTCGAATCGCTGATTTCTTTCGGCGAACAGAGCCGCATAGTCCCATTCCGTACGCGCTGGAACAGGTCGTGCGATGGGGACGGATGCCGGCACCCAAACTCTGGACTGAACTGATCGGCGATGAGACGGAACGGGAAAAGATTTTCCGGCTGCTTGGCATGCCGGAGGAAAACAAGATTGAGGATGAGTAACACGAGTCAACCCTGGGGTAGGTCCTCAGCGACAGGAGACACCCTCGTGGCGAGTAATTCGAATGCCTTTGCAAGGGAAAGGATTGAATGATGGCAGATTCACATCAGCAGAAGCTAACAAGAGTGCGTCCTGGGCGAGTGATACTGACGTACGACGTCGAAGTCGGGGGCGCGACCGTTAAACGCGAACTGCCGTTCGTCGTCGGGGTGATGGGCGATTTCTCCGGTCATCCGACGAAGGACATTCCGAAGATGAAGGATCGAAAGTTCGTGAAGATTGATCGGGACAACTTCAACGAAGTCATGTCCAAGATGAATGCAGGATTGAACATCCGCGTGCCGAACAAACTTCAGGACGATGACAGTGAATTGTCAGTCGAATTGAGTTTTAGTTCGATGGATGATTTCGATCCGGGACGCATCGTGCAGCAGGTTGAGCCGCTGCGAAAACTCATGGAACAACGCAATCGCATCAAGCAACTTCAGTCGGAAGCTGATCGCTCCGACGATCTTGAAGCCGAGTTAGAGAAGCTTCTCTCGGCCACAGAATCGCAGGGAAAGGACGGTGAACAATGAGTCAGGTCGATTCAACACAACCGCAGGAATCGCCGGGCGGCTCATCCACTGCCACCACAGTTGATGAGAGTATGTTCGAGAGCGTGCTCGAAAAGGCACCGAAAAGCAGGCGCGATGCCGTCAGCGAAGCTTTGCAGGCGCTGAATGAAGAGGTGCTCAAAGGCGTTCCCAAGTGGGACAAGAATGTCATTCGTTCGCTGGATCGCCTTGTAGAAGAGATTGATCGCAAACTGTCGGAGCAACTTGCGGCGATCATGCACCATTCCGACTTCCAAAAACTCGAGGGTAGTTGGCGTGGGCTACACCATCTCGTCATGAATTCCGAGACTGGAACTACTTTGAAGATCAATGTTCTGAACGCCTCAAAGGATGATCTCAAAAAAGACATGGAACAGGCAGTCGAATTCGACCAGAGTCGTCTGTTCAAGCAGGTGCACGAAGAAGAATTCGGGACGCCCGGTGGCGAACCCTATGGTGC
The DNA here is from genome assembly GCA_007693845.1 of Phycisphaerales bacterium. Taxonomy (GTDB): domain Bacteria; phylum Planctomycetota; class Phycisphaerae; order Phycisphaerales; family SM1A02; genus SKZB01. The sequence goes on from RECV01000138.1 coordinate 5,344, forward strand.
CCTCATTGGCGACTTTGAGTTCGAAAATCATCCTGAGGATATCGCGCTCCTTGAGGAATTGGCGAACGTCGGCAGCGCCTCGCACTGCCCGTTCATCTCCGCCGCCTCACCGAAACTCTTCAATCCCGACTGGGAGTCGTTCGAGGAACTCGCCAAGCCGCGTGATCTCGCCAAGATGTTTGACAGTGTCGAGTATGCCCAGTGGAACTCGTTCCGTGATTCCGAGGCGGCACGCTACGCGGTGCTGACCATGCCGCGTACGCTCGCACGATTGCCGTATGGCGAGAAAACGAAGAAGGTCGACGCTTTCAAGTACGAAGAGGTCGATGACAGCAAACAGGT
>RECV01000284.1 GCA_007693845.1 Phycisphaerales bacterium
GCGCATCCGAATGACCAGTACGCAATCGACTCGCAGTCCAAACTTGTGCTTAACCAGAACTGTTCGAACGAAGGCATGTATTTCGGCGTCTTTCCAAACAGCAACACGGGATTGACGCCGCGTCAGGCGCAGGGGGAAGGCTACGTGCTGGCATCGTCGGCACCATCCTCAGCGGGATCACCAACCGTTCGAATCCGCGGTTACGGCACCACGACATCGACGAATCTGCCCAATTCCTGGAACAGTGTGCAGAAGGAGCACACCGGACCGCTCACGCAGTCGTTCGGTACCACCATTCGCTACGTGGTGGACACGACCGGCGGCAACTCCGGCTCGGCGGTGATCCGTGAGAGCACGGGTGACGTCATCGGTATTCATACCTGCGGAGGGTGTGGTCCATCTTTCGGTTCCAATGTCGGTACGGCGATTCAGCATCCGACGCTGCAGGACTTTCTGGCCAATCCGGCCGGCGTCTGTGTTGATGATTTACCGCCCGTGCCCGCGAACAACACCTGTAGTGACTCAATCTTCGTCAGCGGCGGTTCGACGAGTATCGACAATTCCGACGCAACCACGAGTGAGGGGCAGGAATCCGTCACCTGCGGCGGAACCGCAGTGCAGTCGGATGTCTGGTACTCCCACACTGCCGGCTGCACCGGCACGATGACCATCTCCGTCTGCGATGCCGACTTTGATGTGAACATCTCCGCGTTCCTCGGCAGTTGCCCGAACACGGAAGAGCAAGTTGTGACTTGCAGTTCGTCCGGATGCGAGAACGGTTCTGGTGCAGCGATCTCATTCGACATTTCGCAAGGTCAATTCTTTCGCATTCGCATTGGCAGCGACAACAGCTCGCAGGGTGTGGGAACGATGACGATCGAGTGCACGCCGATTGACGAGCCAGCTTGCCCGGCCGACCTGACCGGTGACGGCGAGGTCAATGTCTTCGACCTGCTTCAGTTGCTGAGTGCCTGGGGCTCCTGCCCCGACTGTAATGAAGACCTGACCGGAACGGGTGAAGTGAACGTCTTCGACCTCCTCGATCTGCTCGCCGAATGGGGACCGTGCTCCTGATCGAATAATGGCTTCCTCTCGCAATGAGTCATGATGACAAGCAGTGGCACCGTTCATCCGATGAACGGTGCCGCTTTATTCCTGTTCGGGATTGGCTGGCCCGCGATCAATCAACTGACTTGACGGGGTGGCCGATCGAGGCCAGTGGCTTGTAATTGAGATTCACTTCGGCGAATCACGGGTCAGGTCGATATACTGCGCTCCGAGTCGAATCTGAATTTCTGTAAACGGTCGAGCCATTCACCGCCCGGAGAGATTGTCGAATGCACGAGGAACGCACGCTGACCCTGGACGTCTTGAACTGGCCGAGATTCTGCCAGCGGACCCGGATCATGCTCGACGCTGAGATCGTTCGCGATGAGGACGCGCTGCAGTCGTATGTTCAGAGGCGGTTCGGGGCCGGGACCTTGCGAAAAATCGGGGAAGATTGCTGGGAATACGAAAGGCAACTGCCGGGTCCGTCTTTCATCTGGCGGATTCTTTCGGTTGTGCTGAACAAGAGCTACGCCTGATCCGGCTTTTCGTTCGTTGGCCGTGAGAATCCATGGTTGGCACTCGGTTGTCACGTGGCGACGGAGGGTGACGGCTGTCTCACCGGATCGAAACGCCGCGGCCGGCTCTTCCGGCCTGGCGGCATTCGATCCTCCGCTGAAGAAAAGGGGAAACCATGCGTCAAGTGAAGAGTCCGGTACAGATTGTGATCATTTGTGTCTTTACGATCGTCCTTGGAACCGTTCTCGTCGCCGGTTCAGACGGCCGGACGAGTGTCGAGCCCCGGCAGGCGACGGTTGTCATCCACATCACTTCGGGGCCGGATCAGATCCTGGCGATTGAACGTGCGTATGAGATGGCGCGGGGCGCGATACTTGAAGGCCGGCGGGTCGTGCTCTTTTTCGGTCAAGCCGGGACGCAGGTTGCTGTCCGTCGCTTTCCCCCCGAACTTCGAATCGACCAGGCCCCGCCGCAGTGGCAGCAACTCAAGAAGCTGGTTGAACTGGGCGCGAGACCGGTGGTCTGCGGCGAATCCGCCCATCTGTTCGGCATCCGTGACGCGGAGTTCATTCCCGAATCGGAAATCACGAACAATGACCGGGCGATCTTCCGCATCAGCGGCCCCAACGCCACGGTCTGGACATTCTGACGGATCGCAAAGTCCGGCAGCCGAGCCGATATGACAAAAATTTTCAGTGTCGTCACCCCTCATCCACAGTGATCATCTCACGGCGGGCTAGCGTTTGCAAGTGAATGTCATGCAGAGATTTACGAGTGTCTCTGAAGTTCTTCTGACTCGAGAGAACTGGCCATTTTGCGCCCTTTCACAGCATACTGCGCCGAAATGATCAGCACATTCTGAAACCGATAATCGATGTGTGTCGTATGGCTGTGTAGAGAAGTGAGAGCAGTGCAAGCACGTACGATTAGTGCAGGCATCCTGCTGAACAACTCAGTCCTCGTTCGACCCCAGTTTCCCCCGATTGGTCTGGTTTGGCCTGTACCGGGGAATGTGTTCTGCTCGTGAGAAGAGAGAGCTGATAGCTCGACCGGCCCCGACGAGAGTTGGGGTCGGTCGTTTTTGCCGATGAGTGCGGCATTCATCTTGGAGGGGCGATCGATGCTGAAGCGCCCGCCCGCGGTCTATCGACGGGAACGGGTTTGTGTCGCCGCGCCGCTGCCGCCGAACGAACCCAGATCGATGAGCACCGCGACGACCACGAGGACAAGGTAGATCCCGTCGACGGATCCGTTGCTGTTGATGGCAAAGGCGTAGGCGAGCGTGGTCAGAGGCAGGAAGATAAAACCCAGCACCGGCCAAAGAACAGTGTCATACGCGCTGCCGAGATAGCCACTGAACAGGAAGATCAGGACGATCACGACGCGGGGGGTGATCAGCGCGAGTAGTGCCAGAATGCATCCCATGGCGCTATGTCATACCGGGCCTGATGACTTGAGGCAAACGGCCATCCCGCATATCCTGCCCGGTCTCGACCCGAGATGAACCGGCCATCTCCCTCACACAGCCGGAAAGGAGTCTGGCGTGTACACGTTCGCGTTCGATCTGCAAAGCTACGCCCCGATCGGCATCCTGATCATCATGGCGCTGGTCTTTGGCGCGTTCAATCTGATCGCAACGCATCTGCTCGGGCCCACCCGTCACGGTGAAGAGAAGGAAGGCACCTACGAGTCCGGCATGGAGCCGATCGGCAGCGCCCGGAAGCGGTTCAACATCCGCTTCTATATCCTCGCGATGACGTTTCTCGTCTTCGATGTTGAGATCGTCTTCCTCTATCCGTGGGCGGTCACGTTCGCCAAACTCGTCCCGCAAAGTCCCGAGTCGGCGATGTTCCTCGGCCGCATCAGCTTCTTCATCGGAACCTCGATCATTGCCTACATCTACGCATGGCGGAAGGGCGTCTTCCGCTGGGATTGAGACGTTTGCTCGTCAGAACGACAGATGACATTACCCTCGCGGCATGACCTTGCGCCGGTGGCTGGGTTATGCTGGTTGCCCGCATGGTCGATCGTGCCGATTCCAATTTGTGCGACACAAAGCGCGGGAGCCGCTGGCGATCTCAACTCGTTCGCGTGGGCCTCGCGTTGCTCGTGTTGGCCATCACTCTTTGGGGTGCCGCGGCCATCTATTGGTCAAATCTGCCCGTCACGCTGATCCGAATTCTGATCGCGATCGCTTTCACGGCACTTGGACTCTGGACCATTCGGATGCTGGTCGTCCGACCGCGCGAACGCGATCGGCGTGCCTGGCTGGCGTTTCCTTTCGCGTTTGCGGTTGTCTGGGGCTGGTGGCTGTTCATTCCGCCCTCGCACGATCGGGACTGGGTGAAGCCGCAGAGCCGCCTACCCACGATCGAGGTGGCTGGGGACCAACTAATCATCAGCGAGTACCGCGATTTTCGGTACGACTCGAACGAAGACTTTTATGCGATTTTCCGTACTCGCGAACTCGAACTGAGCGCGATCGAGTCGGCGGATCTGTATCTCTCTCGCTGGGAGGGTTCGGGACGCACTGCACATACCTTCGTCGGGTTCAACGTGCGCGATGAAGAACCGGTCATCATCTCCATCGAATCGCGACTTGAGCGGGGGGAATCGTTCGGATTGGTCCGATCGTGTTTCAAGCAGCACGAGCTGATTTACGTCGTGGGTTCGCCGCGGGACGTCATCGGCGTGCGGGTCAAACATCGTGGTGAGCAGGTCACACGGTTCCGATTGCAGGCCGCGCCGGATCAGGTCCGATCGCTGTTCCTGGCCTACGCGCAGGAAGTCAATGATCTGGCGGCACAGCCGCGGTGGTATCACTTGCTGCGAAACAACTGCACGACGAACATCGTGCGCAAGGCCTTTCCCGATCGGCGCTGGGCGCAGTGGGATTATCGGCTTCTCTTCAACGGCCTTGCGGACCGATACGCCTATGACCACGGACTGATCGATGAGTCGGTCCCATTTTCTCAGCTTCGCCGGGAGGCCGTGGTCACGAAGCATGACGCCTTGCTGGATCATTCCAGACGGCAAAGGTGAACCAGATTGACACAATCTGAACGTCGTGCAGTGGATCGAACCAAGCCGATGCCATGGTGAGCCGACATAGACCTATGGCGCCATGATTGCGTCGCCGGTTCGATTCCACACCACGAAGTGAGGAGCTTCATGCTGAACTGCAAGATCAAGCGTGGAATCCACGAGGATTCCCATGACAAAGGTGTTCCGAGTTCCGGGAGGTTCGCCAATATGCGCGATGAATTGATCGACCTCGCGTTCCAGCCGATCGTCAACCTTGAATCCGCATCGATGCTGGGTTACGAAGTTCTCGTGCGGCCAACGCCTGAGAGTGGATTTCAGAATCCGGGAGAACTCATCAGTGAAGCCGTGCGGTGTGGCCGTGCTCGTGAACTCGATCAGATTATTCGCCGCAAAGCGATGAAGGCAATCGAGCGACTTCCCCGGTCGCAGCGACTCTTCCTCAACAATCTTCCGCAGAGCTTTGCACATCCCGACTTCGTCCGAGAAGTCCTTGAAGATTTGACGGAACATCCGAATGTTTCCTCAGAGCAGATTGTGCTCGAACTGACCGAATGGGTGGGGGAGTTGCCCGAGAACGGAGTCGATGCCAACACGCTGAAATTGCGTGAGAACGGCGTGCAAATCGCGCTTGATGATGTCGGCGCGGGAATCAACGGCCTCAATCAACTCATGGCCGTTCGCCCCGATTGGATCAAACTCGACCGCATGCTCATCAGCCATATCGATACCGACGGGCTGAAACAGAATCTGGTTCGCGTGCTCCTGCGCTTCGCGCAATTGAGTCACCTGCGTCTGATTGCGGAAGGCGTGGAACGTCGGGAAGAACTCGAAACGCTCATTCAACTCGGCGTGAGCCACGCGCAAGGATACTTTCTGGCGCGGCCGGCCGCTGACTTTGTTGAACTCTCAAATGATCTCATCGAGCTGATCCGTGGTTCTCGTCGCCGACGCGAATCACCGGCCCTTCTGGGGCCGTCAGTCCTCCGGATTGAGGAACTCGCTGAGCCGGTCCTCAATCTTGAAGCTCCCGAGCATTGGGCGACGCTCCGGGATGC
>RECV01000078.1 GCA_007693845.1 Phycisphaerales bacterium
TACATCGACACCGCGAACATTGAAGAAATCCGCCAGGCCCATGACATGGGCGTTCTCGACGGCGTGACCACCAACCCCTCCCTCGTCAGCAAGGAAGGCGTGGATTTCCACGACCGGCTCAAGGAAATCTGCGATGTGGTCAAAGGCCCCGTCTCGGCGGAAGTCGTCGCGACCGAGCACGATGCGATGATCGAGGAAGCCGAGCCGCTGACACAGATCGCGGACAACATCGTCATCAAGCTGCCCAGCACCGTTGACGGGCTGAAAGCGTGCAAGACGCTTGCCGATCGCGGTGTGAAGGTGAACATGACGCTCTGCTTCCAGCCGCTGCAGGCGTTGCTGGTCGCCAAGGCCGGCGCGTTTCTCGTCAGCCCCTTCATCGGCCGCATCGATGACATCGGCAGCGACGGCATGGAACTCATCCAGCAGTTGCGGCAGATCTACGACAACTACGGTTTCGAGACGAAAATCCTCGCGGCGTCGATTCGTCACCCCCTGCACCTGGTGCAGTGCGCGATGATCGGCGCGGATGTGGTGACCGTGCCGTTCAAGGTCATCCAGCAGATGATGCAACACCCGCTGACGGACAAGGGCCTCGCCGCCTTCCTCGCGGACTGGGACAAACTGCAGAAGGCAAAGAACAAGCAGCCGGTCGGGGTGTGAGGGCGAACTCTGCATGAGTGCGATTGAAGCATTACAAACGATCCGGTCGCAGTTCGAGGCGGCATCACATCAGTCGCCATGTATTCAGAATCTAGTTGCCTTTGTTCAGGATAACCCAGATGTCTCTTCGAACAATCGCGAACAACTGTTGTATTTTGACAGGCGTAATGACCGCTTGTTAAGAGGTGGTTACCTTTCACTCGTTGAACCACACGTCACAGCAACTGGGATTGTGCCGGGAATCGTTTGGTCGTATCGCCTCGAAAGCCAAGACAAGTCGAATGCATCTGGTGGTGCTTCGCGCTTTATGGACTTGGCAGCACACGCGTGGCGTGTTTTGGAAAGCACATGCCCCGAAATCATTCATCATGCAAAGTGTCCGCACAGGGATTCGGAAGACGCAGGTGTTGCAAGTCGTGTATGGCTTGGAGATTACTGGCGATTCTTCAAAAGGGATGAGATACTTCAACAATATGAAGACATGCGAAGTCACGGGCATGATATAGACTATGACTTGCTCTACGTTCCTCGTGAGGATGAATGGCTATTAGTAGGTGTTGCGGATAGACACCCTGAGCATTTGTGGACTTGGTTCGTGCACAATTTGGCATGGGCCGCCGGTGACCGTATGCCACTTCGTGCCAGGAGATTTACTTGGCATAACCGGGTCCAGTTCACGTTTCATGAGATTGATGAGTTACGATCGTTCGGGGGGTTTCCTGATGGCAAGAAGCTGCGCCTTCCCTTGGACTGGTTCGGCTCCGAGCTGGAGGGAGGTGTGTTCTTGAATTCTGTCTGGGCTATAGATGAAATCATCAGGCTACTCTCAAACTCATCCGCCGGTCAATCGACGTCTGTTGGCGTTCGCAAGATTGACTGGAGTAAGCTGGATTCGGAGAGCTTTGAGCGGCTCATCTTTTCGATACTTGATGCATCTGAGGATTATGAGAATCCGGAATGGTTAACAACAACAAATGCTCCCGATCGCGGAAGGGACATCAGCGCATACAAAATCACACGCGATTCTCTCGGCCACACTCGGCGGTTTCGAGTTATCATTCAATGTAAGCACTGGCAAGCGACAAGCGTATCACCAACTGACGTCGAAAGAGCTATTGCTCAGCGCACTCTTTGGGGTGATCCACCAGTTGACGAATTGATAATCGCGACCAGTGGCCGATTCACAGATCCTGCTGTACAGGTAGTCGAGAATCGCAACGCCGGTTCCGAACGGCTACATATTCGAATGTGGCCGGACAGTGAATTGGAGCGCATTCTGGCAACTCGCCCTGAGCTTCACCCAGAACTCGTGAAAGATTAGACTCTTTCACAACAATGGCAATTGGCGGGAACGAGTGATCACTTCGCCAGCATCCCCTCGCAGGTCACTGCCGCGCAGCCACGAACGCCGGGTACAATATGACAAAGCAAGCGAGTCATGAACCCCATCATCACCGACAAACTTGACGATCTGCGGGCATTGTGTGAGAAGCATCACGTGCGGATGCTGTATCTCGTCGGTTCCGCGACGCGGGAAGATTTTGATCCGGAGCGGAGCGATCTGGATTTTCTTGTCGAGTTTCAGCCGCTCCCGGTCGGACAGCGGGCCGGGCACTTCTTTGCGCTGCAGGCCGATCTGGAACAACTCTTCGGCCTGCCGATTGATCTCGGTGAGCCGGAGGGCATTCGCAACCGAATCGTCCGCGAGCGCATCGAAGAGTCCAAGGTGCCGATCTATGCCGCAGCGTGACGTTCGGGCGTACCTGGAAGACATTCAGAACTCGATCCGCGAGATCGAGATGTCCGTCGCAGGGCTTGACCTCGAAACGTATCAGAGCGTTCGACAGGTTCGCAGCGCAGTTGAGCGTGAATTCATGATCATCGGCGAAGCGCTGCGGCAACTGCTGCAAGTCGAACCCGGCCTCGAAAAGCGTATCACCGCTGCACCGGCGATCATCGCCTTTCGCAATCATCTCGCGCACGGATACTTTCAGATCGCTGACGCAACGGTCTGGGACATCATTCAGGGCCACCTGCCGCACCTGAAGGCAGAGGTCGAAGCCATTGCGCACGAACATGATGTGGATTGAAGAACATCGTCTGTGTTGGGGCGATGTGCATGGAGCGGTTGTTCGTCTCTGAACACGGGCATCGGGTTCCTTGAAACGAAACGTTCGCTTCTTGATCCGATTGGGCGGTCTCGCGAAACGATGAATTCGTTTCCGCGGACGGATGATCCGTTTCTTGAAGCGGAATTTCCGTATACAGAAACGAAGCTTGGGTTTCCGGAAACCGGGGAGCCGTCTTGAGAAACCAACTGCTTTTGTGCACAAAAAGCGCGGTTTGCGTGAAGTGAGGGGCCGCTCGTGCCGATGGGCGGTTCGTTCGACGGATGATCGAATCGACACAACAGGAGACTCGACCATGCAAGCTGTGATGCAGACGGGGCCGCTGATTCCGAGGAAGGATGAGGCGTGCCGAGATTGGGCGCGGAATCTGATGCGGAAGATTTGCGTGAATCCGCACAAGTATGGGCTGGAACGCGCGGATGCGGATGTGGTGCGGAGCGTGGTCGAACCGTTCGTTGAAGCGGTCAATGCGGTGCAGCGCGCCGATGGGCGCAACCCGCCGCTGATCGCGCGGAAGGATGCGCTGCGGGCGTCGATGGAAGGGACGCTACGGGTGTTCATGGGGTTGATCCGGGCCAATCGCGGCGTGACAATTGAGGACAAGATTTCGCTGGGGATGAACGTGCCGAAGGGATCGCGCACGCCGATCCCGCGTCCGCGGTCAGCGCCGGCGCTGTCGATCACGGGTGCATTCAACTTGTATCATGTATTGCGGTATGCCGATGAGAACACGCCGACCGCGCTGCGCAAGCCGCACGGCGTGACGCAACTCGAGATCGCGATGATCGTGACCGGGCCGGGCGAAATGCTGCCGAGCGACCCGGAGCGGGCGAAGAGCATCGGCTTGTACACGCGCCAGCCGTTTCAGGTGAAGCATGATCTGAAGAACGCTGGCTTGACCGCGACGTACTTCGGCCGGTGGGTGACCGCGCGGGGGTTGACGGGGCCGTGGTCGTTGCCGAAGCGGATGACGATCTGCGCGGGCGGGTCGGCGGATGACGGACAGGCCCCGAAGCGGCGCGAGACGGCTGAGTATCGTCAGGCCGCGTAAGCGTCCGAGCGAACACTTCGGGGCCGTTCACCTGACGGCAGCAGATGGTGTTACCGTGAAGACCCATGCGGCAGCCGACGAGTGTGCTGGTGTATCCGTTCTGTCACGTCGATGGCGCGTGGGAGGTGTTGCTGCTTCGGCGGGTGGCCCGGCCGAAGCTCGGCCTGACTGCGTTCTGGCAGGGGGTGACCGGGGCGATCAAGCGGAACGAGTCATTGGAAAATGCAGCAGCGCGGGAACTACTCGAGGAAACCGGCTTCGCGCCGCAGCGGTTGATCGCATCAGACCATGTGGCCACGTTTCCGATTCCTGCAGCGCGGCGAGATCGATACGCGCCCGGCGCGGAACAGATCACGGAACACGCTTTCGCAGCGGTCCTCAGCGAAGTGGCGGACCCGCCGTCTCCAACGTTGAGCGGCGAGCATGATGCGTGGCGATGGTGTTCGCTGGATGAAGCGGCGGCGATGCTTCACTGGCCGAACAACGTGGAAGCGTTGCGCCAGTGCGCAGCGATTCTTCGGCCGTGATGCGATCTCTCAGGTCGGCTGACGAGTTCGACTTCGATCAGCTCACTTCCGCGATCATTTCGACTTCGACCGTGGCGCCGAGGGGAAGGGCGATGGAGCCGACGGCAGCGCGGGCGTGGCGGCCCTTTTCGCCGAAGATCTTCTGCAGCAGTTCGCTCGCGCCGTTGCCGACCTTCGGCTGATCGGTGAAGCCGGCTTCGCAGCAGACGAAGATGCCCAGCCGGACGATTCGCTCGACGCGATCGAGGTCGCCATCGAGTTGGGCGGCGAGCACGGCCAGGGCGTTCAGCACGCACTGCCGGGTGGCGGCCTGGGCCTTTTCCAGCGAGACCCGTGACGGGACCGGGCCGGAGGCGAGCAACTGGCCGTCCTTCAGCGGCAGTTGGCCACTAATAAAGATGAGTGAGCCGGTGCGGACGGCGGGGATGTACGCCGCGACGGGTTCCGGGGCGGGCGGCAGCTTGATTTCCAGCTCAGCGAGTCGGTCGGCAATCGGCATGGGAGTTCTTTCGGAGGTGGGGGGCTTGGTGATCCAAACATGACGCGAACAAGATAGGCCAGCGAATCTCAATGTGAAGATGCGAAAAAGTTGGAACTTGACCGCGCTTGTTTACGGACTATGTTGATGATGAACAGATTTCTGTTCAGTCTGATCGATCGGACAACCTGACCTGTGCGGCAGTATATTGATTTGACTGAAACTGCCCTCATTTGGCCTCACGGCCGCCTCATGCGTCGCCGCACAGTCGACAATCTGGATGACGGATATTGACGGCACCGAGCGACCGGGTCTTCGACCTGCCCATCAACTTGGCCTTCGAGATGAAGCGTGTTGGTGAAGGTTGAAAGAAGGTTCGCAGAACGGCGATCAACGATCGCCGGGTGAATCTCTCCTCCCGCTCAAACTCGCTGCTTTGCGTCTCAATCCGTGATTTCCACCTGGTTACGATGAGGGTGTGCGACCATCGGCGTCGGTCAGCGGTAGATTTGCTGATCACGCCCGGGTCGAGCGAATTCCTTCCATCCAAATCGCAGCAAACGGTGTGTTCTCGGTTCGTTACCGTCAACGGATGCCGGTTCGGGAAAAGTTCTGGATGCCCGCGTCGGTGATCCTCAGGATTTTTACTGTGTTCGATGTCTCTCACAATCAAAGGATGGAGATTCCTCCCATGAAGTCCAAGCACAACAACATGCGTGGCTTTACGCTGATTGAACTGCTGGTGGTGATTGCGATCATCGCCCTGTTGATCGGCCTTCTGCTGCCGGCT
>RECV01000295.1 GCA_007693845.1 Phycisphaerales bacterium
CTTAGCGCCCCGACATTCGCCATATAGCGCAGGTTCAGTGCGCCCGCAATTGCTGTATATGCGACTCCCTTCGACCGTCGTTCGCCGACTACAAAAGGACCGCACCAACAGCGCTGACCACGACTCCATAGATGAGTACGGCGATAATCGTGCGGCGCAGAATAAAGCCCTCCTGCTTCGAAAGGCCGAGCACCGAACACGCGGCCACGATGTTGTGAATGCAGATCATGTTGCCCATGGCGCCGCCGGCCGATTGAAGACTAAGCATCGTCGTCCGGTCGAGTTCAAGTTCGCCGGCGATCGTGTCCTGAATTGGACCGAACGTGAGGTTCGAGATCGTGTTCGAGCCACTGAAGAATGAGCCGAGCGCGCCGAGGAACGCGGCAATGTAGGGCCAGCGATGTCCCGCCGTTTCCGCAAGACTCGTGCCGAGGATGACTGCGGGCGAGTGATCGCCGCCCGTCATGAAGAGTTTCACAAACACGAGCGCGCCGAGCAGCGCGATGACCGGCCTGCGAATTCGATCGAGCGTCTCCCCCGCAACCTGCCGAACCGTCTGCCGGCTGATTCGCAGGAGCATGATGGTGACGAGGACAATCAGCCCAAAAGGCACCAGTGACGGAACATACAGAAGCGCGTGACTCCAGTGCGTTTCGGTGAGCAGGACGTGGCGCAGTTGCACGACCAGGGCAGGGCTGATGTGGACCGTTCCCAAGGACCCAAGGGCAATCGTCAAGTTCGGCTCCGCCGCGTTCAAGATCGCCCGAAGGCCGAGTTGTTCAATTCGCGTGACGAGAAGCACAATGACGGTTCCCCAGAGCGGGAAGAGCGCTTTGGCCAGCACGCCTACCGGCAGCGGCCTGCGTTCGCTGGCGGCGGCATCGTCGCGCCTGTCCGCAAGCCCCACGTGATGCCGCGCCAGCCCGGCCGTGATGAACAGGCCGATCAAGCCTCCGACGACCGCGGGGAACTCGTAATTCACCATCGCAAGCAGAACGTACGGTACGACGCAGCTCAAAATGGAAAGATAAATGAAGACGATGTTCCGTCGAATCGCCTGCCACTCTACGACCATGCGCAGCGCGATCACGGGGATGATGAGCGCCGCGAAGCCGTGCATGATCGCCGTTTTGCCCGCGATTTGCTGAAGTTCAGTTTCGGTGAGCCCCAGTTCGCCGAATCCGAACCACGTCGGCGTGCCGACCGCGCCGAACGACACTGGCACGGTGTTCATCATGAGGCAGATAATGACTGCCCGCACCGGCGCAACGCCGAGGCCGACCAGGATCGGAGCTGCAAGAGCAGCGGGCGTGCCGAAGCCGCTGGCGCCTTCAATGAGAAAGGCGAACGCCCAGGCGACGATCATCAACTGCGCGACTTGATTCGATGAGATGGAATTCAGCCACAGCCGCAACGTCTCCATTGCGCCCGAATGTTCCATCGTCTTGAAGAGCAAAATGGCGCTGGCTACGATGAGGATCGGCGTCGCCGCGGTGAGCAGCCCGTCAATCACCGCAGCGTGGACTTCATTCGGCTCCGCCGCAAACCAGACCAGCATGACGAAGTACATCATCACAGCCGCAAGCGGCAGCGCCTTGCTCGCGGCCATGCTGGAGGGCTTCGTCATGAAGTAGATCAAGATGCCCAGCGGCATCAGCGCAACGAGAATGTCCAGTGGCGCGAAGGTCATGCGGGGTTTGCGATGGCTCCTTAGGCCTTGACCAGCGATGGACTCACCCGGTGTGAGCCCGGCTGGCCGCGCTCCTCGCACGTGATGTTGTGCAACGTCGTGGAGGCGATGTTGCGCAGGGCGTCCTCGGTAAAGAACGCCTGGTGGCCGGTGATCAGGACGTTCGGAAAAGTGAGCAGCCGCGCAAACACATCGTCCTGGAGCACCTGATCGGACAGATCCTCGAAGAACAGATCTGCCTCCTCTTCATAGACGTCTATGCCGAGGTACCCGAGCCGGCCGGTCTTGAGCGCATCAATCACCGCGCGGGTGTCTACGAGTGCCCCGCGGCTGGTGTTGATGAGCATTGTGCCGCGCTGCATCTGCATGAGGGCATCAGCATTGATGATCCGATACGTCTCGGGCGTGAGCGGGCAATGCAAAGTGACGATGTCCGACTCCCGAAACAACTGCTCCAGCGGAACGTACTCCAAACCCAGCCGCATGCACGCATCACTCTCGGTGACGTCATGCCCGAGCAATCGGCAGCCGAAGCCGCGCAGAATCTGCACCACGACCTGGCCGATGCGCCCAGTGCCGACGACACCGACCGTCCGGCCGTGCAGGTCGAAGCCGAGCAGCCCTTCGAGCGAAAAGTTTCCTTCATGCACCCGGGCCGAGGCGCGCGTGATCCGGCGATTGAGCCCAAGAATCAGCGCCAACGTGTGCTCAGCCACGGCATGCGGTGAATACGCAGGCACGCGCACAACCTTCATGTCCAACTCATCTGCCGCTTCCAGGTCAACGTTGTTGAAGCCCGAGCAGCGAAGCGCGATCAGCCGCGTGCCACCCTCGCGCAGAATCACCAGAGTCGCCCGCTTGAGCACGTCGTTCACGAACACGCATACTGCATCAAACCCCCCGGCCAGCGGAGCCGTCTCCGTACTCAGCCGCGGCTCGAAGAACCGCAATTCATGACCATGCTCGGCGTTCGCGGCTTCAAGAAACTGGCGGTCGTACGACTTGGCGCTGAAGACGGCGACTCTCATGGAACGAATCCTTCCTGCTTGCAGTGGATGACGGCTCTTGGCAAGAAGCGTCCTTCACCAGGATCTCAACCAGATCCTAAAGGGATGTTAGCACGTTTTTCCTGCCAGCCGGAGAAGGTTGCTGTTGGCAGGCCCTCGGCCGTGACGGCTCATCCGGTGGTACGAACGAGTGGACCGCACATCTGAGGCCGAGACCCTACAGGCGCAATGAGTCGACCAGCCTTCAGTCAGGCCTTGGACTCGTACCACCCCACTGAATCCATCGACTTCGAGCACTCTGGCCGCGCGTGCCCGACGGCCCTCTCACAGGGGCAATGCGGCAGCGACTTCGGGCCACAGTTCTGTGCGTCGAGCCTGCAGTTGGGCACCCAGAAGTCGTCGAATCGTTTTCGCAGTTCATCGAAGCGGCGACTCGCGTTTCCAAAAATCGATGCTCGTCCCAGCGATGTCGCCTGAACGAAATGCAGGCGCAGCTCGGATCAGTAGCCCGGCCGTCGTCAAACCGTACAGCCGCGCCTGACGCACCTGCGGCGTCACACATCGCGTCATACCCGCTGTGGTCAATCGCCTGAAGATCGACTGCCCCGTCTTGACTTGCATCCCCAAACTGTCTGCGATCTCCCGCGCACATCGCGGCACATCCAGCGACGCCAGAATTCGATCTCAATTGGTCATGTTGATTCACGAATCGGTCTTCACGATTCATAAAGGTTTCAGTTCTGCGCAGGTCATGATGGCCGGTCGCGAGCACCACAAACATGCAATTGCGTGCACCTCGTGCTATCGTCGGAGGTATGCACTGGTATGATTTGACAATCTCGGCAGAGGTGCTCGCGCAGCCCTTTTGGGCGACGATCAACTTTGAACTGCGCCACCGCTACAACCTAGCGCCGATGGCGCCAAACAGCAACCCGAAGAAATCGCCCTCTGATCATCGCCGATACACAACTCTTGACAATAGCTCTAACCACTGAGAGGGATCTCAACGATGAGAATGAGCCCGAACGAACTCGTCCAGCACTTAGGTAAGCCCGCCGCCGATTTCACCAAAGACGATCTCATGCGCTTCTGCGAGGAGCGCGAAGTTGAAATGCTCAACCTTCGGTATGTTGCCGAAGACGGCCGCCTGCGGACCCTGAATTTTGCCATCTCGTCCCCCGAGCACCTCTCTACAATCCTTTCCTATGGCGAGCGTGTCGACGGCAGCAACGTCTTTTCCTTCATCGAAGCCGGCAGCAGCGACCTCTATGTTGTCCCCCGCTACCGTACGGCTTTCCTCAATCCCTTTACCGCTGTTCCAACCGTCGATGTCCTCTGCTCCATCTACGACAACATGGGAACACCTCTCGACAGTGATCCGGGTCATATTCTGCACAGAGCCGACGCCGAGTTTACCCGTCAGACCGGTTGCATCCTAAAGGGCATGGGTGAACTTGAATACTACGTTGTAGGCGACAAGAACGGTGTATTTCCGAGCGTTGATCAAAAGGGCTACCATGCCAGTGAGCCCTTTGCCAAATTCGAGGATATCCGTACCGAAGCTCTACGCCTGCTCGCCAAGACCGGCGCGAAAATCAAGTATGGACATTCCGAGGTCGGCAGCTTTTCTGACGGGGATAACTATTATGAACAGCATGAGATTGAATTCTTGCCGACATCACTGGAAGAAGCCGCCGAACAAATCATTCTGGCCAAATGGTTCATCCGGATGTTGTGCAACCAGCGCGGAGTAGAGGCAAGCTTCGCCCCCAAAATCACGGCTGGAAGAGCCGGCAGTGGCATGCACTTTCACATGCTGGTCGAAAGCAACGGCAGAAACGTCACCCTTAAAAACGACAAACTCAGCGACACGGTCAGAAAAATGATCGCCGGCATCCTCGAGGCCACCGATGCCTTGACCGCCTTCGGCAATACCATCCCCACCTCATACCTCAGGCTGGTTCCCCACCAGGAGGCGCCGACCAGGATCTGCTGGGGTGAAGGGAACCGCTCGGTGGCTATTCGTGTTCCCCTGGGCTGGCAAGGCACCCACAAAATGATCAGTAGCGCCAATCCGCGTTGCCCTGCTCCAGAACCCGACGGCAACAGCAATCAAACCTTCGAATTCCGCGTGCCCGATGGATCAGCCGATATCTATCTCACATTAGCAGGGCTCGCTACTGCCGCACTGCACGGACTCAACATGCCCGATGCTCGGGACAAAGCCCGCCAGCTCCATGTTGATGTCAATATCTTCAAGCCGGATGACAAAGAACAGCTGACGAGCCTTGAACAACTGCCCATGTCGTGCTGCGAATCTGCCGATGCTCTGAATACCAAGCGAGCAATCTTCGAAGACAATGGTATCTTTCCGGCGGGACTGATCGACAGCCACATTGCAAAATTGAAGAAGTTTGATGACAAAGGCTTGAGCGAGCGCCTCTATGGTAAGAATGACGAGATCAGGACTCTGGTGAAGGAATTCTTCCACATCGGCTGAGCATGGCGGACGCTATTGGCCCGGCCGGCTCATGGCTATATCCGGAGCTCCCAATGCTGGGATGTAGCTGGCTGTCCGATCTGATCGAGCGGTTGGGCATTTTGCATGATGTGCAAGCCAGGTGACGGGATTTGTTCACCGTCGTTCGTTTGCTGTCTACGACAGGCTCGTGGATCCCGTGAGATACTGACTTCGGCACCAGAAACTGGAAACAGGTTAAGGTTTGTGGAGGGGAATCGGGTGGTATCAGACCGCTCACGGCCAATCGGGTGATCGACCGAGTCAACCCCCCACCCCCCTGACGTTGACCCACCTGGAACCAACGTTCTTATCAGATCATTGCGCAATCACGGAGGTCCATTTCGCACAACGAAACGATCATGTCGCGATCGGAATGGCTCCGCTTGCCCAGCGCCC
>RECV01000083.1 GCA_007693845.1 Phycisphaerales bacterium
TTTGCAAGGCAGGGGTTGTCGGTTCGAGTCCGATACGCTCCACTTTAAATTGATCCGGCAGGATCATCCATCCCGCCTCCGCGTGCTGCAGAAAGTTGCCGCGATCATGACCAGTCCCGCGCGCTCTGTCGAAATCGAACGCACTTTTCTGTTGCAGCGGAAGCCCGAGCTTCCGCAGCACGCCGTGCAGTACCGCTTTGAGCAGGGGTACCTTCCGGCGGTCGAGGGGGACGATCCAAAACAGGTTGAAGGCCGCATTCGCCGCGCGACCCGCCCCGACGGTTCGGTGACATGCACGCACACGATCAAGCGCGGTCTCGGCCTCGTTCGCGAGGAGTCCGAACGGGAGATTTCCGCAGATGAGTTCGACCGTCTCTGGCCGCAGACAGACGGACGCCGCATCCTGAAATCGCGGTACGCCATCGAAGAAGGCGGTCTCACCTGGGAGGTGGATGTCTTCGAGCAGCCGCCGGGACTGGTGCTGGCCGAAGTCGAACTGCCCAGTGCGGAGCACGAGGTGCCGATTCCGGCATGGCTGGCCGGTCACATTGAGCGTGAAGTGACGGAGGAGCCGGAGTTCTCGAATTACGAACTCGCCCTGCGCTCGGGCCGGCTCAATGAGTCTTCATGAACAAGAGTTACCCGGTTCGGCGATTCCTGCTGCGGTTGATTACGACGATTCAACTGACACGGTTGAGCATGGCCTTCGGGGCGGTGGCGGATCTGCTGTTCATCGTGCTGCTCAGCCGCGCGATGTGGCCCGACACCGATCTGCCCGTGGTGCAGTTTTCGCTGCCGATGGCGCTGCTGGCGGCTGCGGGCGTGGCGATCGGTCTCTTTGCCTACGGCGCGGCGCTCAACGACATTCTGGATGTGAAACACGATTCGGCGTTCAGCCCGGAACGACCGCTGCCCGCTGGCCGCATTCGGCGCGGACAGGCCGTGATCGTCGCCGTCGCGGCGCTGATGATGGCCATTCTCTCGGCGGAGTTGTTCGGGACGATCTCGCTCTGGATCACGCTCTTCGCCGCTGCTGCGGTCCTGTTCTACAACGCGGCGGGGAAGTACATTCCCTCCGTCGGTATCATCACGATCGGACTGGTTCACGCGGCCAACATGTTCATCCCGAATCACGAACTGGCCTTCACGATTCCGGTGTGGCTCATCATGACGCACGTGGTCGTGATCGCCGTCCTGGTCCACACGCTGGAGGACAAGCGGCCGCGACTGAATCGCCGCGCCGTGGCCGCGATCCTGGCCGGCTGGGTGTTTTGGTCGCTGCTGATCATCGGGTTGGGGCTCCGATCCGAACGTGATCTCTGGCCGGAGCAGCTCCACCCCCTGAGTACGATTTATCCGGTGCTTGCCGTGATGGGGTTCGCGGCGGTCATGTTCTGGAAAACCCGCCGGGCCACCAACCGGATCGCGGCGGAAAAGCTCAAACGCTACGGCGCGATGTGGCAGTGTCTCTACGGCGCGGCCTGGCTGTACGCGCTCAATATGACCGGCCCGGCCGTCGCGCTCACTGTTCTGGCGTTTCTCGGTTTCCTCGGCATGACGCTGATTCGAGAACTGACCGGATTGACCGGCCGGCCGCTGACGTACCGCGGATGATTACGCGCCGGCTGTGGTGCTTGCCAAAAAGAACACCGACGGCCAGGTGGCCGTCGGGCAGGGGAATCTGATTTACAGAACAGCTCGGAGATCAGAGCTTGATCACGCCGTGCTGATCGAGCATCTTGAGAATCTCTTCGACGGATTCTTCGATGCTGAGCTGATCGGTGCGCAGGTGAAGTTCCGGCGAGTTCGGCGCTTCGTAGGGATCATCAATGCCGGTGAAACCCTTGATCTCGCCCGCGCGGGCCTTCTTGTAGAGTCCCTTCGGATCACGTTCTTCCGCCACGTCGAGCGGGCAGTCAACGTACACCTCGAGAAACGGCAGATCATCGTTCTTGTGTAGGTCGCGCGCGAGATCACGATCCTTGATGTACGGGCTGATGAAGCTAGACAGCGCGATGACCCCGGCGTCGGCGAACAGTTTGGAGACCTCGCCGATGCGGCGGATGTTCTCCGCCCGGTCTTCCGCGGAGAAGCCAAGGTTCTTGTTCAATCCGTGGCGAACATTGTCGCCGTCCAGCCGATACGCACAGAAGCCGCGTTGCATGAGCACTTGCTCAAGGGCAACGGCAATGGTGCTCTTGCCGCTTGCGGAAAGGCCGGTGAACCAGACCGTCGCGCCCTTCTGGCCGAGCTTCTTTTCGCGCTCTTCACGGGTGATCGATCCTTCATGCCAGGTGATATTCGTTGCTACTTGTTTGGTCATTGCGGTGAACTTTGCGGTTGAGTTTCAGTTGAATTGAAAAGTTGGTTGAAGCGGTCTTGACCATATCGATCACGAAGCCAGGTCTGACGAGCGAGTGAGCGAAGCGAGCGAGCGAGGAAGATCCTGGTCGTCCCCGAAAAACGTCGGGACGCGCCTTGCTCGATCGGCTCAGGCGTTCGCCGTTTCAACCTGCGACGTGGCCCATTCGATCAGCACATCGGCGACTTCCGGGCGGCTGAACTCTGCCGGCGGCCGCTCGCCATTGGCAAGCATCTCACGGACCTTCGTTCCGGACAGGAACACGCGATCGCTCGGATCCGACGGCGTTGTCTTCGCGCTTCCCATCTGGCCGGTCTTCTTGCAGAAGAACGAGTGCTCAAACTTCAGCGGCGTGATGAAGATCTCACCACGATGGAATTCATCGAAGATGTTCTGCGCATCGTACGTGCCGTAGTAGTCGCCCACACCCGCGTGGTCGCGGCCGACGATGAAGTGCGACACGCCGTAGTTCTGGCGGACCAGCGCGTGCAGCACTGCTTCACGCGGGCCGGCGTAACGCATTGCGGCCGGCATGACCGACAGCATCGTGCGTTCCTTCACGTAGTAGTTGTCGATGAGCACTTCGTAGCACTTCATGCGAACGTCCGCAGGGATGTCCCCCGGCTTGGTCTCGCCGACCAGCGGGTGAATCAGCAGGCCGTCACACATCTCCAGGGCACACTTGGTGAGGTACTCATGCGCGCGGTGAATCGGGTTGCGGGTCTGGAAGGCGGCGATAGTCGACCAGCCGCGCTTCTCGAACTCTTCGCGCGTCTGGGCGGGTGCGAGGCGGTGCTCGGTGAACTGCTCACCCGGCTCGCGTTCCGGCGTGACGGTGATGACGTGAATCGCGCCGCCGACGAGCCAGTTGCCTTCCTCCTGGACGGCTTTCACGCCCGGGTGTTCCGGATCCTCCGTGCCGAAGACACTCTTGCACATTTTTTCCTTGTCGTGCTCGTAGATGTCGGCGGTGTCCATGACGGCCAGCAGCGTGCCGTCCTGATGAAAGAGGGCGGCCTGACCGCGCCGTTCCAGAGTGGCTTCGATTTCATCATCCACCGCGAGGGTGATCGGAATCGGCCAGACGGGATAGCGCGGCTTCTGGAACTTCCGACGTCGGGCTTCCGGCGGCTTGATCGGATCGGCCAGGTGCATCGTTTCACAGATGCTGTCGAAGTCCTTCTGCTTGGCGAAGCCGTTCAGCGGGCTGAACGCACCAATGGCGATCATCTCCAGATCGCAGAACTGTTTATGGCTGAGCGTGATTTTGGGGAGCCGCTCGGCTCGTTCGCGGAGTACCTGAGCACGCTCAGGATCTGCGATGCGATTGATCAGTTGGCCGCCTCCATGGGGCGGGATCAGCGTACGGGTCGGCATTGGGAAAACTCCTCCATCCAGAGTAGAACTTTGTTCGGTTTCGCGACGATCCCCGGGGCGAAGCAACGATCATAGGAACTCTCGAATCCCTTTGCAATTGTGATTCCGTCCAGTCTCCGCATCGCCGATCGCAGCCGGCAAAAAGAACATCGCCCGGCGAAAACCGGGCGATGTCATTCGATCGTAATCTCTGCTTTTCAGCAGAATAACAGCGATTTACGCATCGCTGCAGCCGCGCTTCGCGCCGCAGCACTTCTTTTCTGCACTGCAATCGCTCACCGCACCCAAGCTGGCTTCGCACTTGGAAGCGCAGTCAGACTTGCTTTCGCAGTCCTTCTTCGCGCCGCCAGAGCACTTCGAGGCGCCGCATTCGCTGACCGCGCCCATGCTGGCTTCGCCGTCACACTTGGCAGCGCCGCAGCACTCGGACTTATCCTTCGTGCAGGCCTGGCCGTTCTTCGCGCCGCACTCGCTCTTTTCAGCCGAGCAAGCTGACTTTTCAACTGAGCACGTCGAGCCGTTGCTCACCGCACCGGGGTTCACGGTCTGCGTGCTTTCACAGCCGAACATGGCCACCATCACGCAAATCGCCATCACATTGATCAGGGTTTTCATAAGAAACGCTCCTCCGTTCATACTTTGATAGGGCTGAGGCCCAGACGGGTAAAAGATTTGGCTGTGCCGCTGAACACTACAGCGGCGCAGAGAGAGTCTACTGTGCGAACGCCGGTCTCGCGAGCGCTATTTCCGCTTCCTGGACTTTTTCCCAATTCTGACCCTTTCTCCCCCAAAGCGTGCCCAACCACGGCCGGCGATGTGAAGATGGGCGTTCCAGGCCTCGGATTACTGGCCCGCCCTCGGCTCGCGGTCAACGGACGGAGCGTCTCCAGCCCGCTAGCATTTCCGGAAGTCCATGGCCGATCACGCATCAGAACAGAACGAGTCCCCCACGCCGGAGTCATCGCAGGATCGACTGGGCCGGCTGGCCGAATCGGCCCGAGAACTCCCCCGCACGCCCGGCGTGTACCTCATGAAGGATGCCGCCGGAACGGTCATCTACATCGGGAAGGCAGGCTCGCTCCGCGACCGGGTCGGTTCCTACTTCGTCCCCTCGACGGATCTCGGCCTGAAAAAGCAGCCGATGCTCGAGCTCGTGGAGGACTTCGACACCCTCGAATGCGAAACCGAATGGGAGGCCCTGCTCACCGAGAGCCGGCTCATCAAAGACGTTCGGCCGCGGTTCAACGCCAAACTGACCGACGGCAAGAGCTTTCCCTATCTGGCCATCACGATGCGTGAAGAGTTCCCCGGCGTGTTCATCACCCGAAACCCGACGGATGAGCCGTTCAAAGGCGCGCGCCTCTTCGGCCCGTTCACTTCGGTCAGCGCGCTGCGTGATTCCGTGCAATTGCTGCAGCGCGTTTTCAAGTACCGCACCTGCACGCTGGAGATCGACTCCCGCGATCCGAAGAACCGCTTCTTCCGGCCGTGCCTCCTCCATCCGATCGACCAGTGCACTGCGCCGTGCGCGAACAAGATCTCGCCGGAAGAGTACCGCAAGGACATCGATCGCTTCATTCGCTTCTTGACCTCCAAGCGCAGCGCCATGCTGCGCGAGCTGAAGAAGGAAATGGACGAGGCATCGTCCAAACTGGAGTTTGAGCGGGCAGCCAAGCTCCGCGATCAGATCAAGGCGATCGAAAAACTCGATGACCGCGCGAAGAGATCGCGCGATGATCAACGAGAATGGCAGCCGGAGGTGACCGTCTTCGCATCCGATCCCGCCGCAGCGCTGCGTTCACTGCAGCGCACGCTCGGCATGGACAACCCGATCCGGTGCATGGAAGCGATCGACATCGCCCACCTGCAGGG
>RECV01000297.1 GCA_007693845.1 Phycisphaerales bacterium
GTAGAGCGAGCGGCTGTTAACCGCTAGGTTGCTGGTTCGAGTCCAGCCGGGGGAGTTTTAGGTTTCTGTATGGGTTAAGTAGAGACCGAGCCGTTTACGGGTCGAGAGCGTATTCGCCCCTGTTACGACGCCTGGGCGAGGGTTTCGCGCTCTCGACTTTGAAATCGTTCCGGTACGTGCGATCGAAACGGCCGAGATCGGGTGAAACAATCCCATCAACTCTCGCGCTCTCGGTTCTCGGTTTACAGGTTTTCAGAATCGGCGGCCGGATCAGAACGGGCTTCGAAACTGCTGGACTGCCCATGCAATTGAACGAGTTCCAATTCGACCACGAGCGCCTCGCAGACATTTGCGCAAAGCATCATGTCGCGCGACTTGAACTCTTCGGCAGTTTCGCCCGCGGTGATGCAGCACCCGGCAGCGATCTCGATATTCTAGTTACCTTCGAACCCGGCGCGAAGGTCGGACTTGGTATCGTCGCCCTGCAGCAGGAACTCGAAGACCTCTTCGGCCGGCCTGTCGACCTGCTGACGCGCGATTCAGTGGAGCGTTCTGCCAACAAGTACTTCCGTCGCTTCGCGCTCGAGCGGACTGAACCCCTGTATGAGTGCGCTTGATCCTCGTGAACGCGACCTGGTGAAATGCGAAGACATGCGCATTCACGCGGAGCGCGCGTGCGAGTATCTGGGCGACCGAACGCTCGAAGAGTTTCTCGATGATCACCTGATTCAGGCGGCCGTCATCCGCTGCGTTGAAGTTATCGGCGAAGCGGCGCGGCTTGTGTCAGAGGACACCCGTCGCCGCGCACCTGATATCCCTTGGCCGTTAATCGTCGGCATGCGGCATGTGCTCGCCCATGACTACGGCACCGTCGTTCTCGACAAAGTGTACGAAGTTGTGAAATCGCACCTGCCGGAGCTGCTTATGCAACTTGCGCCACTGATCGAATCGTTGGAGAGGGATACGGGGTGGCAGGATGGTGACGGTGCTGACGGATGACTCTGCATGAGCCATGTCGAGCTCAAATGCCCAGTCGATACCATGTAGGTATGTCAAAGCGGAACACTCAGACACGCTTGTGGAAGAACATCGCGTCTGTGCTCGACGAGATGGACGATCAATCCCTTCGTGGTCTCGTGCATGATCTGTTCAAGCTGTCGCCGGAGAACCGGGCGTATCTTGCTGCATGGATCGGTGACGAGGACGCGACCGTCGAACTCCTTGATGGATACAAAGCCAGGATTACTTCTCAGTTCTACGGCCGGACGAAACCGCGTCTCGGCGGTGGATGCGACTTGGCGCTGTGCAAGCGGTTGATCAAGGAATATCGCCGCCTGACCACGGCCAGTGAAATGGTCGGAGGGTTCGATGTGCACGGCACCATCGACCTGAGTCTCCATTTCATCGAGGTTGGTACGCGCTACGTCAACGACATCGGATGGAATGAAGCGAAGCCGTACGATTACCTTGGAGAGGTGGCGCACGATCTCTCGGACCTGATTGAAAGCAAGATTGGCCAGCGATACGCACGACCGTTTCTCGCCAGAGTCCGCGCGGTCGCCAGTGCGGCGCACGGAATCGGCTACGGCTATGGCGACGCTCTGACGGATCTGGCCGACAGCTTCGAGGAATCGGCAGCCTTGTTTCAGGCGCGACGATCCATCAAGTAAACTGTGTTGGTGGCTATTGTCGTTTCGCCATCTACACTCGCCAATCGACCGAACCACGTGATGGGTTCTCGACCTGTGAAGCGCAGTTCCAGACCTGTCTTCAGTTCGCCAATGCGCAAGCCGAAACCGGAAGCAAGTGGATCGGCGAGCGATTCGATGATGAGGGAGTCTCCGGTAAGACACTCAATCGGCCGGCACTCAATCGGTTGAGGGAACGAATCAAAGCAGGGTTGATCGACCGAGTCTATGCTGCCGCGCTGGACCGCTGCTCACGGAGCGTGACCGACACAATTCAGCTGTTCGAGGAGTTCGAGCGTGCTGGCGTCGAGGTTTGTCTCGCGCATCATGTTGAGCTATGCGCTGAACCGGAAAGCCGTCTGCTGCGTCACATCCTGGCATCGTTCGCTCAATTTGAGCGAGAGATGATCGCGTCCCGCATCGCCGAAACCCGCGCGTACCTGAAGAAGCACGGTCGACGGCTCGCAGGCCCGGCTCCTTACGGTTACGACGCCGATCCGATCACGAAACAGCTCGTCCCGAATCGGGCCGAAGCACGGCGCGTGCGCGCAATCTTCAAACGGGCTGTTACGGGCCAGACGCCGGCGGAGATCGACCATCTCGGCTGGCGTACGAAGCAGTGGGTCTCGAAGCGATCTGGACGACCCATCGGCGGCGGCCGATGGACCGCCCGGCAGGTCCTCGCCCTGCTGCGGAACCCTGTTTATCTAGGCAAGTTCGCTGCTGGCGACTCGATCCGACCCGGCTGCCACGAGCCAATTGTCGATCTCGGCACATTCGAGTCGGCGCAGGAGCAACTCGACAGGAGGCGGCCAACGTCGAAATCGGACCGACATCGCCTTCCATTCCCCTTGCGTGGCAAGCTGATCTGTCCACGGTGTCAGCGCCGTCTCTGCACGTACACCTTCACCCGCCGGCAGGGAAAGACGACGATCGGTTACCGATACTACCGCTGTCGTTCCACTGCAGGTGGCCGGGCACCATGCAAGGGCGTCCAGTACCCCGCCTATGAGATCGAAGAGGCTGTCCGTCAAGCGCTCGCGGACAGGCGGACGTGGCAGGCAATGATCGACACCGGCGCTGGTCTCATGACCGATCGCGCCGACCTGCTCACCGCTGTCTGGACCGGCCTCGATATCCCGACCCAAGACCGTTTACTCGCCCAGATCGTCGAGTCCATCGCACTCAGCCGCCGGAAAACGGAGATGCAAATCACGTTCGCAGAGGACTTTGAGGACACGCTTATCCCTGTAATTTCAGGACTTGCGGACGATGCTCGCTAACCAGCCGGTCGCCATGAGTCAGTGCGATTTGGAGCTTTCCACGCCACCGCGAAACGCGGTGGCGTTTTGGTTCACGGCGAGGGCTGGCTTGGCCAACCGAGAAGGGACGAAGACCGATGCGTACTGCTACATCGGGCTCGACATGACGGGTTGGGCATCAGTCAGTTTGATTGCTGGAACTTGATGAGGCCGTACTGTGAAAACACGCCGGTACGAGACCGGCGTATCGAGGGCATTCAGTTGATTGAAGCTGATCCGTGCGTGGCGATCAATCCCGGGCGGCAAAGAGCAGCGCGAGGCGGGCGGAGAGGCGGACCGCCTCGAAGTAGATCCATGCCAGGGTGACGATCAAGGCAAATGCGCAGAACCATTCAAGGTTTTTCGGCGCACCGGACTTGATCTTCTCTTCGATGAGACCGAAGTCGAAGATCAGCCAGAACGAGGCAATTCCGAGGATGAACAGATTGATGCCCACTCCGATCCACGCCTGCGTGCCGCCGGCTTCGGCGGTGAAGATGCTGATGAGCGGCATCCGCACGCCGAAGAGCATCATCACCATCGACACCAGATAGATCAGAAAGACCGCGGCGGTGAGTGTGATGAGCGTGGCGCGGAGTTTCGCGGTCGGCTGGATGATCCGCGTGGTGTACAGGCCGAGCATGGCGAGCATGACGCAGATCGTGATCAGGAACGCCTGGAACGCCAGTCCGCCGGCGACGGCGACCTCGTAGTGCGCCAGCCCCATTTCCACGACGCCGGTGAACGCGCCGAGGAAGAACCCCTCAATAACGGCATAGACGGGAGCGAGGCCGACGGCGAGTTGCGGCGAACCGCAGAGCTTCCACCCAATGCCGACGCCGATCAGCAGGGCGGCCACCATGGCGACGAGCACTCCGACCCAGCCGATCGTCGGTGCAAGGACGTAACCGATAGCGCCGGTCGCCACGGCGAGGAGGGTCAGGATCGCCGTCTTGTTCACCACGCCCTGGAGCGAGACGGTTTGCGATCTGGTTCCGGCCATCTCGCCGTAGTACTGATCGAAAACATCATCGCGGCTCAGAACCGGATTGGATGATTGCGAGAATTGCATGCACGGGCCCTCCTGGAGATCAGAGGAAGATTTGGTGAATAGAAATCAACGGAGTCAGTCACTCAGCGGAATCGTTCGGCAACAGTATATCGACCGCCGGGAGGGATTCGACACGGAATTTTTGAGCAGGACCGCCCCGCACAGCCGCCCGAGGCAGACCGCGGCCGGGCGTGTGGGCCGGGGCGGTGGCTGGGCCGGGTGCCGGATGTCGATTCCCGGGCCGCTGGAAAACGGTGCCGCGTCTCGGTTTGCCCTCTGGTCCCCAGTTAATCGATTCAGCGTGAGCGGCCGGATCAGGCGGCGGCCGCTTTCGGCACGGGCTGGGCGAGTTGACGGGTCAACTCGGTCGCCCAAACGATGGACTCCGCGTAGCCCTTGCAGATGGCGCTTTCCTCGGCCTGGCGGGCCGTGGCCAACTCGCCGAAGCGCAGCCAGTCGGCCTGCTCGAATGCGAGGACGAGTTCAAGCACATCCGACAGGGGCGAGGGATCGCCAACCAGTGCCGCTGTCATGTCCTCCGGCAGCGGCATACCCGCGAAGAGGTCCTTCATCGGCCGATCCAGAAGCGCTTCCAGAATGGAGAACATGCCCAGCATGAACAGATCGCCCTTCCGGGCGGTCAGGCCGATCTCATCGGCAATCAGTTCGCAGAACCGAGCCCGCACCAGCGAGTTCACCAGCAGCTCCGACGGCTTGCGGCCGGCGATCGAGCCGAGTGCGACGACCGATGCCCATTTGCGCAATTGCCGGTCACCAAGCAGAACCATCCCGTGCTTGATCGATTCGATCTTGCTGCGGAAGCCGAACGCGGCGGAGTTGAGGTACTTCAGCAGTTTGTATGAGAGCGTCAGATCCTGCCGAATGATTTCCTCGAGCTGATCGAGATTCATTTCCGGCTGGTTGAGTTGTTCGATCAAGCGCATGCAGCTCTGCTCGTTCTCGGGCAGGGCGCGCTGCTGAATCATCTCCGGCCGGCAGAAGAAGAAGCCCTGGAAGAACGCGTAGCCGAGTTTGCGCGCCTGTTTGAAGTCATCGTGGGTTTCGACTTTCTCGGCCAGCAGTTGAAATCCGAATTTCTTGGATTTCGCGGCGGCGGCGGAACGCTGTTCGTGATCGAGACCGAGGAACTCGACTTTGAGGATGTCAATCACGGGGAGCAGACATTCAAACTTCTGCTCCAGCATGTAATCGTCCAGCGCGACCGTATAGCCCTTCTCTTTCGCCTTCTGGCAGGCCTGAATCAATTCTCGATCCGGCTCGACGGTTTCGAGCAGTTCGAGCACGGTGAGTTCCGGCGGGAGGAAACTGTACGTTTCCTCAACCAGAATGTCCTTTGTGATATTGATGAAGCAGCGTCGACGGTCGGTGATCATTGACAGATCATGAACGTGGATCGAGTCGCTGATCAGGGCCGTCGTGGCGAGGTTGTCATCCATTCCGCAGAAGACGTTTTCGGGCCCCGAACGAAAGAGCAGTTCGTATCCGAACACATCGCGATCAGCGTCGAAGATCGGCTGGCGAGCCATGCATGCGTACAT
>RECV01000252.1 GCA_007693845.1 Phycisphaerales bacterium
CTAGAGCGCACGGATCACACCCGTGAGGTCACTGGTTCGAGTCCAGTATCGCCCATTCACGTAAAGCCTGCCGAAACGCGGATTTAGCGTTTCCCGCCTTTGGCGGTGCGGTGGCTGGAAAACCTCGTCACGACGATGTTTTACCGGAGACCGCACCATGCCAAGACTCAAGAACCGAACTCCGAAGATGTGCCGCGATCGCAGGCAAGCGATCGTCTGGATCGACGGCCAGAGACTCTACCTCGGCCGGTGGGGGACGCCCGAAGCTGAGGAGCGATACAACCGACTCATCGCAGAATGGCTGTCCAACGGCAAGCAACTGCCGCTACAGTCGGCGGCCGCTGCCGAGCCCACGACGGTCACCGAAATCCTGCTGGCGTATTGGCGATACGCGAAGCGGCGGTACAGCCGTGGCGAGGCCGACACGATCAAGCAGGCATTGCGTCAGGTCCGCGCGCTATACGGCTCGGAGCCAGTCACACGCTTTGGCCCCAAGCGCCTGCGTACGGTGCGAGATGCAATGATCCGTATTGGCTGGTCGCGAGGCCACATCAACAAGCAAATCTCTCGGGTCCGTGCCGCCTTCCGGTGGGCGGCCAGCTATGAGTTGTGCGATGTTGCTATCTGCCGCCAACTTCAAACTGTCGAGCCGCTTAAACGAGGTGACGTCGCCAACGAAGGGCGGACAGTTCGCCCCGTCCCCCGGTCTACAGTCCGTCGCGCACGGCGTTACGTCACCCGTCCCGTGCGTGCCTTGATCGATCTGCAGTTGCTCACCGGCGCCCGAGCCGATGAACTCGTCCGACTCCGGCCGACAGATCTTGACGTCTCCGGCGAGGTGTGGACGGTCACCTACGATGGTTCTGACTGTTCAAGATCACACAAGACGCTCCATCACGGCAAGGTCCGGACCATCTACTTCGGTCCCCGCGCGCAGCGCATTCTGAAGATGTTTATGAAGCCAGGGAAATCACTCGACCATCCGATCTTCAGCCCACGTGATGCCGATTCGGAGGGCAAGCGGCGCCACGGGCGTAGAGGCCGACGTCCGAACCAGAAAGCAACACCAAAGAAGACCAAACGGCGAATCG
Source organism: Phycisphaerales bacterium (assembly GCA_007693845.1). Classification (GTDB taxonomy): domain Bacteria; phylum Planctomycetota; class Phycisphaerae; order Phycisphaerales; family SM1A02; genus SKZB01. The sequence goes on from RECV01000252.1 coordinate 1,092, forward strand.
GTGAGGCCTAGAGCGGCTTCACCTCAAACCTAGCGCGGTTCGGCGCTTGTACGGCTGCGCGATATGAATGATCGTCGTAGCTTTCCTTTCAGCACATGAGCATGTGCAGATAAGGAGAGCCAGGATGGCATTCACATACTCACAGGATTTGAGAGATCGGGTGCTCGCGGCGTACGATCGCGCTATGACAACGCGAGAGATCGCGCACACCTTTCAGGTCAGTCCGGCCTGGGCCAGACGCGTCCGGCAAACACGACGCGAGGAAGGTCGCACAACGCCACTGCCACGCGGCGGCGCGAGGGTGATCAAGATCGATATGGAACGTCTGGCGGAACTGGTTCGCGAGCAGCCCGATGTCGCGGAGCGGCGTGAACAGTGGAAGGCCGAGCAAACAAAGTATCCCGGCCGGCGAATGATCTTCATCGATGAGACGTATTCCGGGGGGTGTATGTCAAGCGGGAGTGGTTGACTTTGGTTGGTTTTCGGCATGTTGTTGTTTTTTGCGGTGGAGTTGTTCGTCGTACGGGATGCGATCGTTCCACATTCGATGGAGTCTTTTCAGCCAGCGTTGCGCGAGGCAGCGCAGAGCCGTGAAGTGGGCTTTGCCTTCATCGCGTTTGCGTCGGTAGAAGTCTCTGGCCCAGCAGCCGGCGGTGAAGGCGGTGTTGAAGGCGAAGTGCATGAGGGCCTGATTCATCGTCTGATCGGCGGCGTGCGCTCATCGGCGTAGCGCAGCGTGTGTGAGCCGTCGCCGAGGGCGACGAGCGAGAGCACCGGCACGGTATCCGGCGGCTCGATCGGAGCGCGGCGGCGCGGCCGGGCTTTCATGCCCAGCTCTTCCTTCGCGCTCGTTTCGATCTCACGATGATGACGAATGTGGTCGATCACCGGCAGGAACGCAGCGCGGGCCGCATCGCGGGCGGCGTTCTTCGTGTCGATCGTCGTCATCAGACGCTTGGGTATCTCTCACCGGCGGCATTCGAGAAACAATATGCTTCAATGAACGCCGCCTGACACATCAAACCTGTGTCCGCCGTTCGTGGGCCACCTCACTTCAAACCAACCCTTGACATCCAACACAGTCGCTTCGTGCCTTCCCTCCCTCGCAGATTTTCACACGCTTTTTTCTTGACCCGGTGCGGCGTGGCGTTAATTTCGAATGTGGGCCGGCCGCGTGGGGCGGTCATGTGGTGCGGCCAGTGGAATGAGCATTGGAGACTTGTTGGCAGAGGAGGGCTGTATCAGGTGGAGAAAGCCACAATCGCTTTCTGATTCTGATTCCGGGGTGAACGCATGGGCCTGTGATCCGAAACCGGTCCGAGGTACGGGCTGGGGATCGGACCATGTGACCGGTGCACGTTTGCTACAGCAACTCACGATTTCGCGCTCGCCCGTCGCGGCGGGGCCTGTCGCTGTGTGTGCTCTTTCTCTTTTTTTTTTTGGGGGGGGGAGGGGCAAACGGAATAGATGCGCGCGTGGAGGCGAGCGATCACGTTTCGGGATCGCTCGTTTGTGTTTCGGCGCGAGAGAGTCGTGAAGAGAGTGGATGAACAGTTCTGTTGTTTCGAAAGGAAATCTTATGGACCGGAAAGAAGTGAAGAACGTCAAATCATCGCCATCCCGCGCCTGTTGTTCAGCGCGTGATTGTCGATTGCTGCGAGGATGGTTGATGGCACTAATGATTGCGTTGGTGATCGGGATGGGGACGCAGGATGCAGCGGCCGAGGTCTGCCCCGGTGATTTGAACAGTGATAGCGTGGTCGATGTGTTCGACCTGCTCATCCTGCTTGAAGAATGGGGTGACTGCGACGACCCGGCCGATTGTCCCGCTGATCTGAACGGCGACGGCGTGGTCGATGTCTTCGACCTGCTCATCCTGCTCGAAAACTGGGGGGCTTGCCCCGCGAAGTGCGGCAGTGAGGAGGCCGGTAGTTGCTGTAAAGCCAACGACTCTCCGTACTGCGATGATGCCGCGTGTTGCGAGCAGATCTGCGATAGTGATCAGTTCTGCTGCGAAAACGAGTGGGACAGCTTCTGCGCGCTCCAGGCGGAAAATCTCTGCCTGAACTGCGGCGTGGATCCCGACTGCGGCGTCGTGGGTACAGGCGACTGCTGTCAAGCCAACGACACGCCCTCTTGCCAGGACGATCGCTGCTGTGAGATCGTGTGCGATCTAGAACCATTCTGCTGCGTCAACGTGTGGGACGATACCTGCGCGGACCTGGCCAACGAGGTGTGCGAGATCTGCGATGCGGAGCCGGGCTGCGGCGTACAGGGCAACGGCGACTGCTGTGAAGCCAACGGCACGCCGTACTGCGATGATGCGGCGTGTTGCGAGCAGATCTGCGATAGTGATCCGTTCTGCTGCGAGAACGAGTGGGACAGTTTCTGCGCGACTCAGGCAGAAAATGTGTGCCTGAACTGCGGCGCAGATCCCGACTGCGGCGTCGCGGGAACGGGCAACTGCTGCTCGCCCAACAGCACGCCCTCTTGCGAGGACGATCGCTGCTGCAACCTCGTCTGCGATGATGATCCGTTCTGCTGCGACACCGTGTGGGACGGCACCTGCGCGAGTGCAGCAATCACGGTGTGCGAGGCCTGCGATGCGGAGCCGGGCTGCGGCGTGCAGGGCACCGGCGACTGTTGTGAAGCCAACGACACGCCGTACTGCGATGATGTAGCGTGCTGCGACCTGATCTGTGATCAAGATCCGTTCTGCTGCGGCACCGAGTGGGACAGCATCTGCGCGGATCTGGCAGACGATCAGTGTGCCGTCTGTCAGTAAGTCGTTCGGCAGTTCCCCTGTCGAGAACCAACGGAGATCGACGCCCGGCCAACGTTGGGGTTGGCCGGGCTTTTTTTATGCTGGTTGATTTCGGATCTCCCGGCCAGCCGTATCTTGCCTTGCGCCCGAGAGACATGGCTCAATTTCACCGATAACTTCGAGCTGATGAACGGCGTGGAGACGTTACGCGTGCGAGCATCGGGGGACGGTGGCACGAATGAATGTACGGGGGCACGGAGGGAACGAGCGACGGTGCCTTGTGCCTTGTGCCTCGGTGCCTCGGTGCCTCGGTGCCTTTGTGCCTTTGTGCCTGCCGCACCCCCTTGTTGACATTTCGTTCGGGCCCGGCCGGTGCTGCTCTGTTAATAGATGACAAATTTTCTCATGAGCAAAAACCCCAATGCGGCGAAGGGCGAAGCCCGAATTGATCCCCGCTTCTGCGCGTGGACCATGTCGCACGGTGTGGCTCGGATCACAGGAGATTCCTCGCGCAGATTGCGGTGAAGACGCGAAGAGAGAGAGCCGGAGAAGAGAGCGAGAGAAGAGATAGAGAGATCGAGACCATTTTTGACAGTCCACTTACAGAAAGGAACGAGAAGTGAAGAGAAAATTACCCACCCTTATGGCGTGCGGCCTGATCGGCACGCTCGGCGTCGCCGGGACGGCTTCGGCATCATTTGAGTTCAACGTCATCGGCGGTCAGACCAGTGTCCTGCTGGACACGGACACACTGGCGGCGGCGGCGAATCTGAACCTTTCCGGCGTTTCAGCCGACGTGAACGCCCCCGGCGAACTCGGCCCGAACAGCGTCGCATTCGGCATCAACGCGACCGATGCCGGCATGCCGACGACCTTCGGCTATGACACCGGTCTCGATGCCTTCGGCGGCACGATCGAGCACACCGGCTCGGTCTTCTTTAACGATGACACCATCGAAGTCGGCAACTTCAGCATTGCTTTTGATGCTGATCGTGTGAGCGACACGACGAGCGGTTTCTTCGTGGCCAGTACGACGGGCATCGAAGCGATCCTGTTCGATGTCGGTGTGCCGAGCTCGCTGACTGCAGATGGCAGTGGACTGGGGATTGAGGCGGACTTGCTGGTTTCGAGCGAGTTTGCGGCGTTCCTGCTGGATATTGAGTTCGCTGAGGCGGATCTGACCGGCGCGGTTGTCGGCAGCGCGTTGGTGAACGCCACGATTCCCGCCCCCGGCGCGCTGGCGTTGATGGGTCTGGCCGGTCTTGCCGGTCGCGGCCGTCGGCGTCAGTGATGGTCGGAAAGATCTTCAGCGCATGATCCATTGCGCATGATGTGTTGACACCGTGGTGACATGGGATCTCCTCTTTGTTGGGATTGCGATCATCCCCGGTCATTTGGCCGGGGATGATCTTTTTTGATTCGCGGATGGGTTCACGCAGTGCTGCTTGTGGTGTCGATCGCAAGCGGCGGCATGCGTTCTGGATCGCAGCACGGCGAATGGCGGAACTTTTTTGAGAGAATCTCACGACCGTGGATCTTGCCATCGGCAAGAAGGTGCGGGGTCACGGCCTTAGCAGCCCGTTGAAAGAGTCCATCAGATCGCGCATTCTGGATATGGCTGAACGGTAGAAATCTTGACGGGAGGACACGCTGATGGCGTTGGGCAAACGAAACTCTGAATCACAGAATTCATTCTGGCTTCCGACCGAAGAGAT
>RECV01000072.1 GCA_007693845.1 Phycisphaerales bacterium
GAATGATTTCGAGCGCCTTCTCGGGATCACCCTGATTCTCGTACGCATTGGCAAGGCCCGCGACCGAGCGCAGATCATCTCGCTGACGAGAAAGGATGCGCTCGAAGGACTTGATCGCTTCGCGGTGGCGGCCGGCCGTGTTGAGGTAATCACCCAGCAGGTAGCGTGCCGTCAGATCCTTCGGATAGAGCCGCACGTATTTCTGCAGTTGGGCGATTGCATCCAGACGTTCGCCCTCATGCCAGGCGATCTGGGCGAGCAGGAACATCGCTTCCGGCGACTTCTTTTGCATTTTGAGCAGTTGCTCACAGTGCCACTTGGCTGCCGCATACTGCCCGGCGAAAAAACTCTGGGTCGCGGACTGGACCGTCCGTTGGTAGTCACGTGTGTTCACCAAAAAAGCTCCTGATCCATGTGGCATGATTGTAACGGCATGGGGTGGCCTGTCGTTGATCCGAATGCTCATGGCGGTTCATCTCAGCGCACTATCCGCGCGGCGGTGCTTGATGCTTCCGCACTTTCCGCGCGTCCGTTTCGGTTATTCGCCCCCTCATGCGGCTCGTGGCGTGTGGCACAGCGATTGCCGGTGTCATGCGATCGCGTGGGATTTCCACCCGCCGAGAATTGTGACCCCAAGGGAAGGACAGGACCCATGGAATTGACTCTGAATGCATCAATGTACGCGCCGGCCCGACAAGTGAACCACGCCCAGACCGATCGGGCCGCTGCGCTTCGCGAGAACGGAACGAACGCGCCGACCGCGACAGAAGTGGCGATAAAACAGAAGACCGCAGTTGAGCCGCAACGCCGCGAAGCCGCCGCGACGGCCCGGCCGACGGAACTGACGCGCGAGTCTGCGCTCGCAGAATTGAACCGCCGCGCTCACGCCGCCCGGCCGGACGCCATGGCGCGTCCGGAAGCGGCCGAGGATGTCCGGGTGAGAGGCGAGGGTGACATCTCCGAGGCCGAGAAGAAGCTCATGGCCCACATTCACAACTTCATCAATGGCGTGAGTTCGAACAACCCCGCCTACGACTTTGATGGCAACGGATCGGTCGATCGCGCGGACATGCTGACCATGGTCAATCGGCTCATGGATTCCTACGCCCCGGATGGGCCGAAACTGAACGGTAGCACGAACGGGCCGCAGTTGACCGAAGTGTTCAATCTGCTCCAGGCGATGGGCACGAACAATCCTGAGCACGATCTGACCGGCAACGGCCGGGTGGGTATGGATGACCTCGTCGCCCTCGTCGGTCAACTGAACGGCCAGCAGGCGCGCCCGATGTCCGGGCGACCGCTGGAAACTCCGGACACCACGAATCTGACGACAGAGCAGGAACAGAAGATCCAGGATCTGCTCGCGGCATGGGGCACCGATGATCCGTCGTTCGACCTCACTGGTGATGGCAATGTGAACGTCCACGATCTGCTCGCGCTGCTCGAACAGTTCAAGCAGGAGAACGGTGAATTGGCCGCGCCGCCGGAAACCGGTGGAAGCGCCGCTGCGCAGGAGATCGAGAACCTGCTCGCCGCGTGGGGCAGCGACAACCCCGAGTTTGATCTGAACGGCGATGGCAAGGTCGATGTCCAAGATCTGCTCGCGCTGCTGGAACTTCAGCAGCAGCAGAACAACGGGCCGGAAAGCGATCCAAACACCGGCGCGAACCCGATGGAGCAGCAACTGATGGACCTGCTCGCCGCGTGGGGTTCGAACGATTCCCAGTTCGACTTCAACGGTGATGGCAAGGTCGATGTCATGGATATGCTGGCCCTGCTTGAGAAGCACCAGAAGGAATCCGCCGCAAGCTGAGGGTGAGGATGCACGGTGAATTGAGCGGCTGATTCGGCCATGAAGCCCCTGCGGCGGGAATGCTGTCTAAAATGACCCTTTCACGCCGATAGCAAAGGGAATCATGGCCAAGAAGGGAGTCACAGCGCGCCAGCCATCGGCCGAGGAAGAGTTACCCCCCGCGACGGTGGCCCGGCGAATCGGCTGGGTGGCACTGGCGGGGGTGTGGCTGTTCATCGCGCTCGCGTTGGCGACGTTCAATTCCGCCGACGCGCCCTCGCACGTCGTGGCGGTTCACAACGAGCCGGCCGCGAACTGGTGCGGCCAGGCCGGGGCGGTCATTGCCTACTGGAGTTACCAGGTCATCGGCCTCGGTTCGTGGGTCCTCATGGCGGGGGTGCTGGGGTATCTCATCGTCACCGTGACCGGGCGGGTGGTCAGTCATCCGCTCGTGCGGGCATTGGGGTTGATCGTGATCGCGTTGGCGGTGTCGAGTCTGCACGGGCTGCTGCTGCCGAACACCGGCCCGCTGGCCGGCGCGCACGCCGGCCTGATCGCGGAGTTCACCGTCAGCGAAATGGTGCCGCGGTTCAACGTCGTCGGGACGTTTCTGTTGTTGCTCGCAGCCGTGTTGATCGGCGCGATCGTGTCGATGGAGCGACTCGTCTTCGCGCTGCCGCTGCTGATCTGGAACGGCGGGCAGCGGACGATCGAGGCGATTCGCAGGATTCCCCCGCCGCGCTTGCCGGAGCTGCGCTGGATGAGAGCGCGGCCCGAAGCGGCGCTGGCGGCACCCGTCGCCGGAAAACGTGGCGGGAAGCGCGGCAAGGGCGAAGCCACCGGACGAATCGACCCCGATGCCGGCGGCGTCGGCGCGACCGACTCGTTCGACCCCGAAGAATACGAAGAGTACGAAGAAGATGAGTACGAGGAAGAGGGAGATGAGGACGAGTACGAATACGTCGATGAAGAGGACGATGAACCGGTAAAGCAGGAGCGCAAGCGGCTGAGCGCGGAAGAGCTCAAGCAGAAGATCTCCCGGCTGCCGGTGCGCATGGCGAACACCAACAAGAAGATCGCCCGGGATGAAGACATCATCCGTCAGCCGAGCTATGAGGGGTATCAGTTTCCCACGCTCGAATTGCTGGAAGACCCCGAGTCGAACTTTTCCGAGCAGATGGAGAAGTTCGTCCGCGAGCAGGCGCAGCAGCTCGAAGAAGCGCTGCAGACCTACGGCATCGACGGCGAGGTGGTCGGCATCGAATCCGGGCCGGTGGTGACGCTCTATTCGGTGCAGCTCGCGCCGGGCACGAAGGTGGCGAAGATCAACGCGATCGCCAGCGACGTGGCCCGTTCGTTGCGAGCGCAGAACATCCGCATCGTGTCGAATATGGTCGGCAAGACCGCCATCGGCATCGAAGTGCCGAACATCAAGAAGGAGAAGGTGCGGCTGAAGGAACTCATGTCCGGCGGGCAGGCCAAGGGCATGGGTCTGCCGATGTTCCTCGGCAAGGACGCCTCGGGCGAACCGCTCGTGGCCGACCTGACGCGCATGCCGCACATGCTCATTGCGGGAACGACCGGCTCGGGCAAGAGTGTCTGTATCAACACGATCATCATGAGCTGGCTGTACACCAAGCGGCCGGATGAACTGAAGCTCGTCCTGGTCGACCCGAAGATGGTCGAAATGGCGCAGTTCTCCGAGGTGCCGCATCTCATGTGCCCGGTGGTGACCGAGTCGGCGAAAGCGGCGGCGATCCTCGAATGGGCCGTCAACAAGATGGAAGAGCGGTACGAACTGCTCAAGGAAGCGGCGGTGCGCGACATCGCCAGCTACAACGCGCTCACGGAGGAGGAGTTGTACGAACTCTTTCAGCCGCAGAACGACCTCGAACGCGCGAAGATCCCGAAGCAACTGCCCTACATGGTCTTCGTGATCGACGAACTCGCGGATCTGATGATGACCAACCGCGAGGCGGAGCACTCGATTGTGCGCATCGCGCAGAAGGCCCGCGCGGTTGGGATTCACCTGATTCTCGCCACCCAGCGGCCTCAGGCGAACGTCGTGACCGGGCTGATCAAGTCGAACATGCCCGCGCGCGTCAGCTTCAAGGTCGCCTCGGGCATGGACTCGCGCATCGTGCTTGATCACAAGGGCGCGGAACTGCTGCTCGGGCAGGGCGACATGCTCATGCTCACGCCGCACACGTCCGAACTGACCCGCGCTCAGGGCACGCTCGTGACGGATATGGAGATCAAGAAGGTCGCGCGGTTCATCAAGTCGATCGCCACACCGACCTTCGAGCGGTCATTGATGACGATACGGCCGTCGGGCGAAGATCCGGCTGAGGGACTTGATGAAGCCGAACGCGATCCGCTGTTCGACAAGGCAGTCGAGATCATGATCGAAACCGGCCGGGGGTCGGTCTCCCTGCTCCAGCGCCGGCTGGCGATCGGATACAGCCGGGCGTCGCGGCTGGTGGATCAGATGTCGCTGGCGGGAATCCTCGGCGACCACAAGGGGTCCGTCGCGCGCGAAGTGCTCATCACGCTCGATGACTGGGAGCAGATGAAGCTCATGGAAGACGAAGCCGATTCGGAAGGCACCATTTTCGCCAAAGACGCGGCGGGGGATGAAGCCGCTTCCGGCGATGGCGAAACCGAGGACCCGCCGTTCGTCGAAACCGTGCGTCGTCAACCCGCGCCGGCCGAGCAGGATGCGGCACCCGATGATGAGACGGAAGAGTTCGATGAAGAAGAAGTGGAAGAGGATGAGGACGATGCGGAACTCGTCGACGCCGATGCGGATGAGCCGGAAGTTGATGAGGAAGGTGATGAGGAAGAGGATGATGATGCTTACGAGTACGAATACGTCGACGCGGACGATGAGGAAGAGCCGGGCGAAGACGATGATGAGTACGAATACGAGTACGTCGAAGTCGATGAGGATGAAGATGAGGATGAGGGAACGGGCAAGCGCGAGTAATACGCGCGTGACGCGGCGCGGGCGTGACCGGCTCGCGGCGTGACAAATCCCTCATTCACTGAAAATGCCGTCCCCATAGCGGGCGCAGTCGTTCGACTTCTTCGGGCGGAATCAGATCCTTGGCGGTCCAGATACCCAACTTGAGCGCTTCGTGCGCTGGACTGGGCGTCTCCCGCAAAACCGAAAGATCATCCAGCGCAGCCTTAATCAGCGCGATCGCCGCATTCGAGGCGCGCTCAAGGTTGCCGATGATCTCCACAATGAGTGACTGCTCGCTCTGCTCGGGATCGCGTTCGCGCCAGCAGTCGTAGTCGGTGGGCAGGGCGATCATGGTGTACGCAAGTTCCGCCTCGCGCGCCAGGCGCGCTTCGGGCAGCGCGGTCATGCCGATCACATCCGCGCCCCACTGGCGGTAGAGATGCGATTCAGCGCGCGTTGAAAAGCTCGGGCCTTCCATGCAGATGTACGTGCCGGTGTCGTGCACGCGCGTCGAATCAATGCGTGCTGCGGCTTGTTTCAGCCAGTCGTGCATGACCGGACAGACGGGATCGGCGAACTCGACATGAACGGCGGCGTGCTCGAAGAACGTGCGCGGCCGGCCGTCCGTGCGGTCGATGAACTGATCAATCAACACCAACTCGCCGGGGTTGATCCCCTCGCGCAGTGAACCAGTCGCGCCGGTGGCGATGAGGTGCGTGCAACCGAGTTGTTTGAGTGCGAAGATATTGGCACGGCTGTTGACCTGGCCGGGGTGGTGGACGTGTCCCCGGCCGTGCCGGCTGAGCATGGCGATACTGATCTCACCGTCTCGGCCGGTGTAGGTGCCCGTCGTCACCGGCGCGCTGGGCGGGCCGAAGGGCGTGTCGGGTTCGTGCGTTTCGGTGCGATCGGCATCCATCTGCTGAGAGAGGTGCATCTCGACACCGCTGCCGCCGATGATGCCGATTCGGATGGGTGGGGAAGTCGTCGGCATGGTGGATCGAAGCGCCGGTCAAGGCGCAGAGGTCAATTCAAGGAGGGCAAGGGGGAGTTCAGGATGCTGCGGGCTGCGCTGTGAGGCCGCGCGAGGCAATGAACTCAGCGATTTGAATCGCGTTCAACGCCGCGCCTTTGCGCAACTGATCGCCCGCCACGAAGAGGTTCAGGCCGCGTCCTTCCGGCTGGCTGGAATCGGCGCGAATGCGGCCGATGAGGATTTCATCCACGCCCGTGGCGTGAATCGGTTCCGGAAAGCGGTTGTTGGCTCGGTCGTCCACGATGCGCAGGCCGGGCGCTTCGGCCAGGATCGCGCGGGCTTCGGTTTCGGTGAGTTTTTCACGGAAGGTGAGATTGATTGATTCGCAGTGCGCGCGAAGCACCGGCACGCGCACGCAGGTCGCGGTGATGCGCGGCGAATCGTCGTTCCAGATCTTATGTGTTTCACGCACCAGCTTGCGTTCCTCTTCGTTCGAGCCGTCCTCGCCGACGGGTGAATTGTGACTGAACACATTGAAGAGATAGGGCCGGTCGATGATGTTGGTGGTGAAGGGTTTGCCTTCGACAAACTCGCGCGCCTGTTGTTCGAGTTCCGCCATCGCGGCGGCACCCGCGCCGGATGCGGACTGATAGGTGCTGACGACCATGCGCTCGATGCCGACCCGGCGGTGAAGGGGGGTGACCGCCATGAGCGCGATGATGGTCGAGCAGTTCGGGTTGGCGATGATGCCCCGGCCGGGCCAGTCGGTAAGAACGTCGCCGTTGATCTCCGGCACGATGAGCGGAACGCCGGTTTCCATGCGGAAGGCGCTGGAGTTGTCGATCACCGTCACGCCGGCTTCCACGGCGAGCGGCGCAAATCGCCGACTGATCGTCCCTCCCGCGGAGAAGATGGCGAGGTCGATCCCCCGAAAGCTTGATTCGGTCAGTTCTTCTACCAGCAATGGCTCGCCTCGAAACTCGATTTTCGAGCCGGCCGAGCGCGCGGAGGCCAGCAGCCGGAGATCACGGCAGGGGGTTTCGCGCGATGCCAACAGGGCGAGAGCTTCCCTGCCGACGGCACCCGTTCCGCCGACGATGGCGATGGTGGGGGCGTCCGGTCTGTTCATGCCCGGATGATATCGCACTCGGACCGCACGTTCGCCAACTCACGCTAGAATGCCGCGCATGAGTGACACCTATACCACCGTGGAGGGCGCGGCCGTCGGCGTGCTGATGGGCAGCGCCTCGGACTGGTCCACCATGCAGAAATGCTCGGAGACGCTCGATCAACTCGGCATCACCCACGAATGCAACGTGATCTCCGCCCACCGAAACCCGCATCGTGTGGCCCGTTATTGCGAGACGGCCGAGGCACGCGGGCTGAGAACGATCATTTGCGCCGCCGGCGGCGCGGCTCACCTGGCAGGCGTGGTGGCGGCACTCACGCCGCTTCCGGTGCTGGCCTGCCCGATGAAGGCCTGGTCGCTCGAAGGGCTGGATTCGCTGCTCTCCATGGCGCAGATGCCCAAAGGCGTGCCCGTCGCAACGTTCGCGATCGGCTCGGCCGGGGCAATCAACGCCGCGATCTTTGCGGCTCAGATGCTCGCCCTGTCGGACACGACCGTCCGTGACACGCTGCACGCTTTCCGTGAGGAGCAGTCCAGCGCGGTGCAGGAACTGCCGCGCGGCTGATAATCGACGGGCTACTCGTCCGAAGGGCGAAAGTGATCCGTTTGCGCCGGCGGGGCAATTCTCATTGTGTGGACGGGCTGTCCCGGCACTGAATCTGTCATCCGCGTGTGTCGATTTATGTTGTTGACCGGTGTGCGGCCGTGTGGTCGCTTGACCCGGCAGATGTGAGGTGGGTTATGACATCCCCGAACTCGATCCACATGAGTCAGTCCATGCCGGTACTCCGATCGCTGGTCCCTTCACGGTTGGCAGGAACGGAGCGCGCGGCCTCGGCGGGCATTGGCCAGGCCGGGGAAGCCGATCTCGCGCGACGGGCTATTGCCCACGCCGTGGAGCGAGCGATGGAGCACCCGCCCCGGGATGTCAACAAACTGATCGCTTCGGTGAACGCCATTCTGTTGACGAATCTGGAGCCGGCGATGGATCTCGCCCGGGAACTGCGAGATTCAGCCGCGCAGCGCGGGAGCGCTGTGAAGATAGGTCATTTGCTGAGCGGTGAGCGGAGCGCCCAAGCCGAAGGGCTTCTGACCTGAAATCACTCTCTTGGCGGGTGAGAAGTCAACGCTGGGAAAGAGGCCGGGCGCACTCCTTGGCCGCTGGCGTGAGCGGGGGACCGGGCCGGGTCCGAGAACCTTGTTGTTGCCGTAATGAGCCGTGGTGAAAAGCTCGGCTCGAGGTGCATCCGCTCGCAAGCCGATGGGTATCAAATGATCGGACACGCAGCGCGCTGGACGGCGTCGTGAGTTATCGCATCGGCCGACATCGTTCGATCGGCGGACGACGCATTGGCCCGAGCCGACAGGCCGTCATCGCGCATCGCGCGAAAGCCCCGTCCGACGTTGTGCTCGTGAATTCACGTACCCGAGAGGAGTGTTTCATGCCGGTTCGTTCATGGCCCAAGATGGTTGCCGCGCTGTCACTGTTGGTCGCGCTTTTCTGCTCTTCCGCCGCGACCGCTCAGTTTCAGTCATTTGACAATATCACGGAAAACATGGAGCGGGTCGTTTCAACCGCGGACGGCGGCCGGTCGCTCTACACGATCTACGTGGACCGGAATCGGCACCAAATGGTCGCTGAGTTGCCGCGCAATTTCGAGAATCAGCGCATTTTCATCGCCACCACGATCACCGGCGGCAGCGCGCAGACCGGCTGGCAGTGGCGCGACACCTACGCCTACTGGAAGCGGCACAACGAGAACCTGATGCTCATCGCGCCGAACATCCGCCGCCAGGCGCGCGGCCAACGCGATGCGGAACTGCGCAGCAGCGTGGAACGCACCTACACCGACCGCGTGCTCCTGACCACGCGCATCCTCGGCTTCGGCCCCGGCGGCGGTCCGATCATCAATCTCAACGATGTGCTGCTGCGACAGGCGCCGGTGCTGGCGAGTCTCAGCGGCAATCACCAACTCGCGGAGATCGGTCAGATCAAGGCGTTCCCCCAGAACATCGAGATTCCCGTCACCATGCCCATGGCCGGCGGACAGTTGACCAGCTTTCACTACTCGATCAGCATGATCCCGCGCACCAACTACCGGCCGCGCGAAGCCGATGAACGCATCGGATACTTCATGACCGTCTTCAAGGACTTCTCCCGCAACGAGGCGGGCGGCGATCAGTTCGTGCGGTACATCAACCGCTGGCATCTGGAGAAGCGCGATCCGCAACTCCGTCAGAGCCCGCCGGTTGAGCCGATCGTCTTCTACATTGAGCACACCGTGCCGATCCGGTACCGGCGTTTTGTTCGCGATGGCATTCTGGAATGGAATCGGGCGTTCGAGAAGATCGGATTCATCGACGCGATTGAAGTCAGGCAGCAGGATGCTCGCACCGGCGCGTACATGGATGTCTACCCCGAAGATGTGCGCTATAACTTCTTCCGCTGGATCACCTCCGAACGGGCCTTCGCAATGGGACCCAGTCGGGTGAACCCGGAAACGGGGCAGATCCTCGACGCCAACATCATTTTCGACGATGCAATGCTCAAACTCTGGGCGGTCCGCTACCGGGAGATGATCGAGAACTTCGGCCTGGAAGGACTCGCGCCGGAAGCGATGAAGTTCATCGAGGATCGGCCGCTCTGGAATCCGCTCACCCGCCACGAGGAAATCGAACCGGATCGGGAAGCAATTCTCAACGATCCCGATCTGACCGACGAAGAGAAGGCCGATCTGCTCGGTGAGCCGGCCCCGGCATCTCGCAGCCGCCTCATGCAACGCGTGGTCCAGATGAACGATCATTGCGATTTCGGCATGAGCGCGGCGCTGCAGATGCAGACGGCCAACCTCGCACTGCAGATCATGAGCGACACGCTGCTGGGCGATCAGTCCGATGCGCCGACGCTCGATGGTGTGCCGGAGGAATACCTCGGCGCCATGCTGAAGTATGTCGTCATGCACGAGGTCGGGCACACGCTCGGGCTGCGGCATAACTTCAAGGCGGCCAGTTGGCTTTCGCTGGATGAGATCGTTGAAAAACAAGGCGAAGCGGCGGTTGCCTCCGTCATGGACTATGCGGGCACGTTCATTCCCCCGACCGGTAAAGAAGATCGCGGTGATTGGGCAATGCCCACGCTCGGCCCCTACGACATATGGGCGATTGAGTACGGCTACACGCTCAACCAGCAACAATTGCCGGAAATCGCAAGCCGCGGCGCGCAGCCGGAACTGTTGTACGCCACCGATGAAGACCGCGCCGGTCCCGATCCGCTGGTTGATGTCTGGATTCTCGGCGCGGATCCGCTTGAGTGGGCGCAGTCGCGTCTTGATCTGGTGAGCACCATGCGGGAGCGGATTCTTGACAAGGCCGTCGAAGACGGTCAGAGCTGGCACCTGCTTCGCCGCGCGTACGAACAGACCCTGGGCGAGCATCTCGGAGCGCTGCGTGTGGCGAGCCGGTTTGTCGGTGGGGCGTACGTGCATCGTGACCGCAAGGGTGATCCCAACGCACGCGATCCGTACGTGCCGGTCGAACCCGAACGTCAGCGTGAAGCGCTTGCGTTCGTGATTGACAACGCGTTTCACGATGATCGCTTTGACCTTCGGCCGGAAGTCATGCGCAAACTGGTGCCGAACCGGTTTCGGCACTGGGGCGCGAGCAGCGGCAACGTGACGTTCCCGATTCACAACCGCGTTGCCCAGATTCAGAGCTTCGCGATGCTCTACCTGATGAATCCCGGCACATTGCAGCGCGTGTACGACAACGAACTGCGCGTCGAAACCGAAGAGGATATGCTCACGCTGCCCGAACTCATGGGCAGCGTGGTTGAGGCGATCTACACCGAACTCGAAAACGGAGCCGACGGCCGGTACACCGAACGCGAGCCGATGATTTCGAGCTTGCGGCGGAATCTGCAGTCGGAGATGACGGACCGTTTGATCGATCTCGCGCTGGATCCCCGCGGTGTGCCGAGTCCGGTGCCGACGCTCGCACGGTTCCACCTGCGGAATCTGGATCGGTCTCTGTCGAACATTCTTGACGGCGCGGATGCAGCACGTGTGGACACGTACTCACTCGCGCACCTGCAGGATATTCACGAACGGATCAGTTCCGCGTTGAATGCGATCAAGGTCGCTCGCTGATCGCGAGCGAACAGCATGTCAGTCACCACCAGCCGCCCCGTCAATGGGGCGTTTGCTTCCTTTGCGTCCATCGTCGTCATGCCATCGTCCCGCGTTGGGTATGATGGATCATTCCGAGTAGATCACTTCGCTAACTCCGGAGACGACATATGAATGCTGATCCTTTACGTCGCGGGTGCCGTTTTGCTTCAAACGCGGGTCTTGTTGGCACCATTCTCGCGCTGATGCTGCTCACCGGATGCGGCGGTGATGAGCAGGAACAGGTTGTCCTGTACTCCTCGCTCAATGAGCCGACCGCCCGGCCGGTGATTGATCGCTTTGAAGAGAAGACCGGCATCCGCGTCATCTTTCAGGGCGACACCGAACGCGACAAGACCGTCGGCCTGGTGCAGTCGCTCCTGGAAGAACGCCATCGCCCGCGCGCGGATGTGTTCTGGAACAGTGAAACCGCCAACACCGTGCGCCTGCAGCGTGAGGGCGTGCTCGCGCGGCTTGATCCGCCGCCAGACAGCGCCGCGCTGATCCCCGACGCCTACGTTGATCCGGAGGGATACTGGTTCGGCTTTGCGGCGAGAGCGCGCGTACTCATTGTCAATACGGATCTCGTTGAAGAAGCCGAGATGCCGAACAGCATGTGGGACCTGACCGATGAGAAATGGCGCGGCAAGGCGGCACTCGTGCGACCGGTCACCGGCACCACGCTCACGCACATGACCGCGCTCTACGAAATCATCGGCGAGGAGGAGACCAATCGCTTCATCCAGGGCGTGATCGATAATGAATGTCATCTACCGCCCGGCAACGGCCGGCTTGCGCAACTGGTCGGGCAGGGGCAGATTCACTTCGGCTTCACCGACACCAGCGACTTTCGTCTGGTGAAGAACGAGGGCTATCCCGTCATCGCCATCTATCCGGACCAGGATTCGATCGGCACGATGCTCATTCCCAACACCGTCTCGAAGATTCGCGGCGGCCCGAACCCGGAGAACGCCCGCAAACTCATCAACTTCCTGCTTTCGGAAGAAGCGGAGGAGATTCTGGCTCACCATCCGCGCGGCCACATTCCGCTCAAACCCGACATTGACCGTCCCGAGGAAGTGCTTGTGCCCGGCGACTTCGAGGTCATGGAAGTTGATTTTCAGAGGGTTGGTGAACAGATCACCACCCGGCTGGATCAGTTCGACCGGCGATTCCGCTGATCGTCTGCACAAGCTCGACAGCGTGAGCGCTGATCCCGTACCGTGTCCGGTGGCGTGAACATGATTCCTGCACGAGCCCGTATCTGGACCGGTCCGATCATGCTGATCGTCGTGGTTGTGCTGCTCGGCCTCGTGCCGGTGGGGATGGCCATGGCGGATCTGTTCCGCCGGCCTGCCGAGGCATGGTCCGCTCTGGTTGACCCCGTGCTCTGGCCGCGCATCGGCACGTCGCTGCTGATCGCGCTGCTCACGCTCGCCTTCATGCTGCCGTTGGGATTGATGATGGCGTGGTTGCTCGTGCGGACGAACCTGCCCGCGCGGCGGCTGGGCATGATGCTGATTCCGTTTCCGCTTTTTCTCCCGCCGCTTGTGCACGTGCTGTCCTGGTTCGGGGTGATTCCACTGTCGGGGATTCCCGCGATTGTGCTCGTTTACGTCATTGCCTTCACGCCGTTTGTCGTCTTGTTGTCAGCCCGATCATTGGAACAGATCAGCCGTGCCCACGCGGAAACGGTGCAGTTGATGGGCGGCAAGCGCGCGGTCCTGCTGGATGATTTGCGGCATGCGTTGCCGGCCGCAACCATCGGCGGAGTGCTGGCGCTGGTGTTCATGCTCGGCGACTTCGCGGTGGCGGACTTTCTCACCAGCGTCGGGCCGAAGGTGACCGTCTATGCCGACACGATCTACGTGCATCACCTCGCGCAGCGGTCGGGCGCTGCCGCCGCGACCGCCGTGCCGGGTATCCTGCTCTGCCTGGTGCCGTTGATCTGGGCGTTGCGTCGTCGGCGTCAGTTGGGCGCGACGGTCGATCCCCGCTTTGAACGCGCTGAGCCGCTGACGCTCGGCGGCACGCGCTGGGGGTTACTGCTGCTCATCGTCATCTATCTGCTCATCGGCACGGCGCTGCCGCTGATCTCCCTGGCCTGGCAGGCCGGTTCCTGGACGACGATTCTCGAACAGGCGCGCGGCGCTTCGGATCGCATCATGTTTACGGTGCTGCTCGGAGCTGCCGCGGCCACGGGGATGGTGTTGCTCGCCCTGCCGCTCATGCTGTTCGCGCAGCGATTGCGAAGAGCGTGGTGGCTGGATGTCCTGATCTTTCTGCCTCTGGCCGTGCCGCCGCTCATCCTCGGCGTGGGGCTGATCCGGGTCTGGAACCGTCCGCTCCTCGATGCCATCTATCTCGGGCCGGGCGTTCTGCTCATCGCGCTGATCGGTCGGTACCTCGCATTCGCGGCACTGCCCATCGGCGGCTCGATCGAGCGGCTTGATCGTTCCATGCTGGATGCTGCCCGCCTGGCCGGCGCGGGGCGGTTCGTGCGCACGGTGCGCATCACCCTGCCGCTGATCGCCAGCACGGTGATCGCGGCGTGGTGCATATCGTTCTGTTTCACCCTGCGCGAACTGGATACGCTGATCATGCTGCGCGCTGGACAGCGTACATTGCCGTTTCATCTGTATTCCAACGTGGTCTTCGCGCGACAGGAGGATGTGGCCGCGCTCGCGCTCATTCTGGCGGGCGTGACGATCATGCCGCTTCTGCTGTACCTTGCGATCGCGCGACGGGCGATTCGATTCCTATGAACCAGTCGAACCACCAACCCAAGAACGAAGTGACGGCCGGCCGGCCCGATGGCGCCGGATTGAACGTCGAAGCGCTCTCGGTGCAGTACGGTCACATCCAGGCGGTGCGCGAAGTTTCATTGAGCGTTCAGCCAGGTGAGCACATCGCCATCATCGGCCCGTCCGGCTCGGGCAAGAGTTCGCTCCTGCGGAGTGTGGCGGGCTTGATCCGGCCGGCCGCCGGGCGCATCACCTGGGCGGATGAAACATGGTTCGACACGGACGGCACGCAATGGATTGAACCGGAACACCGCCGCATCGGCATGATTGCGCAACAGCCGGCACTCTGGCCGCATTTGACCGCGCGTGCGCACCTGATGCGAGTGCTCGGATGGCGCGGCGTGAAGAGACGCGACCGAGCCGGGCAAACCGAACGACTTCTGGAACTGGTCGGCATCGCCCACCGCGCGACACACCGGCCGGCGGAACTCTCCGGCGGGGAGCAGCAACGCCTTGCTCTCGCCCGCGCCCTCGTCGGCGGCTCACGACTGCTGCTGCTCGACGAGCCCCTCGGCCAGCTTGATCTCGTGCGTCGACGTGAGCTCGGCCGGGAAATGTCGCGGATCGCCCAGGAGATGGGGGCGGCCGTGCTGCACGTGACGCATGATCCGACAGATGCAATGTCGTTGCCCGATCGCATCGTGGTGCTCGAGGGCGGCCGGATACTTCAGTACGGCACGCCGGATGAGATCAGATCGCAACCCGCGGGCGCGTTCGTCGAAGCCGTCGTGCGGATGACGAATGCCTGAACACGGCGCTTCTGGATCGCGCGATCATTACCTTCAGTGCCCGTTGATCAACTCGTGACGGCCAACTGGCCGACCTGCTCGCCTGCGACGATGCGCTCCTGCGTCCACGGCTTGGTTTCGGGCAGATCTTCCTTGACGCCCATCGGCATCGCCAGGTGAAGTTCGACGGGATTGGTGAGCACCATTTCACGCGATCCTTCAAGCACTCCCGTCTTGAACGCGCTCCCGCTCCAATCTGCGGGCAGCGTGCCGCAATCGATGCCCGGCGTTCGCCGCCAGCACGTGCCGTGACTGCGCGGATAGTAGGTGTTCGCAGCCAACTGCACGCTCACGACATCACCCTGCACATGGCGCGGCACGGCGATGGGCTGATGAATCACGCCGAAGTCGCCACCCCCCGCACGAAACGCAAAGCAGATGTCCCGCGTGTCCTCTCGCACGAGGAAACTTTCCTCCGGGCATCGCAGGTGCACAATCGCTTCGAC
Source organism: Phycisphaerales bacterium (assembly GCA_007693845.1). GTDB lineage: Bacteria > Planctomycetota > Phycisphaerae > Phycisphaerales > SM1A02 > SKZB01. Next base: position 15,064 of record RECV01000072.1, read on the forward strand.
GACGTTCTCGTAACGGTTCTGGTAGTAGATCGAGAGTTCCGCCCGATCGCCGTTCATGCGAACCGTGGGCAGAAAGGACAGCCCGTCCGACTCGTAGTAGATCGGACCGACGGCCTGTTTGAGATGATTGGGCAGTTTGTCCTCGATCACCATGCCGTAAAACAGCCACGCGCCGAGCCCGATGATCAGGATCGTAGTGATCGCCCGTTGTGCGCCGAGCAGGGTCGCGGTCTCGGGGTTCAGGATGAACCAGACCACGAACGCCCAGACGCATGCGGCGATCAGCGCGATCAAGAGGGTGAAGTTTCGGATTTCGTGCATCGCCAGACCCTCCCACGAATGAGTCGGTACGAAAGAGACGAATAGAAATGTCACGTCACGCTTAGATCGCGATGACGCGGTTGTTCGTCTTTCTCCCATCCGCCAGTCGGGTTCGCTCAGGGCTCCGGTTGATTCGGTGGGGCCGATGAACGCACTAGTCTTCTTCCGTATAGTATCGCACTGATTTCGCCGAAAGCGAGGAATTTTTTTTCGGCCACCTCGCGCCGATGCGATTGCATCCTCGTTTAATCGCCCAGCCGTGTCGCCGGATGACTCATTTCTGACGGAAGTGCCCCGATATGAACTTTGACGCCCCGCCGAACGACCCGATTCCCGTCTTTCAGGACTGGTTCCGGGATGCGCAGCAGACCGATCTGCCCAATCCCAATGCGATGACCGTGGCCACGGTTGATCCGGATGGCCGTCCTTCCGCGCGCATCCTGCTGCTGAAGGACCTTGGTGAAGACGGGGCGGTGTTCTACACGAATCGTGAGTCCCGTAAGGGGCGGGCTTTGGCAGTGAACCCGTACGTCGCACTACTCTTTCATTGGGATCCGCTTGACCGTCAGGTGCGTATCGAAGGCCCCGTTTCCCAGGTCAGTGATGAGGAGTCCGACGCCTACTTCGCGACCCGTCCCCGACCGAGCCAGATCGGCGCGTGGGCCAGTCAGCAGTCCGAAGCGTTGGCTGATCGCAAGACCTTTGACGACGCGGTCGCTGAAGTCGAAGCGCGCTTTGAGGGCCGGGACGTGCCCCGCCCGCCGCACTGGGGGGGGTATCGCGTCGCGCTCGAACGAATCGAGTTCTGGCAAGGACACCAGTACCGCCTGCACGACCGAATGGTCTACACGCCGAACGGCGATGGGACCTGGCGGACGCAACGACTTTATCCGTGATTCCGCAGGGCGTTTTTTTAAACATGTCAGGACATGAAAAGACGCCGGTCCACACAGAGGTGGACCGGCGTTCTCATTTGTGCCTGGTCGGCCGCAATCCCGGAGAGCGCGAATCAGCGGCAGACGCCCCAGTTGGCGAGCAATTCAAGGAGGTCGAAGACGTTCACGACGCCGTCGCCGTCCAGATCCGCCGGGCAGTTTTGCGGATCATCGCACGGCCCCCAGGCGGCGAGCAGTTCCAACAGGTCGAATACATTGACGACGCCGTCACCGGTCAAGTCACCGACGCAAGCCACATCAGCAGGGATGTTGATGCGCGCCATGACATCGAAGACCACGGGCAGGGACAGCGGTTCGAGTTCGAGCTCGGTGTAAATCCACGGCTGGTTGGGGAGATCGAAGCTTGGGCCGGCGATGTCGGAGATGTTCAAGCCGCGCACGATGGCGTCGCCGACTCCATCGCCGGTGGTGTCCACGACATCGCCGATGGAGAGCAGCAGGACGGAATTCGTGTCCATCTCGGCAGCATCGGGCGAATAGAAAATCGCGCCTCCCGCACCGGATCCGAAGCCCCACGTCCAGCCGTGCACGGCGGCGCCGTTGTCATTCAGACTGACCGCTTGCGAAGTTGCGTTGGACGGGACTTCAAATCCATCGATGGTCATTCCGGCGCGGAGTTTCAACTCGCCGTTGTACGTGACGTGATTGGTTCCGCCATCGGGCGAGGCCGTCGTTGTACCGGTGAAGGCATAATCACCGTTGTTGTTGATGGTGACGGAGCGGAAGGCATTCCAATTGGTCCCGTCGCCAACCGGATCGCCCTGGAAGGCCGCGACGGTGTCGTCGACGTACACAAAGTTGTTCGGCGTGGAACCCGCCGCAACGAGGCGGTGAATGTGATGTTCACCGTTCCGTGAGATGCGGTATCCGAAACCGATGCCGCTGCTTGTCGAAGCCAGCGTGATGCCCGCGACCGTATCGCCGCTGGAAAAGACGGGGATCATTTCCTCCTCGGGGGTGATGCGGTACAGCGCGCGCGCCTGGCTGGATGAACTGCCCTGTGTTTCGGTGAGGCCGGCTACGACAAACACAGTGGCATCCGGAAGCATCTGCAGGCGGCTCGTGAAGCTGATGAACTGACCGGGAAATCCCGCCGCCGGATCGCCACGCACGAGCAGGACCTCGCCGTTCTTGATCAGCCCGTCTTCACCGTCGATCTGCGGATTGTACACCCAGTCGCCGTTGTCACTGATGCCCATCGTTGCGGTGCCGCCGGTCAGCATGCCGTCTTGAAAGCTGCTGTTGAACCAAACAAAGTCATCATCAAACCAGACGAAGCGATCACCGTCATTGAGGATGCCGATGAACCCGACTTGTCCGAGATTGTTCGTCGAGGGCTTCTGAAATCCCGAAACCGTCGCGCCAGTCGGTGCGGGATCGTTTTCCGGCAGAATGACATCCACGCTGGGCGGAGCGGCCTGGCCGCTACTGGTCAGGCCCACCATCGTGATCGCGCCCACCGAAAACATCGCCGCCCTGAACGCCGAAACATGCGCCATGTGCAAGTTTGAAAAATTCATCAGTCGCTTCCTCCTCTTATCGTTTTTCCAGGTGAAGAACAATGCACCACAAGCGTCGCCGAATCCTGATTCAATCGTTCCCCACCGGACTCCGCGACACCTCGATCATACCGTCGAGCGCGTTCGCTCCAAGAGAAAACCGGCGGATTCCGGTCCTTCAGCCGGTTCTCACGGGCGTACGGCTGGAAATCGGAGCCAGGGTCTCAAGAAAGATCTCCGCGCACTTCAGCCAGGAGTAGCCCAGGGCGTAGGTGCGACACTTGTTCGGGTCGCATTTCATCGCTCGCTCCGCAGCATCACGGAGATCTTCATCCAGTATGCCGACCTCCGATGTTGTGATGACATCGATCGGGCCGGTAACCGGGTACGCTGCGACCGGGACGCCGCACGCCAGCGCTTCGAGCATGACCACGCCGAATGTGTCAGTTCGGCTGGGAAAGACGAAAACATCCGATGCGGCAATATGGCGCGCGAGCGTTTCGCCGTGCATGTAGCCGGCGAAGACGGCGTTGGGGAACTTCTTTTCGAGCGACTTTCGTGCCGGCCCGTCGCCGATGACATATTTTGTGCCCGGCAGGTCGAGTTTCAGAAACGACTCGATGTTCTTTTCACGGGAGACGCGCCCGAAGTACACGAAAATCGGCCGGGGCAGATGATCGAGCGGTTCCTTGCCGTAGGGTTTGAAGAGTTCGGTGTCCACGCCGCGCGTCCAGACGCGGATGCCGTCGAAGCCGCGCTCAACCAGTTCGCGTTTCATCGAGGCGGTGGGCACCAGCGTGCGCGCTGCCGGGACGTGAAACCAGCGCAGCATGGCGTACGTCCAGCGCGGGGGAACGTGCGCGAACGCTTGAACGTACTCCGGAAACTTCGTGTGGTACGACGTCGTGAACGGCAGATTCCGTTTCACGCAGTACTTTCGCCCTGCAAGGCCGATCGGACCTTCGGTGGCGATATGGATCGCATCCGGCTGCTCCTGGTCGAGCAGATCGGCGATCACGCGCCCGGGCAGAACGCTCAGCCGAATCTCGGCGTAGCGCGGGCACGGAAACGTATTGAACAGATCGGGGTGCACGACGAGCATGTCGTGGCCGAGCTTTTCAACTTCGTGGCGCACCTGCCCGAGCGTGCGCACCACGCCGTTGACCTGCGGCAACCACGCGTCGGTGAGAAGGGCGATCTTCATACCGCGGCACGATAGCGGAAAGTCTGTGAAAGTGATGCCGCGACCCGTTGCGGCCAGCGGGCGTGATCGCACAAATCGGGATACACTTCACGCCCATGACTGCTCCGAATTCGAACGCGAAAAAGACTTTTCAGGCCCCAAAAGGGATGCGGGATTTCTATCCCGCTGACATGGCCGTCCGGCGCTACATCGAGGGCGTGTGGCGGCAGGTGTCGATCAACCACGGCTTCGAGGAAATCGAAGGCCCGATGTTCGAGTCACTCGATCTTTACACCCACAAGAGCGGGCCGGGCATCGTGAGCGAACTCTTCCAGGTCTTCAGCGGTAAGGATGAGGCGGAGATCGAGCAGATTCGGCAGGGCAAGGATGCGCCGTTCGCGCTCCGGCCGGAGTTTACGCCGACCCTCGCACGCATGGTCGCGGCCAGGGCAGCGCAACTGCCCAAACCGATCAAGTGGTTCACGATTCCCAATCACTTCCGCGCCGAACGCCCGCAACGCGGACGATTGCGCGAGTTCATGCAGTGGAACGTCGATTTCATCGGCGTTGATGACGATCGAGTGTTTGAAGCAATTGCAGATGTTCACACAATGGGAGTGCTTGTGGGGGCGCTAGAGCGCTTTGGCCTGACCCCTGTGGATGTTAGATTAAAATTTGGACACCGACTAGCAATTCGAGAACGTCTCGGACTTCATGGCAGAACGCCGGACCAGATCGAAGATGACCTTGTATTCCTTGATACAAGGCAGAAGATTTCTTCTGACTCTTTTCGTACTCAAGCTACAGAGCGTGGGTGGTCTGAAGAACTCATCAGACTTTTCGATCCAGATCATCAAAGTACAGTGCCTTTGCATCTTGATCCCGAAAAGATTGATGGTCTGAGTGATAGTGAAAAGGAGTTTATGCGCCAAAAGCAAAACGCGCGCGGGGACTTGCAGTACGAAGTCCGGTCTCACGGCATTGCTGAATGGTGCGAGTTTGATTCAATGATCATCCGAGGTCTCGCTTACTACACAGGGCTTGTGTTTGAGGCACACGAGGCATCGGGTGGCGAGCGCGCCATCGCGGGCGGTGGCCGCTACGACAAACTCATCGAATCCTTCGGCGGACCGTCCATGACCGCCTGCGGTTTCGGCATGGGCGATGTCGTGCTCGGGTTGCTGTTGCACGAGAAGGGGCTGCTGCCGGAAGACGTCTACATGCGCGAACTCCGCCCGCATGCGTTCGTCATCTCCAGCGGTGATGATGCGGCCGAGCAGGAACTGCGCAAACTCGTTGCTGAACTCCGCCGCGCGGGCTACCACGTGCGGCATACCTACCGCAGTACGCGCAACGTCGGCAAACTGCTCGGCGAAGCGGGCAAGAACCACGCACGCACCGCCATCATTCTCGATGAAAAGCTCAACGAAGGGCTCATCAACATCAAGGATCTGAACACCGGCGAACAGAGCGAATATCCCCGCGGCGGTGTCGAAGCGGCTCTGTGCGAAATCCTCGCGCAACAGGATCAACAGGAAGATCGCGCGGCAGGATCGTGATATGACTGACCTGCTCATCGTCACGGCCGTGGATGCTGAAGCCCGCGCAATCGGGCAGCACGACGATGTGCTCACCGTCGTCAGCGGCGTCGGACGCACCAACGCCGCGGCCGCAACAACCGAACAAATCCTCAAGTACCGTGAGCGCGCGCCGTTCGACGCGGTATTGTCCGTCGGCGTGGCCGGTGCACTGCCCGGCAGCGATCTCAGTATCGGTGACATCATCATTGCATCGGCTTGCATCTACACCGAAGAGGGCATCGTGACATCGCGCGGATTTGCGGGCATGAACGGCCTCGGGTTTCCACTGGGCGACTTTGAAGGCAACGCCGTGCCCGTCGATGAAGACTTGCTCGATCGGCTCGGAGCAGCATTCCCGATCGGACCGATCGCCACGGTGGCGACTTGCTCCGGAACCGATGCCGCAGCGCAGACCGTCGCGCAGCGCACCGGCGCGATCGCGGAGGCGATGGAAGGAGCAGCCGTCGTGCATGCTGCCCGACGTTTGCATGTGCCGGCGATCGAAGTGCGCGCGATCAGCAACACGACCGGCGATCGCAAGAATCAGCGGTGGGATCTCGAAGCGGGGCTGAACGCCATCCGCGCCGCCATGCCGCGCGTGATCGACCTGCTCGGAGCCGGCACGTCGACATGAACCCGATTGAAGCTTAGTACTTCTGTAGTAACGCCAGCAGGTCGAGGATTCCGACTTGTCCGTCGCCGTTCAGGTCATAGGGGCAGTCCTTATCAGAAGGACACACGCCCCACGAGTTCAGCAGTTGCAAGAAGGCGAAAATACTGAACGAATTGTTGTTGTGCTCGCGTTCACCCGAGGGCGTTTGCCCGTTGCCGAGGACGTCTGACCATCGCCACGCGATCGAGACGTCCCAGTCGTTCGGATGATCATCGACACGTTCAAGACTCACCTTGTATCGCCCCGGCAGAAGACCCTCTATGCGCAGCATCTGGACGTTGTCAACGCTACTCTGGCTGACGACATTGCCGACGTCGTAAAACGAACTGCCTTCGAGACCGGTCAGCGGGAAGGCCGTCTTATCCTCGAGTCGTTCGATCCGCAGATGGACTTCCGCGATCGCCCAGTCGTCCATGTTTGCGGGGTTGATCCAGCGGTGCCACGTCGCCACGATGACGATTTCATCGACCGGCGCGAGGGCCTCGAATTTCCAGGCAACGGACTGATTGGTCGGTATCGAGGCAAGATCCCACCCGAACGATTCGGCAAAAGGAGCATCGATCCCCGACGTGCCTGGCAAGCGTCCGGCCGCGAGTATGGAACAACTGTGTTCCAGATTGGCAACGCCCGCACCGTAGATCGGATCAAGCGGCTGTTCGGTCACGCCGAGGGGAAGTGTTGATCCCAGCGTCAGATTGCTCCAATACTCGGGCTGACTCGCACCGGCCAGCAGAACGGCTTTGATGACTTCGGATCGCTCCGCCAACGGTTCGTTCTTCAACTGCGGAGTCGTGCGGGCCACATGAACCAACGCAGTCGCGGCACCGGAGACCCGCGCTGTCGTCCAACTCGTGGCGCTATCCGTGTCGACGATCTCGGGTTTCATGCGACCGGGGCCATCGGCAAACAGACCGGTCGGCTCGGAGGCATGACCGCCGCCCGCACGACCAACACTGATGCCGTTATACATGTGGCTCATCAGGACACGTTGCGGCGGGGAATTGTTTACGCCGGCGATGACCAGTACGTCATCTCGGTTGATGAGGTAGTCGGTACGGCGAATCACGAACGGTGCGGAACTGCCGCCCGAACCCACCCAACTGTGGTTGAAGACTTTGATCTCATCAGGAAGCGGAAGTGGCGGAACGGTGGAGGGACTGGAAGAGCGTAAAAGACCGTCGTTGATCCAGTCATTGGACGACCAGCAGTAGATCTTGTTCACGCCGGAAGCGATGCCGCTTGAACTGCCAAGCCATTTCGTTGTGACCACGGTCGCGTGTCCTGACGGATCCGAGGGGCCGCTCATGGGGATGAACTGTTTGCCGGCAAGTTGCGAGTGCTGCGGATTGGGATAGTAAGATCCGCTCAGCATTCCTTCGACCTGGGCAACGATCACTTCGCTGCCGAGGTCTGAAATGTCCTGCGCAACTTCCGCCGCAACGCCATGGTCGATCGCCGCGGTTCCGGTCGGCGCGATCAGCGCCGTCAGGCATCCGAGCACGATCAACGCAAACAAACCGAGGCGTGGGCGGCAACCAGAATTGAAGATCAAAAGGTACACGGCTCGAACTTCACTCAGACGGAACCATCGTCGTGGATGGTCAGGCATCTTGTGGCTCGCTTTCCTGAACTGGTAATTGAACAGGTGAAGAACGGGCTTCCCGCATCATCGAATCTGAAACGAATTGAGTATGTGGGCTTACCGTCCTTCGTGTCGATCTTGGACACCGAACGTGTTCTCATACTGTCACGTAACGGCAGAAGCGTTCCTGCAACATGACAAAAAAGGAAAAGTAGCGTGGTTGGGCTTTCTACGCCAACTTTAAAAAGTAGTTCGTTGAAACTACAGCAAACAGACGAAATGCCAAACGAAATGACGCAAAAGCGTGACATATTGCCATTCGATGATTTGTCTGAACAAATCGAGTTCAGGCGATGTGATGGGATCGATCAGCTTGATTCGATCCAACCCTTTGAACGTTTGACCGCACGACGCCAGTCGTAACAACGACGTTCGCGCTCCGATTGGTCCATCGCCGGCTCGAATCGCTGATCGAGTTGCCGATGCGAACGGATCGCCGCCTGATCAATTGCCGATACACAACTCTTGTCAACAGCCCCGCAAATGACACACACCGGAACAGATCATCGCGAAGCTGAATGAGGCCGACCCCAAAGGCGAAAACCCCATTCGGGCGTGGCGGAGTGTTGTTGTATCACGCATCAACCGATGCGCGGGGGACTTCCTTATCAGGCCGGTTGACATCATTCGTGCTTCGGTTGAGGTCCGTCACGCTACCGTTGTCGCCCGCCACGCTTCGGTTGATATCCGCCGCGCTTTGGTGGACATCCGCCACCGAACGGTTGGCGTCAACCGACCGCCGGTTGACATCAACCAACGCGAAAAGGAACTCCCCCAACGATCGGTTGAACAACCTTCGATCACCAACGGACACCTGCCTTTCGGACCTCAACCAGCTTTCCCAGCCGGATAACGTGGGCTGGCGCGTCGATATCAGGTGCTTCAAAAGGAATGTTCTGTCGCCCGCGCTTACTTCACATGAACCCGGCGGCAACCATCCAAAAGTACAATCCCAAAG
>RECV01000192.1 GCA_007693845.1 Phycisphaerales bacterium
TGATGCCCGATGCGCACCTCGGTTACGGCCTGCCGATCGGCGGGGTGTTGGCGACGCAGAATGCCGTCATTCCCTACGCCGTGGGCGTTGATATCGCCTGCAGGATGAAAATGACCGTCCTTGATCTGCCCGCCCATGCGGTCCGCGCGCAGCCGGACCGGTTGATCAACGCGATCGAAAAAGAGACCCGGTTCGGCATCGGCGCGAAGTTTCAGAAGCCGCGTGAGCACGCGGTCATGGATGAGGACTGGTCGTTTTGCCCGATCGCGCACCGCAACAAGGACAAGGCGTGGTCGCAACTCGGCACGAGTGGCTCGGGCAATCACTTTGTGGAATGGGGCGTGCTCTCGATCGAAGAAGATGAGGCGCTCGGCCTTGAGAAGGGCGACTACCTCGCGCTGCTCTCACACTCCGGCAGTCGAGGAGTCGGCGCGCAGGTCGCGGATCACTATTCGCGCGTGGCCATGAATCAGCATCCGGAACTGCCCAAAGCGCAGCGACACCTGGCCTGGCTGGATCTCGATTCCGAGGACGGCCAGGCGTACTGGCGCGCCATGAACCTGATGGGCGCGTACGCTGCCGCGAATCATGCGGTGATCCATGACTCGATCGCCCGTCATCTTGGCGCGAAGGTCATCGCGGATGTGGAGAACCACCACAATTTTGCGTGGAAGGAACGGCACCTCATCGATGGTGAGAGGCGCGAGGTGATCGTGCACCGGAAAGGCGCGACCCCCGCCGGTGAGGGCGTGCTGGGAATCATTCCCGGTTCCATGGCCAGCCCGGCATTTGTCGTCCGGGGCAAGGGATCGGAGGATTCGCTGCACTCCGCCAGTCACGGCGCCGGTCGGGTGATGTCTCGAAAGAAGGCGAAGACCAGCTTTACGTGGTCCGACGTGAAGAAACTGCTGGCCGAACGCAACGTCACCCTGCTCAGCGCGGGGCTGGACGAAGTGCCCGGTGTGTACAAGGACATTCACGAAGTCATGGCGCAGCAGTCGGATCTGGTGGATGTGCTCGCGCGCTTTGAGCCGCGCATCGTCAAGATGGCTCCCGCGGGAGACCGGCCCGAGGATTGAACGCGCATTTCTACGAACGCGACGGGGGCGCGAGATACGGGTTCGGGACGAAAGTCGGGCGTTGACCGCACCGTCCCGCGTGTTCTCCACAATGACGTTGTGAAGCCGAAACAACTGCGGGACGGGTCAATGACCCGTCCCGCAGCATCGGAGATCCGGCTGAGTGTGTCAGTCCGGTTGGAGCATTATTCGTCCGGGCTGCCGAGGGCTTCGATCCCGATGCGCAATTCTACCTCATCGCCGATTGCGCCGGCTTCGATGCCGTAGTTCATGTCGAAGTCACTCCGCTTGATCCGGAAGACCGATTCGAATCCGTGAAGCGCGCGGCCGGAGCGCGGGTGCTCACCCGCGCCGGTGTGGTGAAGATCGACGGTGATGGTCTTGCTCTCGCCGTGCAGTTTCAGTTCACCGGTCATGCGATAACGGCCTTCGCTTCGTCGTTCGATGCGATTGCTCTTGAACGTGATCTCCGGGTGTTCGGAGACGTTGAAGAAGTCGGGGCTGCGCAGGTGTTCATCGCGGCCGGAATGATTCGTGTCGACGCTGTCGGCATCAATGCGCAGATCGAACCGGCTGTTCTCGGGGTTGTCATCATTCCAGTGGATCACACCGTCAAGCTGATTAAAGCGGCCGTAGAAATACGCCACACCCAAATGCTTGATGCGGAAGATGACCGCGGAGTGAACATTGTCGATGCTGTAGGCGGTGGCCTCAGCGTTGCTGCGGTTCTCAACGGTGGCGTCCGCATTGGAAAGCAGCGCCGGTTGTGCGAGCCAGGCGAGCCCGCCGATCAGGATGAAGGTTGCGAGCAGAAGACGTTTCATGGGATTCTCCTTTGATAGGGCCAACTTGATTCGGAAGCGGTTGGACAAGTAAAGTGACGGTGACGCTCAAGCAGCAGGTACTATTCGTGGAACGCGGCGTTTGTGTCGGGATCGGGCAAATGCCCGGAGATCAAACCGACCCGCGCTGGGAATTCTTCCCCGCCATGGATATTTATCAGCGGCAATCTGTCTTGACTCAGTGTATCCCGGCCGACCTGATCACCCGAGATACGAATGGAATCAGCAGCGACATCATGCCGCCCGGTCGATAGCATTACGATGACCGTTCGGGCAAGGTTGTTTGCCCCGCTGATCAGTGTGTTCTCTGGCCATGAGGAGAGTGTGACGACATGCACGACTCCGAAGAAGATCGCAAGGGCGAGTCATCCGGTCCGGATGATTCGGCCTGGGAGCTGGAACGGCCGTCAAAGAAGGCGCGTCAGGGCGATGAGGCGGCTGAAGAACGCGAAACCGACAGTTCATCATCGGCCAACGCAGAGACGGATGATCAAGGCATGATTCCGCTGGAAGAGCGGGCCGATGATCGCGCACGATCGCCGGTTTCCGAAGCGCTTCATGAAGGTGATCCATGTCCGAACTGCAAAGCGCCGCTGGCGGATCCGGAAGCATTGGTTTGCATTCGTTGCGGATTTGATCTCAAGGAGTTGAAGCAGAAGGAGACCGCACTGGGGGAGGAGGATCCGGATGCGGCGGATGAAGCGGCCGGGCTGGATGACGATCTCGCGGCGGGGGCGGTTCCCCAATTGTGCTCGCCCGGTCGCGGCGATCTCTGGCTCCCGCTTGCCGTTGCGGTGGGGGCATTGGTCGTTTTGATTCTGGCGTATCTCAGCGGCGCGCCGGGGCTCTTCCCGGTTCATACCCGGGTCGGAGAAGGTGTCGTTTCCTGGGCGGCACGCCTGACCGCGATCATTCAATTCATCATTCTGCTCGCCATCCTGTTGGGATGTGCCGCGGGCGGATTCATTCTGACGAGTTACACGCTGCCCGCACGAATCGGCGCGTGGCGATTGCTCGGCGCGAGACTTCTCGCCACGGTTATCTCGATGCAGTTGGCGACGCTACTCACCATGCCCGGCCCGCGGTCACTGGAATGGGTCGTCGAAGCGATCCTCCAGGTCGTGATCTTCGCGCTGATGATCGTCGCCTGGTTCGGCCTGCCGCTCTCCGTGGTCGGTCTGATTGGTGGATGGTCCCTGCTGTGCCTCACCACCTTGTGGGTCACGGCGCACGCCATCACGTGGACGATGTAACCGGAGGAGGCGCAGAGCGGCCGCTTCCCTCGTTCGGCGGCGCGAAGTGAAATTGGTGATCAGCGGGCGTTTGAGCGCGCTCGCACCAGTCGCATTTCGATGGTGAGTGTGGTGTTCTCGGGAATGACGCCGTCGCCGTAGCCCTTGCGTCCCCAATGTCGATGCGGCGGGCATTCGATCACACGCATCCCGCCCACGCGCATGCCGACGACGGACGAATCGATGCATTCGATCACCGCATTGCGACCGAGTTCAAACTGGTAGCCCCGGTCGGTGAGAACATGGCTGCCGTCGGGAAGTGAGACGGTGTAATCGATCGTCACAAGCTGGCCGGCGCGGGCGCGGGCGCCGGTTCCTTCCTCTTCGTTGACGACGCGAACCGGACCGCCGCCGATGTCGATCACCGGGGTGTCGCAGCCCGGCAGGATCCACACGAGCGCTAACAGCAACGTGAACAGGATGGTTGAAGCGAGAAATCGATGCACATCATGGGTATCGGCCGGATCGGGTGCCGTCTGGCGTGATAACTCGTTCAGGATGCACGCCGCGATTCGGTTTGTGCGGGTTATCGCGAAGTTTCCGCCGGAAGACCGGTCACCTGACCCGCCGGTTGGTCCCGTTCCGGGGCTGGATACCGTTCCGCCTTTTGTCGATCCCACGGCCGGTGGTACCGCGCAATCGGAAGGTCGTGATAACTGCTGCGGCAGCGATAGCAGACGAGTCGGCGGCGGGAGAAGAGCAGAATCCCCAGATCCAGCAAGAGAACCACCACCATGCCCAGCAGCACGGGGATGTTCGTCACCAGTCCGAAAATACCGACGATGGCGCCGGCAAAGGCGAGGATCACCACGAGCGGTGTGATCTGAGGGAACGCCTTTTCGTGGAAAAGATCATTCGCGCCGCAGACCACGCAGCGGCGGAGTCGGCCGGCGTCGTCCAACGCGCGATCCCAGTTCAGGAAGACCTCCCGGCCAGTCGTGGTCGTCGTGCGTGTCGGGCGTTCGTCGGCATTGAGTACCGCCCGTCCCAACCGCCGACGATGCAGATCACGAAGTTCCAGCCGCATATCTTCGATTGTAGCGGTGTGCAATCGTGCCGACCCGCCACTCACCTCGATCGGTTGCGCTGCTCCCTCCCATGAAGAAACAAATGCACTGCGATCAAATGCCTGATCGGATGCCGCCCGGCCTTGTCAGATCCCGGTTCAGTCGCGATAGTCCCATCCATGGCAGGACACGGAAGCCCAACGCCCGATCAGTGGCTGCAGCAGCTCCGAGGCAGGTTCATCGTCTTCGATGGTCCGGACGGATCCGGCAAATCGACGCAGTTCTCGCGGTTTTCCCGTCTTTGCGCGGGGGCCGGGATCACCGTCTGCGAAGTCCGCGAGCCCGGGGGGACGACGATCGGGGAGAAGATTCGGGACATCCTGCTTGATCCGGAGAACACCGACATCACCCTGCCCTGCGAGATGCTGCTGTACATGGCAAGCCGGGCGCAGCTCGTCCTTCAGCGGGTCCAGCCGGCTCTGGCCCGGGGAGAGCTGGTTCTCGCCGACCGATTCATCAGCTCGACGCTCGCCTACCAGGGCACGGCGGGCGGCCTGAGTTGGGAGCAGATCATGAGTGTCGGGCGCGTGGCCATGGGGGAGCGACATCCCGACCTCACCGTGGTGTTTGATGTGGATGAGACCATCGCCGCCGGCCGACTCAACCCGCTGCTCGATCGGATGGAACAGAAGGGCATTGAGTTTCACCGGCGAGTGCGAGAGGGCTATCTCGAGCAGGTTCGCAACCCGCCTTACGGCGAATACCTCGTGATTGACGCCTCCCCGGAGCCGGATGAGGTCTTTCAATCACTGCTTCACGCGCTGCAGACAGCGGCCCACGGACGCAGCTGCGCATCGAAAGAGTGAGCGAGCTTCGATTGGTGAGGCGAGGGAGGGCAATTGATTGATCAGGCGACCGGCTGATCCTGTTCGCAACGTGTCGCAATGTGGCGATGAACGGGGATGAACGAATCCCACCTCGCACTGCATCACGCGTTCCGAGCCGCGTAGCATCACGCATGAGTCAATCAGCGAAAGCGGATGCGGCTGCGGGCGATCGAAAACCGATTGAAGGTCGTGTGGCCGTGCGGGTCGGCGAAAAGGGCTACCGAGCGGATGTCACGCTGGGCGAACACGCACTGGTGGCCGATGAACCGAAATCCATGGGCGTCGAGGATGTCGGGCCGAACCCGTACGATCTCCTGCTCGCCTCGGTGGGTACGTGCAAGGCGATGACGCTTCGCATGTACGCGGACCGGAAAGGGTGGTATCTCGGCGGGGTGGAGGTGCGGCTGACCCATCGCCGCATCCACGCCAAGGATTGCGCCGAATGCGAAGCCGACGCCGGCCGGGTCGAAGTGATCGACGCGGAAATCGAGTTGCACGGCGATCTGAGCGATGAACAGCGCGAGCGGCTGCTGGAAATCGCCGACCGGTGCCCGGTCCACAAGACCATCACCTCTGACCTGACCATCCGCACGAAAATCGCTGATTCTGAGTGAGTCACAGCGTCCTTCCAAGCGGCGGAAAACCGACTTCATTCCGCCCGGTCCTTCCGATGGGGTACACTAATCGCATGGCGATGGATACCGAAATCAAAACAAATCGCCCGGCGGAGACCAGCACAACGGACGGCGTGGCCACCTCTCCGGAGCGGAAACCCGTCACCCTGCGCACGCTGCACCGCATGAAGAGCCGCGGGGAGAAGTTTGCGTGTCTGACCTGTTACGACGCGACCACGGCCCGCTGGCTCGAGAGGGCCGGCGTGCCCGTGCTGCTTATCGGCGATACCGCGGCGGAGATGATCCTGGGCTATCCGAGCACGATTCATGCGCCGCTTGACTTCCTGATTCAATTGACCGCGGCGGTCAAACGCGGCGCGCCCCGGACGTTCGTCATGGGTGACATGCCGTTCATGAGCTACCAGGCCGAGGATGCCGAGGCGATACGCAACGCCGGCCGCTTCATGACCGAAGGCACGGCCGATGCGGTGAAGTTGGAGGTCGATCGTCATCACGCGCCGCTGATCGAGAAGATCAGCCGCGCGGGCGTGCCGGTCGTCGCGCACATCGGTTCGAAGCCGCAACACGCCAAGCGTCACGGCGGGTACGCCTCGACCGGCAAGACGCTCGCTGAGGCGAAGGAGATCCTCGCCGACGCGATCGCGCTCCAGGATGCGGGGGCGTCGATTCTTCTCGTGGAGGCGTGTCCGAATGAGGTGACCGCCAAGATCGTCGAGAAAGCCCGCGTGCCGGTCATCGGCTGCGGCGCGGGGGAGGCCTGTGACGGGCAAATCGTCGTCACTCAGGATCTGTTCGGGTTGACCGACTGGCAGCCGGCCTTCGCCCGTCCGATTGCGGGGTTGGGCGATGCAATCGTATCCGCGGCGGAGCGTTGGATTGACATGGTTCGACGATCCGATCTGGGTGAACATCCGTACTGTATGAAGGATGATGCGGCGTCGGATGTCAAGAAACTCTGATTCGGGTCAAGCATCGTGGCCTCCGCGATTGGCCTTCGAAGGGACAGGACGGACGGGAATGAAACTTCCCGGCGGGTTACACGAATGAAGTGAGGATCGTTTGAAACCGTCCTCGACGGGAATGAGCGGGAGCGCACGCATGCGAAAGTTCTCAACCCTTGGCCCGGCCGTCCTGGTTCTTCTGACCGCGGTGGTCGTGTTGATTGCCGGCCCTGCCACGATTCGGGAACTGACTTTCGCTCAAACCTCCGCGCGGGTGTTTCAGGCCAGTGAGCGATTGAACCACGACAACGTCCTCGAGCAGGTCAATCAGGCGTATCGCGATATCGCCACCCTGATGGAGCCGAGCGTCGTGCACATCAGCGCGCGACGACCCATGCCGGAGTTGCGCGGATTCCGCACGGCTTCCACCTCGACCGGTTCCGGCTGGGTGTACGATGAAGATGGCCACATCGTCACCAACTACCACGTGATCGAGGGGGCCGATGCGATTGAAGTCCAACTCTACACGGGTGATATTCGCCCGGCGGAGATCATCGGATCGGACCCGCTCACCGATATTGCGGTTCTCAAGATTCCCTCCGGCCGACTGCACGCCGCCTCGCGCGCGGATGTGCGCGATCCGGTCGTGCGCGGCGACATGGTGTTTGCCTTTGGCTCGCCCTTCGATTTCCGCTTCTCCATGTCCTCCGGAGTGGTCTCCGGCAAGGGGCGATCTGTCGGCGTCATCCGCAATCAGTTCGGAATGCGCACCGGGTACGAAAACTTCATCCAGGTCGACGCGGCGATCAATCCGGGGAACTCTGGCGGGCCGCTCACCAACCATCGCGGCGAAGTGATCGGCATGAACACCGCCATCGCCACCGCACCTCGAAGCACCAACGAGGAAGGCCAGTTCTCCGGCGTCGGGCTCGCCATCCCCCTCGACATGATCGAACCCGTCGTCAATCAGCTCATCACCACCGGCGTGGTTGAGAAGGGTTTTCTCGGTATCAACGTCGCCGATCGCACGATGCTGGTCGGCGAAGCGTACGTCACCCGCGGATATCGCGGACGCGGCATCGTCATCACCCGTATTGATTCGAACCGGACTGAACTGATGGAACGATTCGAGCACGGCGATGTGCTTGTCAGCGTGGATGGCGCATCCGTCTCCAGTTTCGAACAAGCCATCGAACTGGCGCACGAAGCGGCTGGCCAACTCAGCGATGACGATCAGGATGCAATCACACTGACCGTGTGGCGCTTTGACGTCGAAGCCGATGCCGGCCGCCATCGACAGATTTCACTTCCCGTCGACCTCATCTCGGATCTGAGCACGGTGCGCACCGTGCGGCTGGACGAACCGATCAGTCGCATGCTTGAGCAGATGGGTTTTTACAACCAGGGTGTGCTCGTTTCGCGTGCCGACCGAAACGGGCCGGCGTTCGGCGCGGGCGTTCGGGTCGGAGACGTCGTGACCCATGTGAACGAAACGCCAGTCATGCAGCTCACGCAGCTTCAATCGGTGATCACATCGCTCATGCCGGACGACATCGCCACACTTGATGTCTGGCGCTACGACGGTGAGAGGCAACTCGGCGACACGATGCAGATCGACGTCCCGCTGGCGCGACTCGATCAGGTGCGCATGACCGGCCAGATCGATCCGCAGCGAAACCGGAACGCGATCGAGTCGCTCGGGATCGCCCGAATGCGAACCTTCACCGAGTCGTACGCGGAGGAAGTCAATCTGCGGTTTCACCCCGGCGTGCTGGTTGAGGAACTCGTGCCGGGTTCCCCGCTCTCGCGCCAGATTCGCCGCGGTGCCGTCATTGTGAGCGTGATGGAAACCCCCATTTCCGACGTGGATGAGTTTCTGGAGATCCTCTCGTCGGTCAACCTGCACGGCACGCGCAACGGCGTTCGCATTGCGGTGATCAATCCCGACGGCAGCCACGCCACCGCCCGCCTGCGGATTCAGTGATCATCCGCCGTTGATCGCTCTTCAATCGCTGATCTCTCTCATTCCCGGACTATTCCGGAGCCGTTCCGCGACTGTTCCTCGCAGCACGAGGCGCTCCCCCGCTGGCCCCGCGTCTGCTACGATATTGCCGCCATGATTCAGTCCGCCGAACAAGCCCGCGCCGCGAACAGTCCCCAGAGCGAGGATGCTCTGCTCAAGGTGGAAGACCTCAAAACGCACTTTCCCGTTCGTCGCGGCGTGCTCCAGCGCACCGTCGGTTACGTCAAGGCCGTCGACGGCGTCAGCTTCGAACTCAAACGCGGCGAAACGCTCGGCCTCGTGGGTGAGTCCGGCTGCGGCAAGACCACCGTCGGCCGCACCATCCTTCGGCTTATCCCCCACACCAGCGGACGCGTTTTGTTCGAAGGTCGCAACGTTTTCGACCTCTCCGGCAAGGAGATGGTCCGTCTGCGCCAGGACATGCAGATCGTCTTCCAGGACCCCGGCGGATCGCTCAACCCCCGGCGGCGGATCGGGGAGATCATCGGCGAGCCGCTCATCGTCCACGGCAAGGCCAGGGGCGGCGAGGTCCGGCCGATGGTTCAGGATCTGCTCGAACGCTGCGGCATGTGGCGCACTGCCGTCGACCGTTACCCCCACGAATTCTCCGGCGGACAGAAGCAGCGCATCGGCATCGCCCGGGCACTGGCGCTTGATCCCAAGCTGATCGTCTGTGACGAACCGACCTCCGCGCTCGATGTTTCGATCCAGTCGCAGATTCTCAACCTGCTTGAAGACCTGCAGGATGAGTTCGGCCTGTCGTATCTCTTCATCAGTCACGACATGGCGGTGATTCACCACGTCTGCGACCGTATCGCGGTGATGTTCAACGGCCAGATTGTTGAAACGGGACCGCGTCAGCAGATTCTCGACAACCCGCAGCACGACTACACGAAGGCGCTGCTGTCCGCCGTGCCGGAAGCTGATCCCCGCCGCAAGAAAGAGCGCATCAAGTACGAAGGCATGCGCATGTAACGGTCGCAGCTTGCGTCGTTTCTCCCATATCAAGTACCACTGAGTTCGCGCGGGCTTTTCGATTCGCGTAGTAGTTGCGACCATCTCTCACGCAATCAGTATCAGCGATGACTCACTGTCTGGTGCGGCTCAATGATCACCGATCGGGTAAGAAAAAAGCAGGTCGGCACCAAGGTGCCGACCTGAATCGTCCCCGGAAGCCTCTCTCTCCGCTCCGGGTGCCGTGCCTGGCGTGTTTGTAGGCGGTCGAGTCACGGGGGTGGAGCGGTTGGTCGGCGTAGAACCGAAGCAACCAGGGAGAGAACAAAGAGCACGAGGAAGATGAAGAACAGGATCTGCGCAACGCCGGAGGCGGCAGCAGCAATGCCTGTAAATCCGAGCAGTGCTGCAATCAGCGCGATAATGAAAAAGACAACGGCAAAGTAAAGCATATCGTGGCTCCAATCATGATTTTTCTGCACTGCAGTAACAGTCGTGTCAGATGCGTGGTACGAACACGGCCAAGGGATTAGTCGTCGATCTCGTCTTGCAAATCATCCCAGGCCTGCTCCGCGGCATCTCCGATGCTTTCGCCCGCATCACCGATGTCGTCGGCTGCGTCTTCCATGTGGTCGCCTGCATCACGTTCGCATCCCGCTGCGATCAGCGCAAAAGTCATCAATGTCACGATCAAACTTGTCAGTGCGAAACGGCTGAATCGATTGAACATGGGTTACGTTTCCTCAATCTTGAATCTGGCCGATGTCGATCGATTCGGCCGAGTAAGGTGAGCGGATCTGAGTTGAATGACCCCGGAGACAATGATTGCCTCCGGGATCGAAAGGGGGGGACAAAGGTGATTGAAGTGTCACTTGTTCAACGGCGGCGCGGGGAGTCGCGTCCATCTTCACGACCTTCTTCCTGCCGCTCTTTCTCGTTGATCTCGACGAGCGTGACACCGCTGACGCCTTCGCGTTCGAACCGATGCGCGGTGACGGTCACGGGCTTGCCCATATGCTCGCGGGCCTTCTTGTAATTTTCCTTGCTTGTGTCCGAGGACGGATCAAGCAGAATCACGTGCACCGTGGTCGTGGTGCCGATGATTCGGTCGCGTTCGACAAGAAGTCCCAGCGGCCCGTGATGATCGCCCGAAGATCGATACTGATCCTTCTGGCGGTCACGTTCGCGATCGCCATCACGTTCACGGTCGCCGTCACGCCTGCGTTCACGGTCGCGATCTTCTTCCTCAGCGCTGAGGTAGCTGTAGAGGCAGACGACCCGGCCTTCGATCAGTGTGGTTTCCTCCGGATCAACCTGAGGGGTAGATGGCGTGTTCTGAGTCAACATGGCCGACGGAGGGGCCGTCATGAGTCCCAGTGTGGCGGCAAGAATCGTGCCGCTCAGTGCGGTGGCCAAAAGTTTCATGGCTTGTCCTTTCTCTTCTCGTGTGCGTGGCTTTAGGATGAACAATTCAAATTGCGAATCTCAAACCTTGCTAGACGAGTCCCGGTGAGCGTGCACGCCATACCTGTCGTAGATATTGCATGCTTTCGTTGCACACGCTCGGTCAATCTTTCGTGCGTCCCTTCGCACATGGAATCACGTGTCTTGTCCGGCTCGTCATCTCTTTTCACTGGCTGCAGCACTCAGAGCACAATCAGCGCCCGTCATTCAATCCATTGATCACGGGCTTTCTCATTGAACTACGGATACGGTCGCCGGATTGGATGATGGCAATCACGCACTTTTTGTTTCGTGCGGCGCGCATCATCGCGCAAAGTGGCTGTGGTCAGCCAGATATGACCGCCAATTCGGAAAGCGTTTGTATACGTCCCGGATTAGTTTTGAAGATCTCAGGTGGGTTCAGTGAAAAGAACCGCCGAAAATCGGTCGCCCCAGTACATCGTCAGTCTCATCACCTTCTTCGGAGTCATCGTGCAGTACGCGCACGCTGGCGAAATGATTCGGGGAATCGATATCGTTTTCCGGCAGGGTAATGTCGAAAAAGCTTCGCCCCGAATCATCGAACGTGAACGTCGCGCCAAGGATTTCCTGATCGTCTTCAGTGACCAGCGCGAGACGATATCGCCCGCCCTCCGGCCGCTCGAAGTGCTCCGCATAGATGCGGCATCGATTGGATTCAGGGTCCCAATACAACCAGCCGCGGTTTTCATCATTGGCGTTTTCCAGCGCGCGCAACGAAATCACTTTCAAGGCCGGTGAACTGAGCAGTTGATCCATCGCTTCGCGGACCTGATCGCGTTCCTGAAGTCGATTCAGATCATCGACGTAAGCCGTCATGTCTTCTTTCATCTGCTTGACGATTTCTTGAAGACTCAACAACTGACCACGCTGATCAAACATGGCTGGCACGACCAGAATGGCGATCAGCCCGCCGGTCAGGATCATCGAAATGATTGCCGCAATCGCAATCGAGTAACGACGCTTTGCGGGGGACTGAAGTGCCCTGCCCGACGGGATGGCATCAGCCGGTCGACCGGATGCCGATTTCGGCTCCGGGACCGTACGGACCGCCGAATCCGCAGCGGGTGACCTTGCCTCAGTCGACTGCTGGCGTTCGATCCTTGACCGGAGTCGCTCACGCGCTTGCGGCGAGGGGGATATCGGCGTTTCCAGCGTCGGCAGGTGATTGAGGACCGCACGTGCTTCAGCCAGTGCGCCAATGGTTTCAGGACACCCGCGCGACAACCTTTGATCAATCACGCGCCGCTCATCTTCATCGAGCGCGTTGACCACGTACAGAAGCGTCAATTCTCTGAGTTCATCCGAGCTCATGAGAGCGGCTCCTCACCAGATGTACGAAAGTATTCCCTCAATTGGATGAGTCCTTGCCTGAGACGACTCTTGATCGTGCCCACCGGTGTCCGCAGGGCTTGAGCAATCTCCTGATGGCTCAAGCCGTTGTAGAACGACATGCGAATGGCCTCTCTCTGTTCGGGTGTCAGGGACGCCAACGCCCCATGCACCTGATCGTTCTCTTCCTCCTGCATCACGGCCGGGTCGATGGTCATCTCGCCTTTCATCTCGGGCGCGAGGCCGTCGACGGGCTTCGCCTGGTCACGCCGATTCGATTCCGCCGAACGCGATCGACGCATATCCAAGGCGCGACTGCGGGCAATCATCGCCAGATAGGTCGGCACCGTTCCGCGCGTCGCATCGTATTTTTCAGGTTTTGACCAGACCTGCCAGAATGTGTCGATCAACGCATCCTCCGCGTCCGCTGGACACTGCAGCACGCGCAAACAGACCGCGTACACGAGCCCGCTGTAGCGCTCATAGAGTGCATCCAGCGCCTCGCGATCACGAGTCTGAATCGCAGCAAGCAGTTCGCGGTCGTCGGTCATGGTTGGTGTGATCTGTCCCATGAGTCTGTCAGGCGATCGGAAGTATACACACGGTCTTCCGAAGGCGGCGAAGCAGAGGGTGGATGAACAGAGTCAGCATGTGGCGTGAAGTGTGCCCATCATTCCGCCGTTTGGGGGCCGCTTCACACCGTATATGCACCGCTCGCCTACAATGGGCCGCATGCGGATCGCCTTGGCGCAACTCAATCCCACGGTCGGTGACATTCCCGGCAATACACGGCTGATTCTCGAAGCCATCGACCGGGCGCGTGAGGAGGCGGCCGATCTGCTCATCACCCCCGAACTGGCGGTGCTCGGCTATCCGCCGCGCGATCTGCTGCTGCGTGAGGGGATCATCCAGGCCTGCGAAGAGGCCGTTGAGCAGATTGCCCGTGCTGTTCACGAGGCAGGCGGAGCGGGGGGCGGGCCCACGGTCATTGTCGGCCATCCGCGGCAAACGCGTCACGGCCGGCGGGGCGTACGGAACAGCGCTTCGGTCTGTCACGGTGGGCAGGTCGTGGCGGTCCACGACAAACGCCTCCTGCCCGGCTACGACGTCTTTGATGAAGATCGTTACTTCGACCCGGGCACGGAGACGACCGTGGTCGAAGTCGCCGGTCGGCGTCTCGGCATTCTGATCTGCGAAGATCTCTGGCGGGCGGCGGATGTCGATCTACGCAGTACATACGAATTCGACCCCGTTGCGGAAGCGGTGGAAGCCGGTGCCGAAGCGCTCATCGCGCTCAACGCCAGCCCGTTCGTGCGCGGCAAGTTCGCGCGACATGTGCGCTATACGAGCGAACTGGCCCAGCGGACGCAACGTCCGATCGTGATGGTCAACCAGACCGGCGCGAACGATGATCTGGTCTTCGACGGTCGTTCGATGATTGTTCACGCGGACGGCACGTTGCGCGCTATGCTGCCGGCGTTTGAAGCGTGCACCCGCACGGTGGAACTGGCTGGCGAAGCGATCGTGCCCGTGGATGAACTGCTCGGCGCGGACAGCGAATCGCTCGATTCGACGTGGAACGCGTTGGTCATTGGCACGCGCGATTACATCCGCAAAACCGGCCACACCCGCGCGATCATCGGCCTCTCCGGCGGGATCGATTCCGCACTGGTGGCGGCGATCACCGCGCAAGCGATCGGTGCGGACAACCTCATCGGCGTGCGCATGCCGTCCCGATTCTCTTCTCCCGGTTCGCTCAGCGACGCCCAGGAGACGATCGAGCGTCTTGGCATCGGTGAAGCGCACGAGATTCCGATTCGCGAAGCGCACAAGCTGATGCAATCGATCCTTGATCCCGCCCTGGGTGATGTGACCGGAACGCTCGCCGATGAGAACGTGCAGGCGCGGTTGCGCGGCGTGATCCTGATGACCATTTCCAACGCAACCGGCGGACTGGTCATGTCCACCAGCAACAAGTCGGAGATGGCGGTCGGTTACAGCACGTTGTACGGCGATATGTGCGGTGCGGTCGCGCCGATCGCAGACCTGCTCAAGGTGGATGTCTACGCTCTGTCGCGCTGGGTGAACGACCACCACGACACGCTGGGGTTTGTCCAGCCACCGATTCCCGAGAACTCAATCACGAAGCCGCCCTCGGCGGAGCTGCGCGCGAATCAGACCGATCAGGATTCCCTGCCGGAGTACGAGGTGCTCGATCAGATTGTGGAGCGTTTCGTCGAGCGCGATCAGTCCGTGGAGCGGATCATCGAGGAGACGGGAATCGATGCGACGGTGGTGGAGAAGTTCACGCGCATGATCGATTTCGCGCAGTACAAGCGTGATCAGGCCGTGGTGATCCCCAAGGTCAGCCCGCGCGCGTTCGGCCGTGGCCGCGTGATGCCCATCGTCATGAAACCGCTGCCGGTGCGAATCTCGCAGCAGGCGTAATCCGCGAGCGTCCGATTGAGACACCCTGTCAACCGCTACAATTCATCAATGTTCACTGCTCCCCTGATCCCTCCCATGCCCATCCGCGCACTCCCAACCCTGCTCATCAACCAGATCGCTGCGGGCGAAGTGATCGAGCGACCCGCGAGCGTGGTGAAGGAGTGCGTGGAGAACGCGATCGATGCCGGGGCGAGTCGGATCGACATTGCCATTGAAGTCGGCGGTAAGGAACTGATTCGCATCAGCGATGATGGTGATGGCATCCCGGAAGATGAACTTGAACTCGCCATCGCTCCGCACGCGACGAGCAAGATCACGCAGCAGGATGATCTCGATGCGATCGCGACGATGGGTTTCCGAGGTGAGGCGCTGGCGTCGATTGCCTCGGTCAGCCGCATGAGCATCGTCTCCCGACCGCGCGATCAGCAGCAGGCCGCGGTCATCGAAGTCGAGGGCGAGCAGGTGCATCCCGTGCGTCCCGCCGCAGGCCCGCCCGGGACGACGGTGACCGTGCGAAATCTGTTTTTCAACACGCCCGCGCGGCGTAAATTTCTCCGCACCGATCAGACCGAGACCGGCCGCATCGGCGATGTGGTGGACCAGCTCGCGCTCGCTCATCCGGCGATTGCGTTTCGACTTCGAATCGACGGCCGCACGACACTGGATCTGCCGGCGGAAGAGTTACCCCGACGCCGCGCGGTGGCGATTCTCGGGCCGGAGCTTGATCAACAGCTCATCGAACTGTGGACGCAGGATCGCGGCATCGACCTCTGGGGACTCGTCGGTCGGCCGGAGATCGCGCGCAGTAACGCCAAGCACCTGCGCACGTTTCTCAACGGCAGAATGATTAACGACCGTTCGCTCATGCACGCGGTACGGGAGGCGTACCGCGGTCTGATCGAGCCGTCACGCTATCCCACCGCCGTGCTGTTTCTGCAGATGGACCCCGGGCAGGTTGATGTGAACGTTCATCCGGCGAAGGCGGAAGTGCGATTTCGCAATCAGGGATCGGTGCACGGCATGGTGCTCTCCGCGGTTCGCAGCGTGCTGCGTGAGCATGACCTCACCCCCGGTGTCCAATTCAGTCGGGACAATGATCCGGCTTCTCATCTCGCCCTGCCGCGCATGCCCACCCCGGAGTTCGGCGCGGGGAACGTATCATCATCGTCGACGGGGTCTGATGCGCAGCGCACGCGCGATGATGACAGCTCGCGGTTCGTCGAATACTTCCGGCAGCTCAATCCGACACAGAAGGGATTCATCTACAGCGAGGTCAAGCAGGCGCTGCGAACCGAGATGCCAGAGCTGGTCGATGAATCTGATGACGCGAAGTCGGGGGATGATTCTGAACCGGGTTCGGCAGAAAGCGCACGCGAAGAATCGCTGCCGAGTTTTCGTTCCGCCAACGATGTCATGCAGGTCCATTCGAGCTTTCTCGTCACGCAGGATGAGCAGGGGCTGTTGATCATCGATCAGCACGCGCTGCACGAACGGGTGATGTTCGAGAAGTTGAAGGAGCGACTGGCCGCTGGCCCGCTGGAGTCACAGCGTCTGCTCATGCCCGCAACGGTCACGGTGGATCGCGATCAGGTTGATCTGCTCGAATCGCTGCAGCCGCTGCTCACGCGGCTGGGCATCGAGGCGGAGCCGATCGGCCCGACGTCGATCGCGGTGCATGCGTTCACGAGTCTTCTGTTTTCGCGCAAGGTCGAGCCGGAACCGTTCATAAAGGAACTGTTCGACAAGGCATCGGGAGACGGGCTGGCGGATGATTCCGAAGCGGCGCTGCACGAAGTCTTGGACATGATGGCGTGCAAGGCCGCGATCAAGGCGGGGGATCGCATGAGCCCGGATGAACTTCAGGAACTGCTTCGTTACCGCGAAAAAATCGAGCGGTCGAGCAATTGTCCGCACGGCCGGCCGACCAGTCTGCGCCTGAGTATCCGCGATCTGGAAAAACAGTTCGGCCGCAGTTGAAACGGAATCGCGATAAATCCCGCGTCATCTGACATCGTACTGCCACACAAGGTCAAGGCGCGCCCAGCTTCCAAACGGACACCACGCGCGACGTGACGCTTCAGCGGGGCATGCCGCTGGCGATACGGACGGACTCGGCTGATCTCAGCGACGCAGCAAACCGACCGGTCTCCAGTTGCGTGTCGATCGTCTTCTGCGTCATGAGTTTGTACCGTTGACGCAGGGTATCGAGAGTCGCGTATTGTTTCGGCCCGGCCAATTCACTTGCGTGGACCGGGGTGCTCTCGTGCAGAAGTGCCAGCATCTCTTCGATGGTGTCCTGGGTCACCATGAGGCGATCGAGTGCCGCCACGAGACCGTTATCGTGTCGTTCCCGAATGTAGGCGACATAGTCGGCATCGATGGCGTCCGGATCATGATCGTCGTTGAAATATCGCGCCGCGGAATCCTGCACCGCCAGGAGTCGGCGGCGCGTGTTCCATGCGTGCAGTTCGGCGCGGTCGAACTTGATCTGCAGGCCGGCTTTGGACATGGTGACCGTTTCGCCGTCATCCTGACCGTAGCGATCAACAAACTGCATGACCCGGCTGATTTCCTTGCGGGATTTCTGCTGCAGTTGGCTGACTTCTTCGAGCCGAATCGCCAGGCGCTCATGTTCGGGTTTGGCGTATTCCCGCAGGGTGGTGTGGTAGGCGCCCACGCATCCGCCGAGGATGGCGTTGAACGCCATCAGGAGTGCAAAAGCGGCAGGCAGCAACAGGATGTGGATTCGGGTCTTCATGGCAGTGGCCTCCGGACGGGAACAACCGACTATCGGCAAAGTTCACGATCGAGGTGAAACACAAAATCCTGATTGCCGAGAATAATCGTACGCATTTCAAATGGCGTTCGGATTAAATCGAGCGACCGGATTGACCGACATAGACTTCAGACGGCCCGTTGGCCGTGATCGCGTTTTGCCACGTTCTTCTGCAGTGGGGTCCGTCCATCATGATTTCCAGACCTGATTATCTGTCTCGCGCCGGTTCTCCTTCGCGTGTTCTGCTCAGCGCGTTGTTTGTCCTGCTTCTGTTGACGCCGGCCGCTGCGGATGAGACCGACCAGTTCACGCTGCCGACGGATCAGCCGTTTGCCGATCTGGGTGACTACTTCAATCTTGTGCACTACCGCGTGCTGGAAGAGGTGGTCGAGGACTTCAACCGCGATGTCGAGCGGGCCCTGCGAGTGCAGAACGAAGCCGAACGCGAGCGGCGGATGGAGGCGATGCACGATCCCGGCCTGATCGCCGATCGCGTTCGCGCGAAATGGGGGCCGGGTTTCTTTGAAATGCGTGCGCTTGAAGACTTGCTTCATTCCCGCAATATGCGGGAAACCTATCCGGATCAATACACCGCCTACCGTGATCCCTTCTGGATCTACTTCTACACGCACCTGCCGATTGATCCGCGCAAGCTTGTACTGCTCTTCCAGGCCTCGACGGTGAAGGCCTACGGCGTGTATTTCGGCACCGACAAATGGGGGCACTTCCACGACCTCGGCCACTTCTACTTCAGCGACCTGCACCGCATGCGCGGCCGGGGCATGGAAGATGAAGAAGCCCTGCGACGCATCGTCCATGAGTATTCACAGGGGCCGATCTCTGAAGCCACCACGATCGGACTGTGGGCGACCGGCGTGTACTCCAACGCAGATCTTGCTTCCAACTACGCCGGCATGCTCTTCTACCAGAACCTGCGGGAACCGGTCGAACTGCAGGGTGAGACGCACGAGCCGCTGATGGTGCGCATCGGGCCGTTCCTCGCGCTGAACAAGCACGTGCGGCCGGAGTCGGCTTTCCTCAAACCGTTCATCACCGATCACTGGAACGAAGCGCTGAATCCCAACCTGTACGAGTGGGGAATGCGCGGCCCGATCCGCTCACGTATGGAAGCGATGGCGGACGACATCCTCAAGTTCTATTGCGATCTGGACGGCCGGCCG
Organism: Phycisphaerales bacterium; assembly: GCA_007693845.1. Taxonomy (GTDB): domain Bacteria; phylum Planctomycetota; class Phycisphaerae; order Phycisphaerales; family SM1A02; genus SKZB01. The sequence goes on from RECV01000192.1 coordinate 18,880, forward strand.
CGCTCGCCCGAGTACTTCAACGAACTCGCGGTGGAGCTTTCGACCTACTTCGGCAAGGACTACGGCCACTCCGGCATCGATGATCGGATCATCACCATCGGCGATGCGTGCTTCCCCGAAAGCGAATCTGCTGACGACGACGCCGAAACGGATGAAACGCCGCTGGAACAGGCTGCAGCGAGATAAGCCCGTCGCCCGAGCGGCGAGGCATTGAGTCCGCGGTTCCGGAACAGCGTGAGCAGCTTCCGCGGGATGACGATGACGTGTTGATGGGCGCTTGAAGCGCTATCCTGCTGCTTCATGTGCACTTACTCCATGTCAGTGTCGGTCTGACGAAAGATGACCAACACGCCGCCGTCTTCCCGCAGAAGTGCCTTTCAAATGGGCGAACGATTCAAGGTCGTGTTCATGATTTCAGCTCATCACCAGCTCTTGGTGATGCCGGTGTGCTCAATTCATTGGGCCGATTTGTCCGGGCAGACGCCCCAGTTGTTGAGCAGCATGAGCAGGTCGAGGACATCCACGGTGCCATCGTTGTTGAGATCGGCCGGGCAGTAAGGCGGGCAGCTCACTTTAGCGCAGATGCTCTGGTCGCCGTGATAGGTGCCGCCGGCGGCGAGGCAGTCCTCGGCGGAGAGTTCAACACATCCGCCATCGACGCAGCAGGCGCCGGTGATCTCGCATCCAATGTGCGCAAACGTGCGTCTCGCGATCACTTCGCCGATCTCTGGGCCGCTCACTTGCTGGAAACCTCCGCAACCGGCGAGCATGCCCTGGTACTCGGTGAGATCAAGGACCCAACCATCGGGTGATGGTCCGATCGATTCCCACGCTTCGCCGGTCCATCGCGCGACATTGAAAGCAGAGTTGCCGCTGGCGTTGTTGAATCTTCCTCCGGCGTGAAGCTGACCGTTGTACATCGTCAGCGCCGAGACACGCAGTGCTCCAGAGGAACTGAAACCGCCATCCATGTCCGTCCACACGCCGTCCTGCAGACGTGCAATGCCGTTGACGATCGTCCCATCGATTTCATCGAAGCGGCCGCCGACGATGAGATCGCCATCAAGGATTTCGAGGACGTAAACCCGGTTATCCGCCTCTCCGATCACCTGCCAGCTCTCCCCGTCCCACCGTCGGACCACGCCGCTGAAATCCCCGGCGATGAGGTCACCTTCGAATTCGATGAGGGCGGTGACGTGATCGAAGTCGCTCGTGTCGCCGAGCTGTTCCCAGTGTTCGCCGTCCCAGCGGGCGACGCCGCGGATGGGATCGTCGAAGCCGTATTCGGGATGTTCACACCCGGCATCATTGCTGTCGTAGAACCCGATGACCAGGTCGCCCTGGTACACGCCGGAAGCCAGGGTGAACCCGCATGCCTGTTCGCCGATGCTCCCCCAGGATTCGCCGTCCCACGTCAGCACACCGGGAACGGGAAGATCCTGTCCATCTGCATCGAGGGGGTTGACGTTCCCTCCCGTCAGAATCAGTTTACCTTCGTACTCCAGCAGGTGGTTGTCACCGGAATACAGCGACCCGATGCCGACGCCGTGAGCGACCTGCTGCCATGACTTGCCGTCAAAACGGATGAGGCCGTTGGCAGAAAGACCGTCCGCCGAAGAAAAGGTGCCGAGGACGAAGAGCTCGCCCTGATACTCGGCCACGGCGCCCGGGGTCCCTCCGACGGTACCGCCGACGGGGAAGATGACATCGCATTCACTTGCGGCCATGGTCGTATTCAGGCCGGCCGTGAAGAGCGCGGCAATGCTGATTCCAGTCTTGATTCGTGTGCGTGTCATGATTCTCACCTTTTGTGTGTAGTGTGTTTGTTTGTTTGTTTCAAATCGAGGATTCAGGGAACGCGACTCTTCGCCACGTGGCTCAGGGACAGGAACCCCAGGCGTTGAGTAGTTCAAGCAGATCGAGGACATCGACCACGCCATCCAGATTCAGATCTCCGGGACAGGTCGCGCAATCCGCTTCCGCGCAGGTTACATCGTCGCCAAGGTACGCGCCGCCGATGGCATCACATGCCTCAAGCGTGAGATGGACGCACCCGCCGCTCGTGCAGCACGCGCCGGTGATCTGATCCGGGCAGGTGACGAACTGCGCGATGCGATTGACGTTGACGCCATCACCCACGTCGGAGAAGTTGCCGGCGATGACCAGGTTGCCCTGGTAACTGGCCATCGAGCGAACTCTTCCGTCGGCCCCGCCCTCGAACTCGACCCACGTCAGGCCGTTCCACCGCACCAGCCGGTCCGCCGGGTTTTCCGCCACGGTTTCGAATCGCCCTCCGGCATACAACTCACCGTCGTGGACATGCAATTCCCGGACAGTGTCATCCATGCCCAGCGTCATGGCGAGCCATTGTTCACCGTCGTACCGCGCGATCCGTTGCAGCGGCAGCCCGTCCATCAACTCGAATGCGCCGCCCGCAATCAGACTGCCGTTGTAGACGGCCAGTGCCGTAACTCCACCCCCCTCAAAGGTGCTGAGGTGTTCCCATGATTCGCCATTCCATCGCCGGATCGATCCGATTTGCGTGCTGACGTTATAGTCCGCGGCGACCAGATCGCCGTCGTACTCGACCATCGCAGAAACATACGCAAATTCGCTGGTATCGCCGACTTCTGACCAATACTCCCCGTTCCAGCGGATGACGCCGCGAATGGGATTGTCAAAGCCGTCGATGTGATGCTCGCAATCTGCATTGTTGCCCAGTCCCAGATAGAGTTCGCCACCGGCGACGGCGACGGCATTCACCGAGCCAGCGCACGCCTGGTTCCCAATCGCCTGCCAGGAGTCGCCGTCCCAGCGGACAAACCTGTAGTGGCTCTCGTCCTGCAATGCGATCGGACCAATCGCGATCAAATCACCCTCAAAGGTGATCATGTCCAAGGAGTCACTAGGGCCGAGGACGAACAGCCCTTCTCCGAGTTGCTCCCAGAACTCGCCGTTCCATCTCGCGACACCGTCGATATCGGGGTGCGACGAAAAGTTTGTCAAGGCGATCAGGTCGCCGTCGTAGGTATGAACGGCGGGGATACTGCTGTTGAAGCCGTCGCCGAACGGCTCCCACACATCGCATTCAGCCATGGCCCATGCCGATGGAATGATCGCGAGGGTGGCGAGGATTGCCGTACTGGTTCTCATTTTGTTCATTTGACGCTCCTTTCGTGCGTAGGTTGAACCGTGAAGTCTGCGGACGTCCCGCTGAAAGAAACCTCGCAATCCGCCGCGTGGAGCGCAGAGAAAAACAGAAAAAAATCGCACGCTTCAATCAACGGGCTTCACGCAAAGAACAACGCCGCCACATCGCACGCGACGGCGTCGAATACATGAACCGGGATCGCAATGCGCCGGCCCGGCTAGTCGGGGCATGCGCCCCACGCTTCGAGCACCATGAGCAGATCAAGCACATCCACCACGCCGTCGGAGTTGAGATCGGCCGGGCACGCCGGTGGGCAATCGGTGTCATCGCAGAACGTCTCATCGCCGAGATATGCCCCGCCGATGGTCGCGCAGAATTGCTCGTCTACTTCGATGCAGTTGCCGTTGACGCAGCACGCGCCGATGGGCGGGCCGAGGCAGGGCGTGAACATGCCGACCCTGGTCGCGGAGACACCCCCGAGCGAAGTGAAAGAGCCGCCGACCGCCAGGCCGTCGCCGAAGGGGGCCGCGGCATGAACGCGATTGTTCGCCCCACCTTCGAACTCTTCCCATCCCGCGCCGGTCCAGCGCGCGATGTTGTCGGCCGACTGGCCGCCGGCTGAAGTGAAGTCACCGCCAGCAATGAGTTCGTCATTGAAGACAACGAGTGTGTTGACGCGGGGATCCGACACGCCGCCCACCCCGCCGGCCATCGCGACCCAGTGCTCGCCGGTCCATCGGGCGATCTGGTTGACCGTCAGCCCGTCGGCCTCCGTGAACCGGCCGCCTGTGATCAGGTCGCCGTTGTACTCCGTGAACGTCAAGATCTGGTCATCCATCTGGCCGATCAGTTCCCACGACTCGCCGTCCCACCGCCGGATAGCGCCGAGGTCGTCCCCGGCGATGAGGTCGCCCTCGAACACCGTCAGCGCGCGCACACGGTGGAAGTCGCTGGTATCGCCGACCTGAGACCAGTACTCGCCGTTCCAACGGAGGACGCCGCTGATCGGGTCATCGAACCCGTTTGTGTGGTGCTCGCACGCACCGGTCAAACGCAGACCGACGATCAGATCGCCTTCATAGATGGTGAGACTTCCGACCGACGGCGCGCCGTCGCATTGCTGATCGCCAAACGTATCCCACGCAGAACCGTCCCAGCGGAACGCGGGCTGATAAAAGCCGACACTGTTTGGGATCAGTTCTCCGGTGACCACGAGATCACCGTCAAACACACCGACCTGCGGTTCGCCGTCGATCAGTGCCACCAGCAGACCGTCACCGAGCGGATACCACGAGGTGCCATCCCAGGCCGCGATGCCCGGGATCTGCATCCCATCCACGGTCGAGAACGTGCCGAGGATGACGAGGTCGCCTTCGTACTCGATCACGGAATACACCTGGACACCGGCTCCCCCGCCGAACGCGCTCCAGATGTCGCAGTCGCCCGCAACGGGGGCGGCCGCCGTGCCGAGTCCAATCAGCAGGCCGACGCTGCCGATGGTTTGTGTGATAGTGCGTGAGCGTGTCATATTTGGCTCCTTCTTTGTGTTGGTCCATTGCTTTGCCCGGCACTGCCGCCGGGGCCTCTATCAGGAACCTCGCAATCCGCCGCGTGGAGCGCAGAGAAAACTCAAAAACTTTGCGCATCCGCTCCTGGCGACTCGCCGGTGTGTCGTTGGGCTCGCGGCCGTTCGGCTTCTCGGCGGGTGGGTTGCCGCGTTTCTCTGCGGTACGAGGGGTATCATGGGCGCACGCGATGCCGTTCCATGCCCCGACCATCACCCTGACGACGAACATTGCCGACGTTCACGGCGTGGGG
>RECV01000231.1 GCA_007693845.1 Phycisphaerales bacterium
GTTTGCGAGAGTGGCGATAGGTGGACTCGAACCACCGACCTAGGGTTTATGAATCCCTCGCTCTAACCAGCTGAGCTATATCGCCTTCGGGGGTATCGCGTCAGTGTAGGCACTCGACCGGATCGGTCAAGAGCCGTACAGATCGGGCCGACTGCTCCGGTTACGACGCGGCCTGGAGGTTCGTTCTTTTCGTGCGGGTGCCGGCGCCGGCGGTGTTCGACGACGCTGATGCGGAAGTGGGCAGCCAGCGGCGGCTGATTTTTTCCGGCAGCAGGTCGGGGCTGGAGCGCTGAATCGCAGCGGCGATCAAGCCCATGAACATCGGCTGCGGCGTCAGCGGCCGACTCGTCAATTCCGGGTGGAACTGGCCGCCGATGAAAAAGGGGTGGACGCTCACGGGCAATTCGAGCACCTGCATGATGGGATGCTCGGGGTGCCGGCCGGAGAATATCAGCCCGGCTTCGGTGAGCTGGTCGATGTACTTCGGCTCGACTTCGTACCGGTGCCGGAACCGCTCGCGGATCATGGTCTGACCGTCAAAGAGGAAGCTGGCGAGTGAATCGGGCAGAAGCTGGACATCCTGCGCGCCGAGCCGCATGGTGCCGCCGAGGCCTTCGACTTTCTTCTGTTCGGGCAGCTCCGCGATGACGGGGTTGCGGCCGTCGGGCAGGAACTCAGTGGAGTTGGCATCGTCGAGGCCGAGCACATTGCGCGCATACTCGATGACCGCGACCTGGAAGCCGAGGCAGATGCCGAGATACGGCACGCCGTGGGTGCGTACGTGTTCGACGCAGGCAATCTTGCCTTCGACGCCGCGCTCGCCGAATCCACCGGGCACGATCACGCCGTGGATGTCATGACCGATCCGCTCGCCGACGTTCTGACGTGTCATGTCGGACGTGTCGAGCCAGCGCAGATCGACCTTCGCCGAGAGATGCGTTGAGGCGTGTTCGATCGCCTTTTCGATGGAGGCGTACGCATCGCGCAGCGCCGCGTACTTGCCGAGGATGGCGAGCGTGATCTCGTGATCGCGTTTGGCGACGATGCGTGTGGCGTAATCGTGCCAGCGCTGTCGGGCGCGGTCTTCGTTGGCGAAATCGACCTTGTTGTGCAGGTCAAGAATGGAGAGCACTTCCCGGTCGAGCCCTTCCGCGCGGGTGGCTTCGGGGATCGTGTAGATCGATGCGCGATCGTGCATCGAGAAGACGCGGTTGATCGGCACGTTGGAGAACATCGCAACCTTCTGCATCACAGTGTTCGTCACGGGCTGGTGCGCGCGGCAGGCGACGATGTGCGGCTGAATCCCCGCTTCCATGAGGCGCTTGATGCCGAGTTGCGCGGCTTTGGACTTCTGCTCGCCGAGAATCTCCGGTTCGATGATGTAGGTGAGCGCGACGAAGCAGGCGGACTTTTCCCCTTCTTCAAAGGCAAGTTCACGCAGCGCTTCGATGTAGAACCCGTTTTCGTAGTCACCCACCGTGCCGCCGACTTCGATGAACACGACGTCCGCGGGTCCGCCGTCCGGCCCGCCGGTCATGGCAAGTTGGCGCAATCGGTACTTCACCTCGCCCGTGACGTGGGGGATCATCTGCACATCGCGGCCGAGGTACGCGCCGCGCCGTTCGCGTTCAAGGATTTCGGTGTAGATCTGGCCGCTGGTCGCGAAGTTCTGCCGCGAGAGATTCTGATCGAGCATGCGCTCGTAGGTGCCGAGGTCCATGTCGCATTCGGTGCCGTCATCGAGCACGAAGACTTCGCCGTGGCGGTAGGGATTGAGCGTGCCGGAATCGATGTTGAGATAGCCCTCGAGTTTGATCGGGGCGACCGTCATGCCCTTGTCCTTGATGAGCTTGGCGAGGGACGAGGAAAAGATGCCCTTGCCGAGGCCGCTCATGACGGTGCCGAGGACGATGACGTACTTGTGGCGTCCCTTCTGATAGCCGGCCGGCATGGGGGAAAAGAACTCGGTCTGCTCGCCGGGATCGTCGGAACGACCGAGCTGGCGCAGCAGATCGGAGCCGGCAGCGTGGGCGCGGCTGCCGGCGGACGAAGCATCGTGGGGATTGGGGCTAAAGAGGCGGCGGGGCATCAAGTGGGGCATGATTGAGTGTAACACGGCGAGGGCGGGTGCGCCAAAACGCGGGTGGGGGAGATGCGGGAACCCGGGGCTTCCTCCCTGCGGTCGTCAGCCCGGGCTTCGCGCGGTTGTCAGTTCCGGCTTCGCGCGCGGTTATCAGAGGGTGGCCGCCCTTTGGTGCGTTCAGTCAAAGAGCGCATCGAGCAGGTCGATGATTCCCTTGCCCTGCGTGGCGATGGTCTCGTAAATCTTGCGATTACCCGCGATGTCGAGCAGTTCGCGCACCAGTTTGGACTCGCCGGCAAAGTCTGCTTTATTGACGACGAACAGGTCGGCGATTTCGAGAATTCCCGCCTTGTCCATCTGCACCGCATCGCCCATGCCGGGGACGACGACCACGGCGGTCTTGTCCACGTGCTGACGAATGCGCGTTTCGTTCTGTCCCGCGCCGACGGTTTCGACGATGAGTTTGTCGAAGCCCGCGCCGCCGATCAGTTCGACGATGTCGCCCAGGGTGGAGTAGTCCTCGCCGCTGATCGCGAGAGAGCGGTAAAAGACACCTTCGTCGACGGCGTTGAAGTCCACGCGCAACCGGTCGCCGAGCAGGGCACCGTTCGTAATCGGGCTCATCGGGTCGAAGGCGATGACGGCGATCTTCTCGCCCCGGCGGACGGCTTCGCCGGCCATCGCGGCGACCAGCGTGCTCTTGCCGGCACCGGGCGAACCGGTCAGACCGATCACCTGGGCGGGTTTGCGCCGCGGGGGATCAACCGCTTTGAGCTGATCGGTTCTTCCGGAATGGGCGAGACTGATGTTGCGCGCCAACTGCGCGGTGGAGTGATCGGACGTCAGCGGCTCGTAGCGTTTGGTCGCTTCGCGCACGCCATCGATGATTTCGTGCATCGTGGTGCCGGTGTGATAAATGCGATTGACGCCGGCATCCTTCATGGTCTGCACATCTTCCTGCGGAATGATGCCGCCGATGTTGACGACCATGTCCGGCCGGCCGACCTTTCTGCACTCATCGATGAGCCGCGGCACGAGGACGAGATGGGAGTTACTCATCATCGAGGCGGCGATCACATCGGCATCCTCATCGCGGGCGGAGATCGCCAGGGAACGGGGAGTCTGCCAGAGTCCGGAATAAATGACGTGAATGCCGCTGTCGCGCAGGGCGCGCGCGATGAGCTTGACCCCGCGATCGTGACCGTCCAGCCCCATCTTGCCCAGCAGCACGCGCGGGCGATGGTCGAGGTCGTGGACCCGGTCGCTCTTCTCAACGGATGTCGTCGGTTCGGTGGTCGGGCTGGGCATGGGGATTGGCAGCACAAACAGGGGCGTGGGGGGTTCAAAAAGCCCGCTCAGAACGCGAGCAAGCGCGATCTCGCATGATAACGATCCGGACGATGGCGTGCAGGTTAGTAGCCCCACTCGCTTCTCGGACGTGAAGCTGCGTTGAGTTTCCCGTGCGGTGGGGAAGGACTCGCCCTCTCGATGGTCGAATCGCCTCTCCCTCGTGGCTCGGCCGGATTTGTGGGGCACAGTTGCCTTGACAACACACGCCTTCCCGGTTGGAACGGCGTCAGACCACAGGAGAACAGACATCATGAAGAACGCAACCCTCACGATCGCGGCCGCACTCGTCACCGGTCTCGGAACCTTCGGCTTCTTCACCGACACCGCTTCGGCCGGCGTCATTGAGTACACCTGGTCGGCGAGCCAGGGCACGGCCCAGATCGGCGATACCGTCACGATGACCCTCAATGCATCCATCGACCACCAGCAACCGGTGTTCGAAGGTCTTGCGGCAGCGATCTTCAACGTCACCATTAACGATGTGATGGGCGGCGGCGCGATCAGCAGCAACATGGTGCATCCGTCATTTGCCGGCCTCGGCAACCCCGGAACCATCACCCCCATGGGCATCTCAGCGGTCGAAGCAACCCAGTTGCCCGGCATGTTCAACCCCGGCGTCAATCTGGACACGAACCTCGCGCTGTACAGCTTCGACTACACCATCACCGATGCAGATCCGCGGCAGGTTATCTTCGGCATCGAATCCATCAGCGCGCTGATCTACGACGGCATGAGTGGCGGAATCCCGTTGCAGCCGATCGCGCACGACTTCACATTGAACGTCGCGGCCGTCCCGGCGCCGGGCGCGCTGGCGTTGCTGGGTCTCGCCGGTCTGACCGGCCTGCGTCGTCGTCGCAAGTAAGCGCATTCGCGATCACGACCGAATTGCTTTCCCTATCTCACCCCCCCACAAGCGCCGCGGAGACCCATCGGGGTCCGCGGCGTTTTTCAATTCCGCTCCCGTCAATTCCGCTCCCAGTAGCGTCGCGGTTGAGACACGATGCAGTTCGTCCCGGTTCCATTCAACGACCGCGACGCGAGAAGACGATTTCAATGCGAATGTTGACCGTCTGGCCATCTTTCAGCTTGGAAAGCGAGTCGCCTTCCGCCCGCCAGCGGTAGAGACTGCTCAGAAGCGAAGAGTCGATCGAACTCTGTCCGGTGCTGTGAAGGATCTCCGCGCGGCGCGGCACGCCGTCAGCGCCGAAGTCAATCTGCACGATCGGGTTGCCCGGGGCGGCGTTCATGCGCTGCAGCAGCGTGAAGTGCGGCCTTTGGGGCTTGAGCTCCAGACCTTCCGCCGCCAACGGACGCCCCAGCCGCCAGTCCTCGTAGGGCACTTCGTGGATGGACGTCGCATCTGCATCCTTGTCCGCATCTTCACCTTCGGTCGGCGGATCATCACTGGTCGGACCCTCAGATGGTGGCGTGGGTTCCGATGAATCAGAGGCGGGTGTGTCGTCGTCGTCGGCTTCCTCCGGCTCGGACGCATCCTCGGCCGGCTTCGCCTCCCCGGTTTCGGTCTCCTCGGCATCTTCGGCGGACTCGCCTTGCTCATTCGGTTGTTCATCCGGCGTCCGTGATTCCGCGGGTTCGTCCGGTTCGCGCGCTTCGGTCGGCTCTTTTGGACCGGGATCGCCCTGCACTTCATCACGTGTTGCGTCCGGATCGCTTTCCACATCCTCATCAGGAATGGCTTCGTCCGGCTCTTCGATCGGCGCGGGCGGACCGGGTTCGTCGCTCGGAGAAGGCATCAGTGAATCCAGCGGCGAGATGAGCGTGAACGGCGGGCGCACGCTTTCTGACGGCGGCGCATCGGTCAGCGCTTCATCCGACGGGAGATGCTCCGGCTCGGCATCCGGCTGTTCGATTGATTCCGGCGGGGCATCCGAATGCGGTTGCTCTTCGGGTAAGACCGCGAACTCGCTCGCCGCTCGCTCCGCATCGGTCAGTTCAATGGTCGGTTCGGGCTGGGGTTCATCCGGCTCTGCTTCGGTGACGAGGTCCACATCCTCCGGAATCGGCGGAAGTTCGATCTCCGGCTGCGGCTCCTGCGCAGCAGCGGGATCCTGCGTGAATGCGGCCTGCTCGAACTCCGCTCGCTGCGCGAGGTGCTCTTCGTACTCGTCGTATCCGACCCATGTCAGTGTGGATGCCTGACTTTCGTCGATACCGAGTCGAAAGTCATCGTCGTCGTCCTCCGCCGCTCGGGGTTCCGACTCTTCGACTCGAAGCTGCTGTTCCGGCAGGGACCATTCCGCCGGCTCGCTGGTCATCGACACCATCAGCACGGGCACGATGACCGCCAGGTGCAGCACGATCGACACGAGCAGGCCGGCGAGCAGAGGAAGATTTTTTGAGCGGAGAGATCCCATCGAAGTCATTCTATGGAGCATGGGGAGCGGGTTTCGAGTCGGATTCCGCTCGTGATGGCGCGCCGGGCCAATGCCCGGATCGATGAAACTCCCGCAGTTGGTCGAGGTGCGGCGAAATTTCAAAGCCGTGTTCCGCGAGCCACGCCTCATCGAAGTACGTTTCGAGGTAGCGTTCGCCACTGTCGCAGATCAGCGTGACGATGGAACCGCTCACGCCGGCGCGGTGCATTTCCGCCGCGATCTGAAAGACGCCCCAGAGGTTGGTGCCGGTGGACCCGCCGCAGGCGCGGCCAAGGAGGTCGCGCAGCCAGTGAATCGTGGCAAACGACGCCGAGTCGGGCACTTTGATCGAGCGGTCGATGATCTCGCGGATGAAGGAGGGTTCCACGCGCGGCCGGCCGATACCTTCGATCATGCTGCCGCGTTCAGTGCGGATCAATGCATCGCCGCACTGGAAGTAATCATGGAAGACGGAATGTTCGGGATCGACGAGGCACACGCGCGTGCCGGTGCGGTAGTACCGGGCGAAGCGGCCGATCGTTGCGGAGGTACCGCCGGTCCCCGCGCCGGTCACGATCCAGGTCGGGATGGGATGCGGTTCGCGGGCCATCTGACGGTAGATCGACTCAGCGATGTTGTTGTTGCCGCGCCAGTCCGTCGCGCGTTCAGCGAAAGTGAACTGATCGAGATAATGCCCGTTACACTCACGCGCCAGTCGCTGCGCTTCGGCGTAGATTTCGCGCGGATCATCGATCAGGTGGCACGTGCCGCCCTGGTGTTCGATGAGCTGGATCTTGTTGCGGCTGGTCGAACTCGCCATCACCGCGATGAACGGCAGGCCGAGCATCTGCGCGAAATACGCTTCCGAGACCGCCGTGCTGCCGGAGGACGCTTCGATGAGCGTGGTTTCGGGCCCGATCCAGCCATTGCAGAGCGCGTGGAGGAAGAGCGAACGCGCCAGACGATGCTTCAGTGACCCGGTGATGTGCGTCGACTCATCCTTGAGATACACGTGCACGTTCGGCACGGCCGGCAAGGGCAGGCGAATAAGGTGCGTATCCGCGGAGCGATTGAAATCCGCTTCGATTTTGGCGATCGACGCTTCGACCCAGGCGCGGCTCATGGCGTTCCTCCCGCATTGGGGGCGGAGTCGGTGGCAGCCGGCGTCTCGCGCGGTCGCCCGACCAGACGCAGGTTGAAACCCTCGCGGGCCAGCCGGTCGTACAACGCAAAGAACGTCGGCAGCCGGTCGGATGTGCCGCGTTCATCGGCGGCGATGTAGATCACGATGCCGGGATCGCGCTCGACCCGTTCGTGCAACGCCGGCAGGAGTTGATCCAATTCAATCCGGTCGCGATCCAGAAACAGATCACCCTCCGAATCGATACTGATCGTCACGGCGGGGGACGGTTCGGCCGGCTCGGCGGAGGCGAACTCCGGCAACTGCATCGGCAGCAGTTCCGCGCGCACCATCAGCACCATCGCGTAGATGAAGAACGTCAGCAGCAGGAAGATCACGTCGATCAACGGCATGATCTCGATGCGCATCTCGTGTTCGCTGCGGCGGAGCTTCAGCATGGGGGATTCGCATCAGTGTACGGCCCGGCGCGCCGATTCGGGTAACGAAACACGGGACGCCGAGGCGTCCCGTGGGGGGAATTCATTTGATCCTCGCCCGAGAGCGAGGCATGTCCATCGCGCGGCTCAGTTCTTTGACGACTCGACGGCCGTGTACTGCGGCAGGTTCGGATCGATCGGGACGACATCAACGAAGCGGCCGCGAAAGCGGACCTCGCCGTCGGCGATCGAGAAAAGGGTGTCGTCATTGCCGCGACGAACGAGATAGCCGGGCTTGAATTTGGTGCCGCACTGCCGCACGATGATCGCGCCGGGCTTGGCGACTTCGCCGCCGTACAGCTTGATGCCGCGGTACTGCGGATTGGAGTCGCGCCCGTTGCGGGTTGAACCTTGTCCCTTCTTATGTGCCATTGCACGCCGTCCTTCCAGAATGATCAGCGGCCGGAATCGGTCCGGGCCGTTCGATTGCGAATACGTCGGCTGAATGTGCCGAGCCGAACAGAATAGCGAACGCTCAACGGAAAATCCAGCGCTGCTCCTGAAAATCGAGGGGTTTACTGCCCCGGTGGCCGGCGTTGCCCGGTACGTGGTAGGTCCGTTCCAGCGTCTTCCGCAGCAGCACTTCTTCGCCGGTCTTCGGATGGCTGACCCGTGCCGTCTCTCCGCTCAGGCCGCTGATGAACAACTTGACCTCGGTGATATCCAGTCTTTCCGCGGGCCAGACGGCCAGCCCTTCCTTGGCGTGCTCCCGGCCCTGCAGAATCGGGCCGATCACCTCGAACTGGTTCATCAGAAGGGGGTTGCCCATGAGGTCCAGCAGATCATCCACGATCCGTCGGGGAACGCCCGTGCCGGAGGGCATGATTTCGCCCGCATCGGTGAAAAGCGTGATCCGGGGTGCCCAGATCTGGCTCCGGCCGGTCCGATTCGTAATCGTGTAGGTGAAGTACCAGTAGGATCGCTGGTCGACCGCGTCGTAGTACAGACGCAGATCGCCCGGCTCGAAGTTCAATTCCCACCGCGTCGGTACGGCGGAGGGCGTCGGATGGGCCCAGGTCCACGCCGAGGCGAGACAGAGCACAACGAGGGCAAAGAAAGCACGGCCGGTCACGGTCATGTTCGAACTCCAGTGATTCGGGCTACAATGCAGCAATTGTACCGATCCTTGGGATGGGGTCAAAGACGAACCTGCATGAGCCGTTCCTCCACCACGACGACCGTAAGCCCCGGGCCCGATCCGGCCTGGGAAATCATCCGCGTTCCGCCCGAGAGGCGGCCGGAGGCGGTCCGCATGCTGCTCTCCGCCACCGGGGATGCGGATTCAAGCCGGGTCCGTCAGTTTCTCCGGTTTGCCGAGCAGAACAAAATCGCGCTGGATGAGCTCTGGTCACGTCAGGACGCGGGCGGCCAAATCCGCCAGACCGTGCTGGCGGTTCCCAATCCGGGGCGGACGGCCATGATCTTCGCCACGCCGCCATCACACCGGGATGAGACCGCTTTGATCGGCGCACTGATTTCGCACGCGAGCGAGTCGGTCTTGACGCAGGGGACGGCAGTGGCCCAGGTCCTGCTCGATCCGAGCGAAGTCCTGCTCCGCCAGGCATTTCTGTGCGGCGGGTTTGAGGATCTCGCGCGGTTGAGCTACCTCGAAAGGCGCATCCCCGGCCGGCGCCAGCGGCCCACGTACGCATTTCCCGATGAAGTCTCGCTCGAGTCCGCGGCAGAGTGTGATGAGGCGGATCTGCTGCGGGCGCTCGAGACGTCCTACATCGATACCCTGGACTGTCCGGGACTCCGCGGCCTGCGAAAGACCGAGGACATCCTGCGCGGCCATCGGGCCACGGGCGAGTATGATCCGAAGTTATGGTGGGTCATGCGCTTGGAAGGACAACCGGCCGGTATTCTGCTGCTCAATCCGGCGGCGGCACACCGGGGGATCGAACTGGTGTATCTCGGCCTCGCGCCGGAAGCCCGCGGCCGGGGACTTGGGCGCACGCTGCTGCGGTTCGGACTCGCCCAACTCGTCGAACGGGATGAGCGGATGATCAATCTCGCGGTCGACGAACGGAATGAACCGGCGATGCGACTTTATCGGGGTGAGGGATTTCGACTCGGCCTGCGCCGGCGCGCGCTCATCCGCGCTGCTGCGCACCGTAGCGCGAAGGCAACTGAACGCTAACTGCATCTACTCGAAACCCTTGCGCGCCGAATTGCGAGTTTTCCACCGAGAACTGACAATGCAGTGGATAAAATCGATTCACAGTTTTTTTCCGTTCGGAAATCACGGTGGTATCGGACTTTCCGGCTCGCTCGATCTGGAGTGACCGAAACGGCTCTTGTGCGTGCGCTCTATGACGGTAAAGTTCACGTGTCGTTCACGGACGAATGATCCCGAATTGATCGATGTCAGTCACGTCGTTTGGGCGGCTCCGATGGACCCTAGGTCGCTCGCCCAACTCCGCCCGAGAGCTCGAAACCTTTGGTTTCGTAGTTCACGGTATGGCGATCGCGGCTGGTCTTCGATCCTGAGGGGGGAATGCCGGAGTTCTTCCGGCGGGATGGATGGACCCACACTCAAAACTATCGTGGTAACGCCGTGAGCAACGGTTGAACTCCCGACCGCTCCCGTCGTTGCTGTCTCTACGCGCGATCGTCTGAACCGATCCAATGGTTCGCAGCGCTTCGGACCATGATCGTCCTGAACTGTGGGAGGCACGCACGTGACCCAATCCTGCCCGTCTCCGATGAATGAACCCGTTCGACCCGTGTTGAATGCTTCGCCGCCAAGCACTCAGGGTGCTTCCCGGACCGAGTCCGACGATCGCTTCGCGCATGATCTCGCGCAGCGAATCGGAGCGCACAAGTACAACATGTGGTTCGGTAACGCGCGTTTTCTTATCGAACGCGATTCCGTCGAAGTTCGCACGGAAAACCCGTTCATCGCGCACTGGATCAGAACGAATTTCGCTGATTCCATTCGCGATTCGGCGAAGTCGGCGTTCGGGCGGGCGTGCCAAGTGTCCGTTTCGGTTCCAGAGCGAGTCAGCGCCCCGGCGGGACGGGTGGAAGAAGGCGACTCCACTTCGGCAAAGCGTTCGGATCGTGCCGGTGTTGGGGACGGCCGAACACACGATCACCGCGCATCGTCGCCTGATGCCTCACGTGCTGCCGGAGCGCGCGGCCGACACCGGTCCGCGCGGCGGGCGGAAACGTTCCGGCGCCTCGAAGATTTTATCGTCGGTGAAACCAACCGGCTCGCCTACGCGGCGGTCTGCTCGGTTGCCGATCTCGAAACCGCTTCGTTTCCAACGCCGGTGTTCATTTACGGGCCCTGTGGTGTGGGCAAGACACACCTCCTGCAAGGCGTCGTGCGTCGAATCAGTGAATCCGGCAGTGGCAGTGGGCGGACGAATGTGCGTTACGTCACCGCGGAGCAGTTCACGAACGAGTACATCGCCGCCGTCCGGCAGAATGCGCTGGAGTCGTTCCGTCGCGCCATCCGTCGTCTTGACCTGCTCGCCATCGACGATGTTCATTTTCTGTCGAACAAGACGCGCACCCAGAATGAGTTCCTGCACACACTGGACGCGATCAGCATGACCGGCGCGCGTGTGATCATTGCCTCGGACAGTCCGCCGAGCCAGATTCGGCAGATCTCCACCGCGCTGTTGAGCCGGCTCCAGGCGGGCATGGTTGCGCGGATCGATCTTCCCGACCGAGACACGCGCCGGACATTGGTGAACCGACTCGCCTCCAAACACGGTCTGCGCCTGACGCCGTCGGCGACCGAACTGTTGATCGCGCGTTGTGTCGGTTCGGTTCGGCAGATTGAAGGGACGATGATCAAACTCGCCGCCGTCCGATCGCTCATGAGCGCTGAATCAATCGGCGGCGGAGAGTACACAGACCACGAGCTGATCAGCCAAGTGCTGGTGGAGCGGGTTCTTGATGAATCCCATTCGCCCCGCGCGGTACCGGTCCGTATGCCGGAGATCCTCGATGCGGTCTGCGAAACGTTGAATGTCTGCCGAGCGGATCTTTTCGGCAACGGCCGTCACCCCGTGGTCGTGCTTGCCAGATCACTGGCGGCGTACCTCGGTCGTGAAATGACCACCCTGAGTTTTCCGGAGATTGCCGCCGCGCTCGGTCGCCGCAATCACTCGACAATTCATACGGCCGACCAGCGAATTCGCCGGCAACTGGAAACCGGCGCGACCGTTCGCCTGAACGGTCAGGCCGAGAGTTCGCTGCACGAACTGGTGGGCCGGCTGCGGCATGGTCTTGAACAAAATCGGAATCAGTGAGGGTGAACTGCACTTGATCTGAGGTGTGCTGCGCTGATGCTCACTGGGCCGAAAAAGTGCTCTTGAATCTGCCCGGCGCGCGAGAACCGGCGGAGCGGCCCGGGAGAATTGCGGTACACTGGCGTCATGCGGCGAGTGTCGTCCCGGTTCATTCTCTGCCTGTTCGGTTTCGCGGCGCTGACAGCGGGCACGGTTTCCGCGTCGGCCGATCAGGTTGCGCGCGATGCCGCCGTTCGCCTGCTCAGGCAGACCGTTCACACGCAGCGCGATGGTTCGCATCTGGCGAAACTCTTCGCGCTGCGCCAGCTTGGTGACCCCACGCTTCGACCGCTGTTCGAGCAGATTGTCGATCACGGTGAGTGGCAGGTGCAGGTGCACGGCGTGCTGGGTCTGGCGGAAGTGTCGCCGGACCGGCGGCTGGATCCGCGACTGGTTTCCCGAACCGCCGCCGCCGCCGCCCACGACGCCATCGTGGCCAGCGCGATCGATCTCGAACTGATCGGGCCGGAGGAGATGGCGCAACTGCTTGACTTGGCCGAGTTGTCGCCCGCGGCCCGCGTGATGCTCTACGCCGAGCGGACGCTTCAAGGCAATCCGCCCGAAGTTGAGAGTCTTGAACGGTTCGCTGACCACGATCGGATCCAGGTGGCGGCATTGGCCTCGGTGCTTCTGAAGCAGCGCGGGCGAGGGTATGCCCTCACGGCCCTGCAGACCCGGCTGGGGGAGGAGCCCGCGGCCCGCCGGGATCAACTGCGATTGTGGCTGCTGGAATCGATTCGTCAGTACGAACTGGACGCCCTGTTCGACTGGGCGCGAGCGATCGCGTGGGACGATGAGCAGAGATCGGAACTGATCGACGCCGCCGTCTGGACGTGTCTGCATCTGCGCCCGGAGGAGAGCTTCGCACTCTGGCGGCATCGGATCGACCAGATCGAATCCAGGGCCCGGCAGGTTTACTACATCCTGATGCTTTTGGCGGCGGCGGGCGAGTCGCTGAACGAAGAATGGGTTGCTGCGTTTCCATCCAACGGCGATCTGCTGAACCAGCTCGCCCGGCTTGGACGCGCCAAAGCGCTCAACACCGATCGGGTGACGCCGATGATTGCCCTGATCGACATCGGGCACGGCCGCACAAATGAGTGGCTGATGGCTGAAGCAAGCCGTCTGAGTGCGGAAGAGGCGGAACGCTTGTACGCGCACATCATTGAATCGATCGGACGGCCGGGTGGCATGCGCCCTGATCGAATCGCGCTGGCCATTGAAGCGGCGGCAAGACTTTTCACGGTCAATCCCGATCGGATTGAGACGATGATTCGTGATGAGCAGGCCACCGAGGACATGCGTTACGTCATGTTGCTCGGCCTGCTTGAGACGACCGAAGAGCGGGCCGGCCGGATAGCGGCCGAAATCGTTCAGCCGGGATTTTCCCGAACGGATTCCCTGACGCTGTTACTGGTGGCCAAACATGCCGATGAACTGACCGAAGCGCAGCTTCGTCGGCTGGGTATGATCGTCGCCGGCGGCGGGCGCGTTTCCGAGATGGTGCGGGTTCAATCAGCGTGGTTGTATCTCAAGCATCAACGACGAATCGACGAAACTTTGCCCGCCATTTTCTTGCCCTGAGTGTCCGATTGCTGCTCTAGAGGAGGACCACGCCGGTGTCCGACCCGATTCCGCTTTCCATGCCTGATATCACCGACGATGAGGTCCGCCTCGTCGTCGACACCCTGCGGAGCGGGCGGCTGAGTATCGGCCCGCAACTGGAGCAGTTTGAGCGCCTCGTGGCCGCCCGGGCCGGCCGCCGACACGGCGTCGGGGTGAACTCCGGCACCTCCGGTCTGCATCTCGCGCTGCTCGCGCTGGGCATCGGGCCGGGTGATGAGGTCATCACCCCCGCCTTCAGTTTCGTCGCCTCCGCCAACTGCATCGAATACGTCGGCGCGAAACCCGTTTTCGTCGACTGTGATCCGCGCACTTTGAATATGCGAGCGGAGGATGTTGAGAAGAAGATCACCGAGAAGACCCGCGCGATCATCGGCGTGGAGGTCTTCGGCAATCCGAAGGGGATGATCCAACTCGCAGCGCTCTCAACCAAGTACGAAATCCCCATGATCGAAGACGCCTGCGAAGGTCTCGGCGGAAGCTGGCGAAAAGATCCGATCGGCAAGTTCGGCCGCATCGCTGTCTTCGGGTTCTACCCGAACAAGCAGATCACCACCGGTGAAGGCGGGATGATCGTCACCGATGATGATCGGATTGCGGATCTCTGCCGGTCGATGCGCAACCAGGGACGCGCGAGCGCGAATGCAGAACGCGGTGCCGGGCTCGGCTCATGGCTGACGCACGAGCGTCTGGGGTACAACTATCGGCTGAGTGAACTGCAGGCGGCACTTGGTGTCGCGCAGATGCGCCGACTGAATGATCTGATCCATGTGCGGCAGCGCATCGCGGATCATTACACCCGGCGTCTCAGCGGCAACGCCGACCTCATCATGCCCACCATCGACGATGACGTTGACATGAGCTGGTTCGTGTACGTGGTTCGCATGAGTGATCAGTTCTCAATGGAAGAACGCGACATGATCATCGAAGGCATGCGCCGACACGAAGTGGGGGCGTCGAACTACTTTCCGCCCATCCCGCTTCAGCCGTACTACGCCCGGAAGTACGGTTATCAGCCCGGCGATTTTCCGGTGGCGGAATCGGTGAGCCAGCGCACGATCGCGTTGCCGTTCTTCCCCGGCCTGACCGAGCGGGAGATCGATCTCGTCGCGCAGACGCTGGAGTTGATGATTACGCGCACGACGTTCGCGCGGCGGGGATGAGCCAAAGTCTGCGGAGCGGGACGCGCAATGAAGACCGGGGGCCGATTGCCTCTGAGCAAAAACAAATCTCCCCAACCGGACGGCCGGGGAGATGTTGGGCTTTCGTTATGCGCAAGTGATCATGGAGAGGCGGGTGGTCCGCCCGCTTTGTTCACGCGGATTTTGCTTCGAGGAATTGTTCGACGCTGCGAATGTCATCCATGATCTGCGGCGTGATGTTCAAGGTGAAGCTCTCGCCGGCCTCGACGTTCGTGAGTTTGGTGGTCTTCACGCGAGAAACCCAGATTTTTCCTGCACGCTGGTGGGGACGGTTGTCCTTCCGGGCGCGCTGCTTGGCCAGCTTGCGGAGGCCGCGTTGAATATGCGGCTGCATCCGCATCAGGCGGCGGAGGGTCTTCTTTTCCGCCTCGCGGTTCGGAACTTTGGTCACGGTAAAGGTTACGGTTTTCGTGGGGGCAATCACGTCGCTCATGGCAATCTCCAGTCGAATCGCATATGATAGCAATTCATCGGACGATGCCAAGCGCGGACACAAACGGGTCTCGGCCCAACGGGCGATCGGTGCCCGGAGAAGCGGCGGGTGGTGCGGAACATTCCCCCATTTTCGGCCCTGATTTTCCGGCCGAATGCTGCTTCGGCGGGCATGTGTAGGCCATGCGTGGGCTTCGTTCGGTGGCTGATCCGGTAGCCCCCGGCACGCGGGGAAAGTATTCTAGAATCGTAGGACAAATCGGCATCAGCGACCCGTGGGTCGGCGTCGCAAATGCCCCCGGTCCCCGCTCGCGGCGGCCTGTGAAAGGAACCGATCCATGCCCGTCAAGACCGTCTTCGAGACGAAAATCAGCCACGTCTCCATTCTCGACGAGAACGGCAAGTTTGATGCCAAACTCGGCAAAGGGGTCATCCCCGACAAGGATGCCGTCGCGCTCTACGAGCATATGCTCACGTGCCGGCACCTGGACGAGGTTGCCTTCAAACTCCAACGCTCCGGCCGAATGGGCACGTACCCTGAAAACCGCGGCCAGGAGGCCACTTCGCTCGGGGCCGCCTACGCCCTCGACAAGAAGGACTGGCTCGTGCCGTGCTATCGCGAAAACGCCGGCCTGTTCTGGCGCGGCCTGCCCATCGAAATGATTCTGCTGCACTGGATGGGTGATGAACGCGGCAACCAGATCGACAACGAACTCTGTGTCATGCCGCTTGCGATTCCGATCGGTACGCAGATGCTGCACGCGACCGGCCTCGCCTGGGCCGCCAAGTACCGCAAGGAAAAGCAGATCGCCTGCACATTCTTTGGCGACGGTGCGACCAGTGAAGGTGACTTTCACGAAGCGGCGAACTTTGCCGCCAACCTCGATATCCCGGTGATCTTCTTCTGCCAGAACAACGGCTGGGCGATTTCCGTGCCGTCGAAGATCCAGTGCTCCGCCCCGACCGTGGCCCAGCGCGGGTTGGCGTACGGCATGGACTGCGTGCAGGTCGATGGCAACGACATTTTCGCCGTCGTCAAGGTCACCAGAGATGCCGCCAAGCTCGCCCGGGAAAAGAAGCGGCCGACCTTCATCGAAGCGGTGACCTACCGCCTGGGCGATCACACCACGGCTGACGATGCCCGTCGCTACCGTGATGAGAAGGAAGTCGAGTCATGGAAGAAGAAGGATCCGATGCTTCGGCTGGAGAAATATCTCCGCGAGAAGAAACTGTGGGATGACAAGAAGCACGAAGCCGCGATGGCCAAGGCCAAGGAAACCGTGATCGCCGCGGTGAAGCGTGCGGAAGAGATCGCCGACCCGAAGAACGCGGACTTCTTCAACAGCATGTACGCGGAACTGCCGGCGGATCTCAAGCGACAGCGCGACACGATGTGCACGCATTCGCTGGGGTTGGATCCGTCACAGCTTGAAGGGACCGAACGCCAGGCCGTGAACAGTCAGCACTAACAGGATCATGCTCAGCCGCGAAGCGGCCTTTATTTGACGAGAACATCGATGGCCAATCTCACACTTGTACAAGCAATCAACCTCGCGCTGATCCAGGAAATGGAAGCCGATGACCGCGTGATGCTGCTCGGCGAAGACGTCGGGCCGAACGGCGGCGTGTTCCGCGTGACCGACGGCCTGCACGCACGCTTCGGCGGCGACCGTGTCGTCGATACGCCGCTCGCCGAATCAGGCATCATCGGCACCGCGATCGGCCTCGCCATGAACGGCTTGCGACCGATCCCGGAGATTCAGTTCGAGGGATTCCTCGGCCCGGCGTACGACCAGCTCACCACGCACGCGGCCCGCATGCGCACCCGTACCCGCGGCGCGTTCACGGTGCCAATGGTCGTCCGTGTGCCCATCGGCGGCGGCATCCACGCGCCGGAGTTGCACTCGGACAGTCCCGAAGCGATCTACGCTCACCACCCTGGGCTGAAGGTCGTCATGCCCGCTTCGCCCTACGACGCGAAGGGGTTGCTCATCAGCGCGATTCGCGATCCCGATCCGGTCATGTACTTCGAGCCGAAGCGCATCTACCGTGCGTTTCGTGAAGAAGTGCCGGAGGATGAGTACACGATTCCCATCGGTGAAGCGCGCGTCGTCAGCGAAGGCGATGAGCTTACGATCGTCACCTGGGGTGCACCGGTCGTGCAGTGTATGAAAGCGATTGAGAACTCCGAGAAGTCAATTGAACTGATCGACCTGCGCACGATTTACCCGGTGGATATCGACACGATTGAAGAGTCGGTCAAGAAGACCGGCCGGTGCGTGATCGTGCACGAAGCGCCGAAAACGTGCGGCTTCGGCGCGGAGATTGCCACGAGCATCATGGAACGCTGCTTCCTGCATCTGGAAGCGCCGGTCCAGCGCGTGACGGGTTTCGACACGGTCATGCCGTACTACAAACTGGAACTGGAATACCTTCCCGAAACCGAACGCATCAGCCGCGCGATCGAAGAGGTCGTTGCGTACTGATTGCGTAGGCGTACGCACGGCCGGGAAATCGCCGCGGAAAACTCGAAAACGATAGACGAGCAGCATCATGGCTGGAACCAAGCAACCAACTGACAGGTCTCATTTCATTCTGCCCGACCTCGGCGAAGGGGTGCACGAGGCGGAACTCATCAAATGGCGCGTCAAGCCCGGCGAGACGGTTGAAGAACACCAGACGCTCGCCGAGATGGAAACCGACAAGGCGCTGGTTGAAGTCCCCAGCCCGTGGGCCGGCACGATCAAGGAACTCAAGGGCAACGAAGGCGACATCATCAACGTCGGTTCCGTCCTCGTGACCTACGACGTTGCCGGCGGCGGAAGCGCGCCCAAGGATGAGCCGACCAAGGAAGTCCGCGCCCAATCCGCCAAACAGGCCCGCCCGCCGATGGAGGATGCGGATGACGAAGAAAGCGCGGGTTCCGAAGAGCGCGAAGATGCCGGCACGGTGGTCGGCAACATGGGCGCGGAGATGACCATTTCCGAACGTTTCGCCCGCCGTCAGGATTCATCCAACGGCCAGCAGGCCGCCGGCAAGGCGTTGGCGACCCCCGCAGTGCGCCGCATCGCGCGCGAGCTCGGCGTGGATATCAACCGCGTGCCGGGCACCGGTCGCGGCGGGCGTGTGACCGCGTCCGATGTCGAGGAATTTGCCGGCGGCGGCGCTCAATCCCGCCAGACCGGGACCCAGCGCAGCGCTGCTCCGGACCGCGCTGCCGCGCCGCTCCCGCAGGTCGACAGTGAGGGCGTCTCCGAACGCATTCCTTTCCGCGGCGTGCGGCGCAAGATCGCGCAGGCCCTGCATTTCTCCGTGCAGACGACTGTACACTTCACCGTCGTCGATGAAGTCGATGTCACCGCGCTCGAACGCAAACGCAAGGAATACAGCCACGTGCTCGGCAGGAAGCTGAGTCTGCTGCCGTTCATCGTAATGGCCACCTGCCGCGCGCTCCGCAAGCATCCCGCGATCAACGCCAACGTCGATGACGCGAACGAAGAGATTCTGCTCAAGGGCGTGATCAATCTCGGCATTGCGGTGGATACCGATCACGGCCTGATGGTGCCGGTGATCCGCGATGCTGATCAGCAGTCACTGGGCGAGCTGGCCGATGGCGTGGCTTCACTGGCCAAGGGCTGCCGTGAACGCTCGATCCCGCGTGAGCAGATGACCGGCGGCACGTTTACGATCTCCAACGTCGGCAGTTACGGCGGCATGTTCGCCACGCCGATCATCAACTATCCCGAGGTCGGCATTCTGGCGGCCGGACGCGCGTTCGATCGCGTCCTGACGAAGGACGGCGCGTTCTACGCCGGCAAGGTGCTGCCGCTGAGCTTGAGCTGTGACCACCGTGTGGTGGATGGCGCGGAAGGGGCGCGGTTCCTCAACTCGGTCAAGAAGCTGCTGGAGAATCCCGAAGCGCTGATTCAGAATTGAGCGGGGTTGTCGTCGGATCGTCTGCGTGAATCGCGCGGCCAGGTCGCCGCGCGTTCCAGCCGATTGCGGATCGCATCCCAGATCGCGCCCGTATCCTGCGGCCACTCGATCAGCAAGCGTTTGCCGGCCAGATCGTCCGCTTTGCGCAGCGTGTCATAGAGCGCGGTGGCGTACGCATCAGGTTCACGCGGCATCAGAAAACACCGTTCGCCTTGCGTGATGATCGGCGGCAACTCATCCGCCGGCTCACGCGCGATCAGGATGTCACCCGGCTCTATCCGCAGCGATGGGGAGGACCATTCTGATCGCTGCACCAGTGTCGCCGGGGTCCGCGGCTGGTAGTGGCGCGTCGCCGTGCCGGGACTGGCAGACTGCGAAATCGGCCGGACGACCTCCACGGTCCGGCCCAGAACGCGACCGATCGAATCCGCGTCAATCTGCCCCGGTCTCAAAATACGCGGTCTATCCTCGGTGAGATCGAGCACGGTGGACTCGAGGCCGACCTTGCTGTCGCCCCCGTCAAGAATCGTGAGATCGTCCGCATCCGCAAAGTCCGTGGCGACATGCTTCGCGCGCGTCGGCGAAACCCGTCCGGATCGATTGGCCGACGGGGCGGAGACCGGACCGTCGAACGCGCGGAGGAGCGACAGAGCGACCGGGTGACGCGGCACACGAATCGCGATCGTCTCGCGTCCGCCCGCAGCGGCAGCGGGAACCGAAGGGGCTCGCGGCAGGATCAGCGCCAACGGGCCGGGCCAGAACGCCGCCGCCAGTTGCGCGGCCTCGTCGTTCCACCCATCGGTCAATCGTGGTGCCAGTGAGGTCTCGGCGATGTGCGCGATCAGCGGGTTGTCACTCGGCCGCCCCTTGAGTTCGTAGACCCGCGCGATGGCTTCGGGATTGAACGTGTCGGCCCCGAGGCCGTACACCGTTTCCGTCGGGAACGCGACCAGCCGACCTTCGCGCAGAAGCCGGGCGGCTTCGCGAATCGCTTCTTCAGTTGTTTTGATCAGACGCGGCATGGAACGGCCCGGCGTACCGGTGGGTTACTCCGCATCCGCATTACGAGAGGCCTGTCTCATGGCTTCATCGTCGACAAAGTCCAACTCAATGCGGTTCATCGCCAGCCCGATGCCCATGGCCCGGTACAGTCGCGCCACGGCCTGATCGAAGTTGACGCGCGCGAGAATCTCCTGCTGGCGCGCGGTGGCCAGCGTGTTCTGCCGGGTGAACTTCAGGTTGAGAAACTCCGGCGTCAGGCCGACCAGTGGTTCGCGAACCTCCAGCGCACGCAGGTTTTCCGCCTGGGCCACCCGGAACGAACGCGTGGCCTGAATCAGTTCGTAGTTCGTCACCACATCGCGCAACGCAGCTTTGACATCGACAATGATATTCTGCACCGCCTGCTGATAACCAATCAGCGAAGCGGATCGACGCAAGCGGGCGGCACGAAAATCAGCTTCCGCAGCGCGATTTCCAATCGGCATCTCGAAGCCCAGCCCGAGCAGGTAGTTGATGAAACGGCCTTCGAACAAATCGTCGTAGGAATCGCCGAAACTGTCATCCAGCCCCGAATAACGTATCTGCGCGTTGAGATTGAGCGCGGGCAAGCGGGCGTTGTCCGCCAGCATCTGACGAATCGAGGCGTCATCGATATTGAGAATCGTCTGTTGAATCTCCGGCCGATTGGCGATGGCCGTCACGATCGCTTCCCGCAAGCTGTACGCGATCGGTGTGGCGGCTGACTCATCGACCGGTTGAACGACGATCTCCGAACCGACGTTGAGCTCCGGGTCATTGATCAGCGCTTTCAGTCGGTCCGATGCAGCTCGGACTTCCCGTCGCGCGCGGATCACATCCGCCTTCCGTTGTTCGACGGTGGCGACCGCGTCGGCGTATTCCGCCAGGCGCGCATCAAAGTCTCGGCGTCGATCCAGCACATCACGCACCGATTCGCCTTGCTCCACCAGCCATTGACGAATCTCCAGATCGCGCCAGGCAAAGACCAGATTCCAGTACGCCTCTTCGGTTTCCTGAACGACGTTCAGCAGTTCGGCCCGCAGATCGTGGATCGCGCGGCGTTCCATGTTGCGCGAAAGCCGAATGGATGCGCGGTTCACATCCGATCCGAAGCCGCGGAGCAGCGGCTGGGTGAAACCGAGCGTCACGCCGCTCAGATAGGCCGGATCGGGAAACTGATCGACTCCCGGCGAACGGTTTCGACTGCGATTGAGATCGGTCGAAACGCTGAACGACCCGCCGGTCACCAGCGGCTTCCGGATGCCGGTGGAGAAACTGTATCGCTGGCTTGCGTTCACGCCGCTGCCGAGCGGCACCCCGCCGAGCACCGGCACGGTGGAGGGTTCATCCGTCCAGGCCAGTTCCACATCCGTGAAAAACACGGCGTCGAATGCGGCTTCCGCGCTGAGCACTTCGGCTTCGTTGATCGCCGGCTGAAGTCGCGCAGACTGCACGCCGAGATTGTTTCGCACGGCCGAATTGATGGCGGCCTGGAGGTTCAGCCCGATTTCGCGCTGTTCCCTTCCCGTCAGGTCCGCGCCGAGCTCGTGGGTACGTGGGCGCGGTCCGAGTGCAGGCGTCATCGCATCAAGCTCATCGCGCCGTTCAGCGAGTTCTTCATCGATGGCTGCGGGCGGCTGGACCGTTTTCAGGCGCGTCTCAGCATCCGGAAAGCCGCGAATCTCACGGTCGATCGCAGCCGTCAGCGCCCGACGCAGATCTTCATCGGCGCGGTCACTTTCGAATGGCGACTGGCATCCCTGAACGAGGATGACGCCCATCAGCGGTATGGCCGTCAGCGCGGCCCGGATTGGGATCGGGTGGTGTACTGGCATAGTCCGGAAGGGTACCACGCCTCGCGGGGCCCGACCATGCTGTTGCATCGCCCGCAGCGCGCTGGCGGATGCAGGCCTTTGTCCGTGCGTTGGTCAGGATCAAGGGAGTGTGGCAGAAGGCCATATTCGCGCAGGAATCGGTCTTATGCATGGCGTCAGTTGCCGCGGGGGAATAAAGGGGATACGCTCCGAGCGCAGCATAAGGAGTGTTGACCATGACCACGTTCCCTCAAATCAGCCGCAGGAGCCGTCGGATCTCCCGGAATCGTGGAGTGACCGCCGCTGCCATACCGGCGCTGCTCCTGATTGCAGTTGCAGCCGTGATTCCCGTGATGGCACAGCCCGCCCTCGCGGCGGAGGCCGCCGACAACGATGCGGTCATCTCCGTCGTCACCGGCAACAACGTGTACGTCCGCTCCGGCCCGGCCGATTCCTACTACCCGATCGGGCACGTGCAGGAAGGCCAGATGGTCAAGGTCATCGGCGAGCGGTTCAACTGGGCGAGGATCCGCACCACTGGACCCCTCTTCGAGGATGACACGTTCTTCGGCTACATCATCTATCCGCAGACCCAGCGCGGCCGCTTCCGCCTGGCGGAGGATGGCCGGTCCGGCGTCACCCTCGGCCGCACCGATGTGCTCGCGCCGAATCTGAACACCGATTTTAATCCCAACGACAGCTGGAAGCCGCTCGTTCGCCTTGAGGCCGACCAGGAAGTGATCGTTCTGGAAACAACTCAGACGGCAAACAATCTGGTCCACAAAGTCCGCTTGCCCGAAAGCGCGGAAGTCTGGGTCAGTGCGCGGTACATCCGCCCCGCCGATTCCGATGAGCGGCGGGAATGGGATCGTCTCGTGTACGGCGAGCCCGAAGAGGAAAAAGAGGAGAAGGAAGCTGAACGTGTCGCTGAGGCGGACAGTGACGACAAAGACGCGACCGATGAACAAACTCGGGAAGCACAAGCCGATGCGGACCGTGAGGATGAGCGTCGTGCTGAAGAGCAGCCGACCGAACGCGCGGAGCGCAGCAAGGACGATGAATCCGAAGGGGAACGACGCGCTGACCGACCTGCGGATCAGGAGACGCCATCGGAACCGCAGGATGTGGCGCAGACTGATCGCGACGATGAGAGCGAGCGGGCGCCGGTGGTTGCACGCGAAGCGGAAGAAGTGCCCGAGGTTGTCGATCCACCTGCCGCTGAGGAGGATGAGACGGAAGAAGTCGACGACGCTGAGGCGGATGAGGCGGATGAAGAAGCCGCGCCCGCTGAAGAGGATGTCTCCGAACGAGTCGCGCGCGCCACTCTGGATGATCTCGAAGCGGCGTTCAATCGTTTGCGCGAAGAGGATATCGAGACGCGCGAGGTTCGTCCTCTGCGCCGAATGTACCTGCAGTTTGCGGAGCAGACCGACGATGAGACGCCCCGGCGTTTTGCGGAAGGGCGGGCCGAGCAGCTTCAGCTCATGATCGATATCCAGCAGCGGCGTCAGGAACTGCGGGAGATTCAGCAGCGATCCGAACGCGCCAGCGGACGAGCCGCTTCAGCCCGGGTCGCTCTTGACGATCACGCGGATTACACCGCAGTCGGTCGCCTGACGACGAGTCGAATATACGATGGTGATCGCCTGCCGCGCCTGCTTCGATTGCAGGATCCGGGCACCGGCCGAACCGTGGCGTACGTTCAGGCATCCGAAGAGGACGATCTGACCGTGATGATCGGCCAGCTCATCGGAATCGTCGGCGAACGGGTCTATGACGGAGGGTTACGTTTGAATCTGCTCACACCCCGCCGAATCGACGTCCTGGCACCGCAACAGTGATCCGACGGGTTCGCTATAATTCCGCCTTCGTGCCGTCCGATGGGCGGCACCGTATGGGGCGTTAGCTCAATTGGGAGAGCACTGCCTTTGCAAGGCAGGGGTTGTCGGTTCGAGTCCGATACGCTCCACTTTAAATTGATC
>RECV01000181.1 GCA_007693845.1 Phycisphaerales bacterium
AATAGCGGGGGAAACCTTGAAGGTACCGAAGCGGCTTGGAGGTGTCAACGATCCGTCCAATCCGCGGCGGCTCAAAAACCGCCCCACTTACCCGGATACGCCACCTGCGATTCCCCGCCGCATTCTGCCATCGACCTGATTTGTCCACCGCGTCGCGCCCGGTTCGGATGGAAAAATCAGCCAACCCGACGCTGCCGACCGCCGCGCGGATCACAATCCCGGCGCAAAGCCGCGACGCATGGTGTTCTCGCAGACCGCGCGGGGTTCAACAAACTGGAGCAAGTAGTCCCGCCCACCGGCCTTGGAGCCGATCCCGCTCATCCCGAACCCGCCGAAGGGCTGCCGGCCGACCAGCGCACCGGTGATATTGCGGTTGAGGTAGAGGTTGCCCACGCGGTAGTCGCGCCGCGCCCGCTCCAGATGCTCGGGTTTGCGGCTGAAGATCCCGCCGGTGAGTTTGTACGGCGTGGCGTTGGCCACTTCGAGCGCCTCTTCGAACGAGCCGACTTTGATTACCGACAGGACCGGTCCGAAGATCTCCTCGTTCGCCAGGCGGTGCTCCGGCCGAATTCCGCTGAAGACATGCGGCCCGACGAATGGTTTGCCGAGTTTCTGTTCCAGTCCGGTCGGCACGTCCATGCCGACTTCGAGTTTGCCTTCCTGCTTGCCAATCTCGATGTACGACTCGATTTTCTCTTTGGCTTCGCGGTCAATCACCGGACCGACATCGGTCCCGGGATGAATCGGATCACCGATCACGAGGGTGCGGGTGGATTCAACCAACCGCTCGAGGAACAGATCGTGGGCGGTGTCGACGACGATGACGCGGCTGCAGGCGGAGCATTTCTGCCCCTGAAATCCGAACGCGCTGTAGCGCACACCCAACACGGCTTCGTCGAGATCCGCCGAAGCGTCGACGATGATCGCGTTCTTGCCGCCCATCTCGCAGACGACCTTCTTGACGTGATGCTGCTCATCGGGCGTGACGCCCGCGGCCTGAATGATGTCCAGACCGACGGCTTTGGACCCGGTGAAGGCGATGATGGCGATGCGCGGATCGCGCACGATCGCAGCGCCGACGGTCTCGCCCCGACCGGGCAGAAAGGCGAGCACGTCTTTCGGCGCGCCGGCCTCCCAGAGAATATCGCACATGACCTTCGCAATGCCGGGCGTTTGCTCCGCGGGTTTGACGATCGCGGTATTGCCGGTGACCAGCGCCGCGGTGGTCATCCCGCAACAGATCGCCAGCGGGAAGTTCCAGGGGCTGATGACCGCCGCCACGCCGCGCGGCTGGTAGAACTGCTGATCCAATTCGCCGACGAACTGGCCGAGCCGTTCCGGCTCGAACATCGGGACGGCAAGGCGGGCGTAATACTCCATGAAGTCGATGGCTTCACAAACATCGCCGTCGGCATTGCGCCAGTCCTTGCCGTTCTCCTTGATGATGATGCCGGAGAGTTCATCGCGGCGATCGCGCATGATCTGGGCCGCCCGGGTGAGCACCTTCGCCCGCTCACGCGGGTCAGTATCACGCCATTTCGGAAAGGCGCGATTCAATCGGCTGATCGCCTCGTCCGCCTGTTCAACGGTGCTGTCATTGGCGACGTTCGGCACGGTCGCGCCGGCGATGGCGCGGGCGAAGTTTTCGCGCTGCCGCGCGTCGGCGAAGTCGCGCACCGATTCGGTGAAGAACGGCCGTTCATTGCCGACGCCCTTCACCGCAGGAAGCAGGTTGTGCCGCTCGGGCGCGCGTTCGATGCGTTCGATGCCGGGATCGCTGGCAAAGCGTTTGTGCGGCGAGGCGAGCAGTTTGTCGGGAGACACCTCGTCAAGAAACCCCGCCTTGAGCCATGATTCGTTGGAGGTGTTCTCAAGCAGGCGGCGAACCAGGTACGCCATGCCGGGAATCATCTCACCAACCGGAACGTACTCGCGCAACCGCAGCTTGCGTTCGACCGCAACGCCCTTGAGCTGATCCGCCATGCCGTGCAGCATCTGCAGTTCCAGCGCGCTCGACGGCAAATCGTGCTTGTCCAGCAGCGCGAGCGCGACCGCGATCGAGCGCACGTTGTGCGAGCCGAGCGCGAGCTTGATACCGCCCTCACCTTTCGTGCGCGGCGTGGCTTCCATGAACGCGTGGGTCATGCGCTCGAAGCACGCATCCGTGTCGATTTTTCGGCTCCACACCGGGACGGGCCAGCCCATCTGCTCTGCGTGGATCGTTTCGAAATCCCAGTAAGCACCCTTGACCAGACGCACGCTGACCTGACGGCCGGTCTTCCTCGACCAGTCGATGATGCGCTTGGCATCTTCATCGCCCGAACGAAGATACGCCTGCATCGCAAGACCGGCGGAGAAGTCGATCTCCTCGCAGCAGCGCATGAACAACTCGAGCGTCAGATCCTTCAGCTCGAACTGCTCCATGTCAAAGTTGATGTGCACGCGATGCTTTTTCGCCGCTTCAAGCACGGGGCAAAGTGACTCGACAAGCCCGTTGATCGATCCCCTGAAGTCGATCGGATCGGTCCGGGCGAAGAGCGAACTGATCTTGATCGAAACATTCGTGCGCGGAAGCGGGCCGAGGTGGTCCGTCTCGAGCAACTCGTTGGCGGGCCAGGAGGAAACTTCCTCGGGAAGATTGGTTACGAGATCGAGATATTTCTCGCGGTACATGTCCGCTTCGGCATCACTCACACACGCTTCGCCGAGCAGATCAACGGAGAACGCCATCTGCCTTGACCAGAGTTTTTTCAGCTTCGGCAGCGCGCTGCGGGCATCGGTGCCGGCGATGAACTTCTCCGCCATGTTGGTGATCTGACCCGCCACGGTCTTGGTCAGCGTGCCCTTCATCATCCCGCCCGCCTTGAGGCCCATATTGAGAAACGGCGGCGGGGTCACGCCCGGCTGGGTGAGATAGTCGACCAGGTGCTCGTGCACCTGATCGGAGGTTTTCAGCGCGGGAAAGGTATCGACGAAGCGGAAGAGCTGGACCTTGAACGCCTCGTCCTTCATCGACCAGTCCATGAGTTTGTCCGACCAGAACTGGGTCGAGAACATGCCGGTCTTGTGACGACGGGATTCATCGAGGTACGCCCGGCCGAGTTTCTGAATCGCCTGTTCGAGCGCGGGGTCGCTCGGCGCGATCGGTTCGCCCTGGTCAGCGGGCGTTCCGTTGGCCGCCGGGACGGACACTTCGGTGGGTTGCGTACGTTTCTTGGAACGGGTGAAGATGGCCATGCCGTATCCGTGCTTGAGTGAATGGGGAACGATCACCTGCCGCGCGGAACGAACGACCTGCGCGGCGTGGCGCGTTGCAATCCGACGCGCCGAACCGTGGGCGCAAGTATAGTCCACCGCCGTGGATCACTGAATGGGGATTTTGCTCAATCGCCCCGGTATTTTCCGAAGGCCAGCGAGACGTTGTGCCCGCCGAATCCGAAGGAATTGTTCAAGGCGTAATCGAGTTTCCGCTCTTGGGCGGTGTTGGCCACGAAATCCAGGTCGAACTCATCGTCCGGCTGATCGAGGTTGATCGTCGGCGGCAGCAGGTCATCGCGCACCGCCAGAATCGTCGCGACCGACTCGATCCCCCCCGCCGCACCGAGCGTGTGGCCGGTCATGCTCTTGGTGGAGCTCATCGTGAGCTTCGAAGCGTGATCGGCGAAGAGTCGTTTCACCGCGGTAACCTCCGCCGCGTCGCCGAGCGGGGTCGACGTTCCGTGGGCATTGATGTACCCGATCTGTTCCAGATTCAAACCGGCGTCCCGGATGGCGAGTTTCATCGCGTGCTGAGCCCCGGTGCCCGCCGCATCAGGAGCGGCAATGTGATCGGCGTCGCCCGAGGAACCGAAGCCGAGCATCTCGGCGTAGATTGTCGCGCCGCGCTGCTTGGCGTGCTCCAACTCTTCCAGAATGATCACCGCAGCGCCTTCCGCGAGGACGAAGCCATCACGATCGACATCAAACGGTCGCGAGGCCTTGGTCGGATCATCGTTGCGCGTGGACAGCGCCTTCATCGAAGCGAAGGAGCCGACACAGAGCGGAGAGACGGCGGCCTCGCATCCACCCGCGAACATGACTTCCGCATCGCCGCGCTGAATCAGGTGGAACGCGGTGCCGATCGCGTGCGCGCCGGTCGCGCAGGCGGTGGCGGTGGCGGAATTCACGCCGCGCAGGTTGTGTCGAATGGAGACATTCCCCGCACAGGCGTTCACCATCAGTTTGGGCACGACGAACGGATTGAGCTTTCGCGGCCCGCCGTCGAGCAGGCGTTTGTGATATTCCTCAATGGTGAGGATGCCTCCAACGCCGGAGCCGATGACCACGCCGCGGCGGTACGGATCGCCCTGCGAGAAGTCGATCCCCGAATCGCGTGCGGCTTCTTCAGCCGCGCCCATGCCGAAGAGCGTGAACCGGTCCATCCGTTTGGCTTCGCGGAAGTCAATGACGGAACTGTAATCCCAGTTCCGCACTTCACCGGCGATGCGAACGGCCCAGCGTTCATCCTGGTCAAAGGC
Source organism: Phycisphaerales bacterium (assembly GCA_007693845.1). Taxonomy (GTDB): domain Bacteria; phylum Planctomycetota; class Phycisphaerae; order Phycisphaerales; family SM1A02; genus SKZB01. Next base: position 4,518 of record RECV01000181.1, read on the forward strand.
CTGAATGAGCTCGATGCCGGACCGACCGTTCTTCAGCGCATCCCAAGTGTCGGCGGCACTGTGGCCGACATCGGTAATCGCGCCAAGCCCGGTGACGACAACGCGGCGACGGGCGGTGGGCTGCGTCATACGAGCAACTCCCGCGAGACCGGACCGAAGAGCGGCCGCGCCGCGGCCGAGTCATGGATAGGGGACATGGATTCTCCCGTTCCCACGCTTACTTGTTCATGTGGGTCGAGATGTAGGTGATCGCCTGGCCGACGGTCTGAATCTTTTCGGCCTCTTCATCGGGGATCGAGGTCTCGAACTCATCCTCGAATTCCATGACCAGTTCGACGACGTCGAGACTGTCCGCATTCAGATCGTTCGTGAAGCTCGTCTCGCGTGTGATCTCGCTTTTATCCACGCCCATCTGCTCGGCCACAATCTCAACAACCTTGGCTTCGATTTCCTGCTCGGTCACGGTGCATCTCCTGAAAGACAACATCGGCTGCCAGATCGCCGATGGGGGCCCAATATAGCCGCATTCCCATACCTTGCAATGCGGTCTGAACAATCCCGTCACGTTCGCCCACGGAATGGCTCAGCAGGTCAATCCGCCGTCGACGACGAGAACCTGTCCGGTCACGTAGGACGCCCCTTCCGAGGCGAGAAATGAGACGGCATGAGCGATTTCCTCGGCCCGGCCCATGCGGCGGGCGGGAAGGTTCTTCACCGCTTCGTCTTTCATCGCCTGCGGGAGGGCCTCGGTCATATCCGTTTCGATGAACCCCGGGGCAATGACGTTCGCCGTGATCCCCTTCGATCCCAGCTCCTTCGCCAACGTCTTGGTCAGACCGGTCAGGCCGGCCTTGGCCGCGGCGTAGTTCGCCTGCCCGCTGTTGCCGACCACGCCGGTGACCGAGCCGATGTTGATGATCCGGCCGTACTTGCCCCGCATCATCGG
>RECV01000206.1 GCA_007693845.1 Phycisphaerales bacterium
AGCCGATCGTGATCGACTGGCCGAACAGATGGACGCAGATGATGCAGGTGATCAGCGCGGTCCAGCTGAAGAGCCACGGCACAAAGGCCAGCAGCGCGATCAGGTGCACCGAGCCGATAACGAGCAGCGAGGCCAGCATGATGCGATGCCACTCCACCCGGTCGGGGGTCGGCAGGCGGAGCGATTCCGGCTTGGCTGAAGGCGTGGCGGTCGCAGCAGCATCGGCTGACGCTGAATCAGATGAGCGAGAGGAGACCGACGGATCGGCCGGGGCAATCGGAGGCATACGGGGCTCCGTGAGACATGCGAGCGGGCGCAGCAGGGGCCGCGTCCTTGACGTGATGGTCTATCAATCAATCGTAGCACACCCGTCTCTCCCCCGGCTTGGCGGCACGAGCGAAATCCTCGAATCGGGGCACCATTCCCGCGCCAGGGATGCTAAAAGCGATGAAGCAAATTGAGCTTCCTGTCTAATCGATGCGGGCATTCGGAGTTGACTCAATCGATTGTGCTTGAGCGGATTCTACTCAACTCTCTCTTTCCACGCTGCGCCGCATTCCGGGCAGACGATTGTCGCATCGACATGTGGTGCGTCACGCACATCGTAGAGGCAGCACGGGCACAACTGGCACGATAAGAGAACGTCTCTCGAATTGCGTTGTGCCTTGTAGAACCTGCTGCGATGTGCGTAGTAGATTCCCGAAAGGGCCACGGTCACAGTCATCGCGACGAGAGGAATCGTAAGAGACTCGGGGACGATCCAAACGGAAGTGAAGAACTCCAGGAGCAGGTACGGCGTGGCAAAGGCGGCAACACCGAGCGACCCCATGGCCATCCACGAGCTCGTGCCGAATTTGCGCAAGGCATTGGACAACCGCCGTAGTCGTTGCTGAACTTCTGGCGTGAGATGGACAGGGACCGGCCACCCGCCGGGCTTACGTCGAATCTGATGGCGTTCGTTTCGATCATCGATCACGCAGTCAGACAATGCACGTGATACGCCTGCGAATCGTCTATGCAGAATCGCTTCCATGCAGGCAATGCCGATGACTGAAGGCAAGACATAAAGCACAATTGCAATCAACGCCATATTCATTGCATTTCATGCTGATCACATGCTTCATTTCATTCGGGCATGATCCCTCACCACCGGTCCCTCTCCTCAAGTCTGGGTAAAGGAGGCGCTTTAACCGAGGCCGCCCTTGAGTTCGCCGAACTTTTCACTGAGTTGGGCCTTGAGTTTGCGCATTTCCGGATCTTCGCCGCGGTCGAAGTTCTCCGATTGCTCCTGGGAGGTCATCTGCTTGAGTGAGAGGCCGATTCGTCGGTTGTTGTGATCGACGGAGACGACCTTGACTTTGACGACCTCGCCGGGCTTGACGACCGAGCTGACCTTGTGCACGCGTTCGTGGCTGAGTTCGGAGATGTGGATCAACCCTTCCACGCCAGGTGAGAGTTCGACGAAGGCGCCGAAGGCCATGAGCTTGGTGACCTTGCCGGTGACTTCATCACCTTCGCTGATCGCGCCGGCTTTCTCCTGGTAGGGATCGCTCATCGTCTGCTTGAGGCCGAGCCCGATGCGCGGCGGATCCTGGGAGGTGTCGATCTTCAGCACGCGCACCTCGACCTGATCACCTTCCTTGACGACTTCGGAAGGATCGTTGATGCGTTCGTAACTGAGATCGGAGATGTGGATCAGCCCGTCCATGCCGCCGAGGTCGGCAAACGCGCCGTACGGCTGAATGCTGGTGATGACCGCGGGCAGTTGGTGACCGACTTCGAGATTTTCCAGCAGGTTTTCCCGCAGCCGGCCGCGTTCCGCTTCGAGCACACTGCGGCGGCTGAGGATGATGCGGCCGCGCTGGCGGTCGAGTTCGATCACTTCGCAGGGCATCTTTTCGCCGACGAAGACCTCGAGCTCGGCGATGTGGCGCACATCGACCTGTCCGGCGGGCATGAAGGCGCGGTGTTTGGCGATTTCCATCTCGAGGCCGCCCTTGTTCACGCCGGTGCAGCGGGCTTCGACGGTCTGCCCGATTTCCAGCGATTCCCACTCGGCTTTCTGCACCGAGCCGGGCTTGGTGAGAATGAGCATGCCTTCGTTCTTGTCGTAGCGATCGACGAGGAAGTTCTCCTTCGTGCCGGGCTTGGGCGGTTCGCTGAAATGGTCGAGCGGGCAGATGCCCTGCGACTTCGGGCCGAACTCGACGTAGACCTCCTTGCCGCGGATATCGACGATGAGGCCGGTCTTCTCCTCGCGTTGCGACCCGCCGGCCCCACCACCGGACTTGTGGGCGGCGGCCGGGGCGGCTCGTTTCGTATCGCTGACATCCATCATGTCGTCGAGCGACATGTCGCCGAGTGCAGCTTCAATTTCAGCTTCGAGCTTCGAGTCGAGACTCGAACCGGAGGACTTCTTCGGGTCGGGGGTGGTCATGGTCAGTCGTCTTTAGGCGGTGTCGAACGGGGAGAAGGGCGTGGATTGAATATCAGGCCGGCGTCAGCACCGGCAGGGGGTGAGCATCGCGCACCGGCTGGCCGACGACCCGGCTCGGCGAGACCTCGGTCACGGTGCAATACATCAGCGTACCGCGCGGCCGATCGGTCGGCACCTGAATTTCCGCGTAATGATCACATCGGCCGCTCATCCAGCCGGGGCGGCCCTTGACCGGCTGCTCGAGGATCACGCGGACCGTCCGGCCGCGGAGCCGGCGAAGGTAACGAATCGCCAGCCCGACTTCAGGGTCGAGTTCGCGGTCGATCAGCGATCGGACACGGACCTTCCGGGTGCGGTCATCGATGAAGCGATCGGTCCAACGGGCCGCGGCGGTGCCTGAGCGGGGGCTGAACGGGAAAACGTGCATATGCAGGTAGCCGACGCGTTCGGCGACGCTTTGCGTGGCGGCGAAGTCCGCCTCGGTCTCACCCGGAAAGCCGCAGATGATGTCCGTCGTGATGGCGGGCGGAAGCCCATCGGCGGTCAGCGACTGGTTCACCTGGTCGATCATTTCCAGGTAGTCGGCCACCGTGTATTGCCGATTCATTCGCCGAAGTATCCGATCGCTGCCCGACTGGAGCGGCAGGTGCAGGTGCGGCACGACGACCGGTTGATTGGCGAGCATGGCGTCCAGCAGCGGCTCAGAGCAGTCCCCCGGCTCCATGCTGCTGAGCCGAAGTCTCTGCAGGCCATAGACTTGCGCGACGGCGTCGACCAGGTCGGCCAGCGGATGGGCGTGGCGGTGGGTCTGTTTGCGGCGGAGGGCGGTTTCGTGGCCGAACGCGCCGATGAAGATGCCGGTGAGGACGATCTCCTTATGGCCGAGATCGACGAGTTGTCTCGCCTCCTCGACGGCATCGCTGATGGATTTCGACCGCAGCGTTTTGCGAATTTTCGGGATGATGCAGAAGGTGCAGTGGGCATCGCAGCCGTCCTGAATGCGCAGCTCGGCCCGGATGTGCCGGGCGGCCCCGTTCGAGGAGGTTTGGCCGCGTCCCTGGCTTCGCCCTTGGGGCGGCACGACGGGCAGGCGATGAATCCGTGCCGGTGGATGATTTCGCCGGTGGAATGGGGAACTTTCGCCGTCACTTCCGCGTAGCATGGATAGACGCGGATGATTATTCAGCCAGTCATCGAGCTGCCGAGCAAGACGCTCGATGAGGAGGGCTGAATTGGAGTCATCATGGTGCGCGATGACGGACTGCTCGCCGACGAGCGTGGCGGCTTCGCATGGATTGGTGCTGGCGTAACAGCCGGTGACCAGAATTTTTGGCGAAACGGGCGGCTCGTGGCCGCCATCGCCCGGAATGTGATTATGGATCAGACCCGATGGATCGCCGATGGATGGCGTGTGAACAGCTTGCTTGGCAGCGCGCCGAATGGTTTGGCGGCTCTTGGCCGCCGCGGCCTGTGTGACGCTGCACGTGTGGATGACCTCCAGGTCAGCCGGGGCGCGTCGTTCGGCGGCCACGAGACCGCGTTCGCGCAAGAGCGTTTCGATTTCACGAGACTCGGCGTGGTTGACCCGGCAGCCGAGTGTGCGGATTCGATAGGTCAGCGGACGCATGCCTCATCCATGCTAGTCGGCGTTCGCGATTGCGTCAGCGGGAGAGATCGACTTCCCGCGCAAGATTCAGAACGGATTCGATTGGGAATCCGCAGCCAATTGGCTTCGCGCTGCTGCAATCCATTCGCTATCATTCAGAAATCACGGCGTTTTGGAGCGTTCGCCTCGCAGCGTTCCGCACAGCAGGATTCGGAGTATCCGACACCATGGCAATGAAAGCGGCCTGGGGTATCGAAATCGGCGCGTATGCGATCAAAGCGCTTCGTCTCGAGCGTGATGGAGACGATGTTGCGGTCACCGATTTCGCGGTTATCCCTCACAAGAGAGTTCTGACCACGCCTGACCTCGATCAGGATGAAATGGTTCGCTTGAGTCTCGGGCAGTTCATCTCCCAGAAGGATCTGGAAGGCGAGCATCTGGTCATGAGCGTGCCGGGGCATTCGGCCTTTGCGCGTTTCGCCAAGCTTCCGCCCGTGGAGCCGAAAAAGGTTCCCGACATCGTGAAGTTTGAAGCGGTGCAGCAGATTCCCTTCCCGATCGATCAGGTCGAGTGGGACTACGAGACCTTTACTTCGGAAGATACGCCGGAGATCGAAGTTGGCATCTTCGCGATCACGCGCGAGCGCGTGCAGCAGAAGCTCGGTCTTTACAGCGAACTGGGCGTCACGCCGGAAGCGCTGACCCTCAGCCCCGTGTCGGTCTACAACGCGATGGCCTACGACTTGAATCTCAAGTCCGAATCCGATCCGGTGATCTTTCTCGACATCGGCACGCAGGCCACGGACGTGGTGATCGTCGAACAGGGGCGCTGCTGGATTCGCACCTTCCCGCTCGGCGGCACGCACTTCACTGAAGCGATCGCCAACGCCTTCAAGCTCAGTTACGCCAAAGCCGAGAAGCTCAAGCAGGAAGCATCAAGCAGCAAGTACGCCAAGCAGATCATGCAGGCGATGCGCCCGGTGTTCAGCGACCTGCTGCAGGATCTGCAGCGGTCCATCGGCTACTACCAGTCCCTGCACCGAGAACAGGAACTGAAGACCATGATCGGTCTCGGTTCGACGTTCAAGATCCCCGGTCTGCGGAAGTATCTTGGCCAGCAGTTGCAGCTCAACGTGGCGCGGCTGGATGAATACAAGCGCATCAGCGTGGCGGGACGTGAAGCGGCATCCTTCGCCGAGAACGCGGTCAACATGGCCACGGCCTACGGTCTCGCATTGCAGGGCGTGGGCAAGGCGACGATCACCGCCAACCTCGTCCCCACCACGACGTTGCGGGAGCAGATCTGGCTGTCCAA
>RECV01000074.1 GCA_007693845.1 Phycisphaerales bacterium
CCGGAGTCGTGCGTTGGTTTACCGGCCGTGGGGCGGTTGGCGGTCGTGAGTGGACCGCGAGATTGCCGGCCGGCGCGGGCGGAATGGCGCGGGGAAGCGGGGTAGGATGTGGTAGCGCGACTTTGTCGCGATGAAACTGAGAAAAACAGTGTCGGCGGGTCCGCGATCAGCCGCGGGCCGCCCCAATCACACGATGGGAGGTAGGTCATGAAGAAGGTTCTGGTCATTCTGTCCGGCTGCGGCGTCTTTGACGGCTCGGAAATTCACGAATCGGTCATCACCCTGCTGCACCTCGATCGACGCGGCGCGGATGTCACGATCGCCGCTCCGGATATCGAGCAGATGCACGTGGTCAATCACCGGACCGGCGATGAGATGAAGGAAAAGCGGAACGTCCGGACCGAGGCGGCCCGCATTGCCCGCGGGGAAGTTGAGGATCTGGCGAAGGTCAAGGGGGCTGATTTCGATGCGGTGATCCTGCCCGGCGGATTCGGGGCGGCCAAGAATCTGTGCAGCTTCGCAACCAAGGGGCCGGAGTGCGAGGTGAACCCGGAGGTCGAGCGGGTGCTGAAGGAAGCCCACGAGGCGGGCAAGCCCCTTGGGTTGATCTGCATCTCGCCGGCGATCGGCGCGAAGCTCTTCCCGGGTGCGGAGCTGACGATCGGGACGGACCGGGAGACGGCCTCAGCGCTCGAGAAAATGGGGGCCAAGCACCAGGATCGCCCGACGGAGGAGATTCACATCGATCGCGAGCGTCGAATCGTCTCGACCCCCGCGTACATGTCCGCAGAGCGGCTACATCAGGTCGATGAGGGCATCGGCAAGCTGGTGGATGCGATCATGACCATGACCCGAACGGAAAAACCGCAGACGGTCGGCGCGAAAAATTGAGCGGAACCCCCGGCGGCGGTATCCTGATGGGTTATCCCGAGCGGTTTCAACGGGTTGAGCCGGCGGGTCGGGCCGGGCGGTCGGACCATCCGACTGGGATCCGGCGGTTGGAACCCGGCGCGGCGGGACGTTTCGTCGTGGCATCCCACAGGCCCATTCAGGATGGAAGGTGCGAATGAAGAGCTTTCGCGTAGTGTATGTCCCAACGTTGCTGCTGATTCTCTTGCTGGGCGCGTTCAGCGCGGTGGGATGCTCGGGCGTGGAGAAAGCCACGCCGCGGCCGCAGGCCACACGCGCGGAGGTCAACACGGCTGCGCTCGACATTCCGCGAATGATGCGGGGGACGGTGGCATCCGAAGCGATGCTGGACGGCTACCGCCCGGTCGTGGCCCGCGGTTACGGTCTGGTGGTCGGTCTCAACGGCACCGGATCGCGCGAGATTCCGCCCCAACTGCGCGCCCACATGATTCAGGAGATGTCACGCCGCGGCATCGGCAGCGAACGGGAGGGCTACGGCCACATCAAGCCCGAAGCCATGCTCAACTCGATGGACACCGCGGTGGTCGTCGTCGAAGCGGTCATTCCGCCGGCGGCGGTCGGGCGAAGAACGATGCGCGGCAGGACGATCCCCGGCACGCGCTTTGATGTTCGCGTCTATGCCGATCCGCGGACCGGCACCACCAGTCTGGAAGGCGGCACGCTGTACACCACGGAACTGCGGCCGGGGCAATTGACCACCGGCGGCGGGCAGGCCTTCCCGATCGCCCGCGCTCGCGGCCCGATCTTTGTCAATCCTTTCGCTGAACCCGGCGCGGTCGAGCGTGACACCGTCACGCGAACCTCCGGCATGATTCTCAACGGCGGCGAGGTGCAGCGCGACATGCCGCTGAAGTTGCGGCTGTTCAACCCGAGCCACATTCGGGCCACCATCCTTCAGGATGCGATCAACACCCGCTTCCCGCAGGAGCGTGGTCAGCGGGAGCAGACCGCGCGCGGCGAGTCGGACAGCTCGATCGAGATCACCGTGCCGCCGTCCTACCGGGACCGAACGGAAGAGTTTGTCACGCTGCTGGAACACATGACGATCCGCCAGGCGAACGTGGAGTCCGTCGCGGTTTCGATCCGCCGCGCTCTGCTGGCCGATCCGTCCGATGCGATGACCGCTTCGTGGCGCTGGCAGGCGCTCGGGGAGCGCGCCCTGCCGGTCATCAAGGAGTTGTACGATTATCCCGAAGAGCTGCCGCGGCTGGCGGCGCTGCGCGCGGGGGCCAAGCTGAATCACGGACTCGTCATCAATTATCTGATCGATCTCGCGCACACCGGGTCGCTGGACAATCGTCTCATGGCGATCGAACTGCTCGGCGGGATGCCCGTGTATCCGCGGATCAACAGCGAACTGCATGATCTGCTGAATGATGAAGACGTGGATGTGCGGCTGGCGGCTTATGAGGCGCTGGTGGAACGGGATGACCCGCGACTGCGGCGCTACGCCGTGGATGGCAAATTCGTCCTCGATGTCGTCGAATCCAAGCATCCGATGATCTACATCACGCAGTTCGGCAAGCCGCGGATTGTGCTCTTCGGCGGCGACGACCTGAAGGTCAACCGGCCGGTGTTCGTGCAGGCGTGGTCGAACCGGTTCATGGTCAAGGACCTCGATGACAGCGATAAGCTGGAAGTTTTCTTCCGCCGCAACGGCACGGACCTGGAGGGAGAGATTCACCGGGTCGAGCCCGTTCTTGAGGATTTCGTGCAGTTCCTGGGCCACACCACCACGGTGGAGCGGCCGGCGGCGGGACTGGGGATGACCTACGGCCAGACGGTGGGCGCGCTCTACCAGATCTGGCGGCAGGACTACATCGCCGCAGATTTCAAGGCCGATCAGGACCGGATCCGGGCCGCGATCCTTCGACAGGGCGAGGAAGCCGAGGTGGTGGAAAGGCCGGAATTCGCCGATCCTGAGTCGGATTGGGCCGATTTTGACCCCGACGAGGAGAAGGGGCCGATCAGTGATCTGGATCGGCTGTCACCGTCGCAGTCGATCGGCGGCTCGTCGGACGTGCCGCGACGAGGCAATCGGGACTGATCATTTGTAATTTCAGATTTACCGACGGACCGGATTTGCTAAGCTGTGAAGACTGTGGCGGATCGACCTGACGAAATTTCGACTCCTCACCGCAGCGTTTCGCATATCCCCCAACGGCGCTCGAGGATCGAGCCCGGGCATGACAGGAGGTCACCGCCGCATGCGTCTTGCTAAAGTCACGCTCTCCGGTTTTAAATCCTTTGCCGACACGACCGAGTTCCGGTTCGACGAGCCGATCACCGGCATCGTCGGTCCCAACGGGTGCGGCAAGTCCAACGTGGTCGACGCGATCAAGTGGGTGCTCGGCGAGCGCTCCGCCAAAAGTCTCCGCGGCGATGCGATGCTCGATGTCATCTTTGCCGGCTCCTCCTCTCGCAAGCCCGTCGGGGCCGCCAACGTCACGCTGACCTTCGACAATCCCGTGCTTGAACAATCCGATGACGAAGCCGATCACGTCGGCCGCATCGAGAGTTCCCACCCGCACGGCCGCCTGCTCAACTTCGATGCCGAGCAGGTCGATGTCGCCCGCCGCCTCTACCGCGACGGTCGCAGCGAGTACCTCATCAACGGCAAGAAAGTGCGCCTGCGCGACATCAAAGAGCTGTTCATGGACACCGGCATCGGCACGCACGCCTACTCGATCATCGAGCAGGGGCGCGTGGACGCGATGCTCATGGCCAATCCGATCGAACGCCGCGCGATTCTCGAAGAAGCGGCCGGCGTCGCCAAGTTCAAGACCCGGAAAGTCGAGGCCTCCCGCAAGCTCGAACGCACGGAAGTCAACCTGGTGCGCGTGCGGGAACAACTCGCCAACACGGAACGCCGCCTGCGCATCGTGAAGGGGCAGGCGTCCAAGGCCCGGCGGTTCCAGGAACTCGACGCGCGGTACCGCGAGCTGCGCGTGGCGATGTCGCTCGATACCTACCACGAACTGCGCGAGCGACTGGACGGCTTGACCAGCCGCATTACGGACCTCGATGCCAAACGCAAGGAACTGCTCGAACTCGTCAGCACCTTTGAAGACAAGAAACAGGATGCGGAGATTGCGCGGCACGAAGTGCAAGGCAAGCAGCGCGAGCTCGAACAGCAGCGTCACGAACTCATCGCCAACCGCAAGCACGCGGATCAGCGGCGAGAGCTGACCGAGCGCAATCTCAGCGAGACCAACGAAAACATCAAGGGCGATCGCACGCGACTTGAAGAGACGGCCAAGCGGCTCGAGTCACTCAAGCAGGAATTCGAGGATGCGGAGAACGCGATCCGCGAGGCCGCTGAGGCCGTCGAGCGGACCGAGACGCGCGTCAGCGAACTGAACGACGGTCGCGCGAAGCGTCACGAAACGCTGATGGCTGCGAGCGAAGCCCTACAGGAATTGCGAGAATCGATCAGCCGTTCCGAGCAGCGCTGTAACCAACTGCAATCGCGCATTGATTCGCTCGAAAGCCGGATCGGTACACTGCGTGAGCAGACCGAAAAGCTTACCGCCCGCCGCGATGAAATCACGAACGAGCAGCAGCAGGCCGAAGCGAACAAGCGGGAGACCGATGCGCGGCGCGGCTCGGCCCAGCAGCGCGTTGATGAGCTGGAAGCCCGACTTGATGAACACGACCGCGCTGCCGCCACGCTCGGGGAGCGGCAGGCGGAGCTGTCCGAGAACCTTTCCGATCTGCGGCACGAACGCGCGGCCCGCGAGTCACGCCGCCACCTGCTCGAAGAAATGCAGGAAGCCCGCGAAGGTCTCGACGACGCGGTCAAGCACATTCTCGATCGGCCGGAGGATTTCCCCGGCGTGCGCGGTTTGCTCGCCGATGCGATCGATACCGATCGTGAGCACGCGCCGCTCGTTGAAGCGGCGCTGGGCGGCAATCTGGAACTGCTGCTTTTCGATCGGTTTGATGATCTGCGATCACTGGACGACTCGATTTCGCATTTGCAGGGGCGCGTGCGCTTTCTTGCGACGCGCTGGCTGAATGAACACGACGATGCCCCGACCCCGCCGCACGCGCCGATCGATCCCGCGCTCGGCACGCCGTTGTTGTCGTACATCTCGGTCGCGCCCCACGCGGAGCGTGCGGTTTCGCGGCTGCTTTCGAAGACGATCGTGGTCAGTGACCTCGATGCCGCACTGATGCTCGCCGCCGGCCCGCTGGCGGGATATCGGTTCGTGACCCGGCGCGGCGATCTGGTGGAACCCGATGGACGCATCGTCACCGGGCAGTCCAAGGCCAGCAGCGCGGGAGACGGCTGGCTGACCCGCCGCGTCGAACTCAACGAACTGGTCACGCAGATCGCCGGCCTCGACTCCCGGATCGAAGCGATCACGACGGAACTCACCGGCCTGAACGAGGAAAGTCGTCAGACGCAGGAACAGCAG
>RECV01000233.1 GCA_007693845.1 Phycisphaerales bacterium
CGTGCTGCGAACGCCAGGCCGAAGATCGCCAGCGCGCCGGGCGCGGGGACGTCGATCGACACTTCGCTGAGATCGAAGGTGAAGTCCTGATCGATGCCGGCCAGATCGCTGACATCGGCGCCGATCTGAATCTTGCCAAGGTTGCCGAAGACGGTGCCGAACGTTCCGGGTCCGCCGCCGACGACGAAGTCGTCGTTGTCGGGGCTGACGACCAGACTGAGTTCCGTCCACTCACCCGGCTGAACGAGCTGATCAAAGAACAGGTTCATGGACGGCGCGTTCGATCCGACGGGCGTGAAGCGCACGAAGAAATCGAGGTCCACGTCGGCATCGTGACGAACCCAGAACCTGAAGTCGACGATACCGCCGGAAAGCCAGTCCCCTTGAAAGTTGCCGCCGCTGCTTCCGAAGTTGTCCTGCCCGCGGAAGAGGGTGAGCGGAAATCCGCCGGGCGTGAAGTCCGCGAAGTTATTCGTGGTGCTGACGAATCCGCCGCCGTCGTGACCGCCGGTCGCAGTCCAGTCGAGCGGCACGAACGTCTGCCAGTCGCCGCCGCCGCCCCAGTTGGCGTTGTCACTGCTGAATGATTCGGTGAATGGTGTCGTCGCCGCGGCAGCGACGCCCGTGATGGAAAGGACCAGTGTGCCGATGAGTGCGTTCTTGACTTGCATGCGTTCTTTCTCCTACTTGATTGAGTACTGATGAGCGTGTGACATGTTGACGAGCCGCGCTTCGCAAGGAAGCGATCCCCCACCACATGTACCCGCCCCATACTTTTCCCCGAAGTTCCAGGCCCCAATCCTGCTCACATCGTTATCCCCAGTTCTATCCCCAGTTCTCCAACAGGATGAGCAGGTCGAAGACGTTGACCGTGCCGCTGCCGTCGAGATCCGCGGGACAGTTCTCCGGATCGGCGCAGACGCCCCACTGCTCGAGCAGGAGCAGCAGATCAAAGACGTTCACCACCCCGTCACCGTTGAGGTCGCCGATCACGCCCGGGTCACCCGGGTCGTCAATGATCTCAACGGTCAACGACAACTGTGACGCGTCGGCGAGCCCGGCCATGACGAACAGGTTTTCCTTCGTCAAGATCTCGGGATACGTGCTGCTGAAGTCGCCATTGTCTGCGGGGTCCGACGCGGCGTGCAGCGATGAGAACATGAAGTGCACGATGCCGAGGTCGAGTGACTCGCGGAGGTAGTTCTGGATCAATTCATCTTCGACGTCGATCGTGAAGGTGAAGACCGTCAACTGGGGCACGAACGCACCCGGCGCGACGGTGTCGGTCTGCCCGATGGCGAAGGGCGAGGGATCAAACATCTCATCGATGTTGTTGCTGACATCGCGCGGCTCACCTTGCGCATCAAAATCCATCGCGTAGGTGGTGCGCACGAATTTGCCGAACGGGCTGATCGTCGAATACGCGGTGGTCTCGGTGTAACTCAGCGCGTCGAAACCGTTTCGAAAACCCACGCCGTAAAGCTCCATCGGCCTGCCGGTCGTGTCGTCGGGGATGAAGTCAGGGTGATTCACCGGCAGGTAGCTCTGCCAGATGTCGTAAGTCGGGTCGTATCGGAACGTGTTATTGGTTCCAATCATGATCGTGACCACAGCTTCGGTGATGTGATAGCTCTCCGGGCCGAGGTCAGTCGGAATACTCTCATCGGTGGCGAAGCCGACATGAAACTGCGCATCGCGATTGTCAAAGTCCGGGCTGAAGCCGTTGGGCTCTTCGGGAATGGTCGCCCCCCAGATGCTGGCGAGTTCACGGACGCCGGGTGTTTGATTGAAGGGATAGTTCCACCGGTCGAGCGTGGGCTTGTCCGCATTGAACTCGATGGTTTCATCCGCAACGGCCGCGGCGATCATCGAGCCGACCACAATGGCGAATCCGAACAGGCAAGACCGGCCGATCCTCCGGCGCGGCATCCGTCCGCCTTCCTTCCCGTCAGTGATTCCGTACATTTCCATCTTGCGTCCTCGCTTGATTTCGTGAACCATTCGCCGCATTGAGACGAATGGAATGACAAAGCGGATACGTCCCCACTCACCCCGGCACACTCTTGTATTGATCTACATTCACATGACAACCCTGAATGACACGCAATATAGTTGAGATTGAGTCGCAATGACGATACACTATCACCCAAATGGCGGAATGCAAAGATGGTCCGCCGAAATTTCTTGAACGGTCCCCTTGTTCTCCCATACGTTCTTCCCTCCCCGACGGGCGCAAGAAAATGCATAACTCCATGCCTGACAATGACTTAGCCCGGAACACCGCAGTTCTGACTTCATTCGACGCCCGCCGAGCGGGGTTCACCATTATCGAGCTGATCGTCGTCATCGGCATCATCACGGTACTGATCGGCCTCCTGATGCCCGGCCTGCGCGCCATCCGCCTGTCGGCCGACCGCACCACCGAGAGCAATGCGGCCCGGCAACTCATGGTCGGTTACCACGCCTACGCCAACGCCAATCGCGGCCGCGTCCTGACCGGCTTTCCGCCGAGCAAAGGACTGGAGGCGTATGACCAGTCCGGCAATCCAATCTCGCAAACCGGGCCGCTGGGCAATCCCCAGCCGGTCATCAGCATGAAACGCTATCCGTGGCGGCTCGCGCCGTATCTCGACTACAACTTCCGCGGCCTGTACACCAACCAGATGCGGGACAAGATCGACGAGTACGAGCAAGAGCAGTACGGCATGTACATCTACCTCTCCTCGCTCTACCCATCGCTCGGACTCAATACGCAGTGGATCGGGGGCGATCACAGCGCCAACGGCTACGCGTTCCTGCCCGGGGGCAGCGGCGGTCCGCTCAACCCGGCCTCGCTTCTCGGACGGTTCTGGGTCGAGACGGTCTCTGAAGTGCGCCGGCCGGAACAGTTACTCGTGTTCACCTCCGCCCGCGCGAGAGAATTCTCCGACGGCGTGGCGGTCGGCCCGGTCATTGAGGGCTACTACCGCGTACTTTCACCCCGCTTCAGCGACCTGGCCGACTCCGAACGCTGGAGCCCGAATGAGTACTCCAAGGCGAGCGAACCGGCTGACTACGGCTTCGTCTCCCTGCGCCATTCCGGGCAGGCGGTCACCGCGTTCATGGACGGGCATGTCGGTCTCCTGAATGAATCCGAACTGCGCGATATGCGTCACTGGGCCAACCAGGCCGACCACCGGGACTGGACATTGCCGCTCAACCTGCCGAATGCTCCGTAATCCGGCATGGCTCTGCCAGTGATCCGTTGAAGCGTGCAACGAGGGGGCGGTCTGTTCCGCGCGCTGCGTCCGCAGTGCCACGGTGTGCCCGCCCCGTTACCATGTCCGCCCATGTTCGGTTCCCACTTGTCCATTGCCGGCTCGATGACCAACGCGCTCCATGAGGCCCAGGCCCTCAAGCTCGATTGCGTTCAGGTCTTCACCAAGAACCAGCGTCAGTGGTCGGCCAAGCCGCTTGCGGAAGATGAACGCGCGCGCTGGCTCGAAACGCTTGCCGAGATGACATGGGACACGTTCGATCAGCCCGATGAACCCGTGCGCGTGGTGAGTCACAACAGTTATCTGATCAACCTGGCTTCGCCGAACTCCGAAGCATGGGAGAAATCGGTCGCGCTGCAACGGGTGGAGCTCGAGCGGTGTGAAGAGTTGCACATTCCACTTTGCGTAGCGCATCCCGGCGCTCATCTCGGCACGGCGCGCAAACCGAAGGACCCCAATCCGCTGCGCGAGAAGCCGACGAAAGATGAACGGGACGGCATGAAGCGCATTGTCAAAGCACTCGATCGGCTGCATCGCGAGCTCAAGGGCTACCGCGTGCTCACCTGTCTGGAAACCACCGTGGGGTCGGGGACGAATCTGGGATACGACTTTCAGCACCTCGCCTGGCTGCGGGAGAACGTCCGTGAGCCGGAGCGGGTCGCTTTCTGTTTCGACACCTGCCACGTCACCGCGGCGGGGTACGACATGACCACCGACGCCAGCGCCGAGGCGGTTCTGGATGAATTTGATTCGATCTGCGGCCGGGACTACCTGCACGTCTTTCACTTCAACGACTCCGTCGGGGCGGTGGGGTCGCGGAAGGATCGGCACGCCCATATCGGCGATGGGACGTGCGGACGCAGCTGCTTCCGTGCGATTCTGAACCGCCCCGAGTTCGACGGCGTACCGAAGATTCTGGAAACGCCCAAGGAAACCGATGAGAAAGGCAGATCCTGGGATGCCGTCAATGTCCAGCGTCTGAAGCGAATCCGGAAACATTCACGCTCCTGATGCGATATGGCCGGGACCGACGGCCGGGCGGTTGCTTTCAACCGGTCAAAGTGGGATAAAGGACGGATGAGCATGAATCGACTTTTCGGCATGATCCTCGCGGCGGCGATGACGACCGCCCTGTTGCCCGGCTGCATTTACCTGGACGGCAATCGGGGGCAGCGGCCCGCGCCCACGCTGAGTTCGGGCCCGAGTGAAGCACAGAAGCAGGTCCTCGATGAGGCGGAACACGCCCGACTCGCTGGTGATTATGAATCGGCCCTGAACCTGTTCCGGGAGGTGCTCGCGCAAAACCCGACGATCACGACCGCTTATCTCGGGATCGGGTCCATTCACCTAGAACAGAAAAACTACGAGGAAGCCGAGCCCGCCTACGCCCGTGCCGCCCGGCTTGAGCCGCGCAATTTCGATGCCCAGTTCGGCCACGCCATCGCGCTGCAGATGCTCAACCGGCTGGTCGAAGCCGTGCGCGCCTACCAGCGTGCGCTCAGCATCAATCCCGATCACCCCCGCGCGAATCTCAATCTGGCCACCACGTTTCTGCAGATGGATGATTCGCGCAGCGCGGTCGTCTTTGCGGAACGGGCCGTGGCCAACGATCCCGAGAACGGCAACGCGCGCGTCAACCTCGGCGCGGTGTACGAGAAGCTCGGCCGCAACAGTGAGGCGATCGACCAGTACCTGACCGCCATGGAGTTGATCGATGATGCCGGTCCGGTCATGCTCAACCTGATTAACGTGCTCGGCAAAGAACGCCGGTATCAGGAAGCGGTCAACACCGCGGAGAATCTCGTCCGGTACGACCCCTCCGCCAATGCGTACGAACGTCTGGGGTGGGGCTACTTCCGGCTCGGAGAATACGACAAGTCGATCAACGCCTACCGGAAGGCAGTTGATCTGGATCCCCAGCACTGGCCGAGTTGGAGCGGCGTCGGCGTGAATGCGCTGAACACCTGGCTGCTCAGCGAGCGTCAGGATCAGGCCGCGTTCCGCGAAGCGCGTGACGCCTTTCGCCGGTCGCTCCGCATCAATCCGGATCAGTCCCGCCTCGTGACGCTGATGTCCAACTACGGGCTGT